>DASVCA010000191.1:0-8240 GCA_036381835.1 Micromonosporaceae bacterium
GAACCTGACGTACACCGCGCCGGCCGTCGACGGCGCCGCGGGGCGGGGTGCGGTGGCGGTGCGGCAGGAGCAGCCCAGGTCGGCGGCGCTCGGCTTGGGCGGACCGGCTCCCGCCGCGGCGGGACGTCGGCAGGCCGCGCCGGGGCAGGCGGTGGGCACCGGCGGACCGTCGCGTAACGCGCCCTGCCCGTGCGGTTCCGGCAAGAAGTACAAGCGCTGCCACGGGGCACCCGGAAACGCCTGAGGGTAGACGCCGTCGGTGGCGGTCTCAGAGCAGCCGCAGCGCGGTCGCCACCCAGGAGCCGTGGCGGCGCTCGACCCGGAAGGCGAACGCTCGCGCGTGCCCGCCGATGTCGAGTACGGCTGCCGCCTCAGCCACCCCAGAGCGCGGTTCGCAGATCCGTATCCGGCGTAGCCGCACCGGTTGGCGCCGATCGCCGGTGCGGCGGCGCAGCGCGGTCAGCCGCTCCAGACCGAGGTTCAACTGCTTGACCACCTCGTGCAGTTCGCCTCGTCCGGCGAGCGGGCGCACCTGGGCGGCGGTCCGATAGCCGTTGAAGATCTCCAGACAGGCGAGCAGGAATCGGCGTGCTGCCTGGCGCGCCTCGACACTCGCCCCGACCGGCGTGCCGGGCGGCGGCGCGGGTCGCGGATCGAGCGAGGGCGCGCTGCGCCGCTGCCCGGGGCGCGTGCCGGTTCGCGGCCGGAGGTTGCCGGGTCGACGGCTGGCGGTCGGGAAATCCAGCGCGAGTTGATGGGGTCCGGTCCAGGGTGGGGCTGCCTCATCGTCGAAGGGCGGATCGAGGGGAGGCACAGCGCGCAGTCGGACCGGTGGGCGGGACGATGCGTGGCGGAGCCCAGCCATACAGCACCTCTTGATCTTGCGTTTGCTTGCGTTTGCCTTCGATAGAAACGATTTGTAGCTGAGCGCTCACGCAATCGTCAATGCCCAGGCTGAACCCGGGCCAGGTGCGGGATGGAAAGACCGTGCTGCCGACGCCTACTCGGCGTCCCGTTCGACCAGCGGATTCTCCTGAATCCACTGCGCTGTCTCGGCGTACTTCCGCTGGATGTACTCCTCGAGCCGGGCGCGCTCGACCCGCCACTGCCCCCGACCGCCGATCTTGATCGCGGGCAGTTCGCCGCTGCGCACCATGTGGTACACCTGTGAGTCCGACACGTTCAGTTCGGCGGCGACGTCGGACAGCAGCAGGAACCTTGGCTCCACGAAGACTCCCCGGGTGGCTTCGACAGCTCTAGTTTGCCATCGATCGCTGTTGTCGACCGGGCACCGGGGTGAAGCGTGGTGACGGATGTCCGAAGGGAACGACGGGGAGAGATGAACCGCCAGCTCGTCCGGGTCTACGTCCCGGCCACCCTACCGATGCTCGACCGGCTACGGCGCGAGCGTGCGTTGGCCGCACCCGACGCGCACGCGGTGACGCCCGAGCTGCGGGAGTGGTATGCCGAAGGCGACGAGGAAGAACTGGAGTACATCGCCTTCGTCCGAGCGGCCCAGGCGGCGCTCCGGCTGCTGCGGGTGGAGCCGGCCGCGCCTCGGCGACGGATTGTGATCTCCGCAGACCTGCCCGGTGACGCGGTGCGGCGCGCCGGGCGCGAACTCGGTGCCAGCGAGGTACGGCTCGGCACGCCGGTGCGGCTGGCCGATGTCGCCGCGATCCACGTCGACGGTGCCGACGCCGAGCCGGACATCGTCGCCGCGGTGGACGCGGTGGAGCAGGCCCTGGCCGGGGACGCCGATGCGCAGTTCGTCGTGGACGGCGCCGAGGACCACGAGTTGGAGTGGTACGACGTGTCGGAGCTGGACATCCTGGTCGAGGGTCTCAGCTGACGTCCGCTCCCGGGGCCGGGCCGAGGGTGCGCCCGAAGGCGATCATCGCAGCGAGCGCGCCGACGAAGAAGAGCACCAGCGCCGAGTTCAGCCGCGCCACCCCGTAGAGGTCGTGTAGCAGCGCATCGCTTGCGCTCAGTGAACCGGCGGCCTCGATGATCCGGGCACCGCCCAGCCGGGTGATGACGTCGGCCAGCAGGTGTGCCAGTCCGGCTCCGCCACCCGCCAGCAGGTAGGCGAGACCGCGGGCGGTGGACCGGGCGGTCCGCCGCAGATAGCCGAAGGCCACCAGGCCGGCGACCACCCCGCTGACCCCGGCCGTCACCCAGGCCAGCCGTTGCTGGGCGGTCCACTGCGAGGCTGGACTGTCGCCCGCCCCGAACGCTTGCATCAGTTCGCTGGTGAACACGTCGCGTACGACGGTGACCAGGAAGACCGCCAGCGTGGCGGCGACGGCTGCGGCGACGACGGCGCTGGCCCGGACCCCGGCCGACGCGCCTCCGAGCGTCGCCGCCGCCGCGACCACCGCGCCGAGGGACATGACGGTGGAACCGCCGCCGGACACGACGACGAGGGTCGCGCTCGCGGCGATCCCGGCGAGCAGGCCGGTGCCGAGCGCGACAGTGAACCGGGCGACCGGCCCGGGGTGGAACCGGCGCGCGAGCATCCGGACCGCCGCCAGCGCCGTCCCTGCGCCGCCGACGAGCGCGGCGAGCACCACCGCCGGCAGGCCGATCGCCAGTTCGACCATGTCCATCGGGTCGCCGGCCGGTCCGTCCAGGGCGGTCAGCGCCGACCACAGGGTCATCGCGAGCCAGAGCACGGCGGCGGCCGCCAGCCAGACCGGCCCGCCGGCCGATCGCCGGTCGGATGGCCCGCTCGTGGGTTCGTCGGTTTCGGTTGACGCGACGGTTTCGACCGAATCGTCGCCGGCGGGTGCGGCGGTGTCGGGCTCCTTCCGCATCTTCACCTCTCGATCCAGGCCGCGCTGCGGCACGAACACGATCCGGCGGAGGGTCGCCGATCGTCCAGCGTACGCGCGTCGCCGGTACGGGCCCGCCCGGCCCCGCGGGCCGGGATTCGCGGGATTACCGGGTCCCCCGTCCGCGTGGGAGGATGGATCGGGCCTCGTCCACCCGGTCGGACACCCCGGCGGGCCCGGAGGGGTCGCAAGCGCCCGTGTCGTCGAGATCGCCAGGAGCATTGCATGGACGCCGTGTTCTCCGTACCTGAGCCGCGCAACGAGCCGGTCCGCAGCTACGCGCCGGGTAGCCCCGAGCGGGACAGTCTGCAACGGCGACTGCAGGAGCTGGCGGCGGAGCGCCTGGACCTGACCATGACCATCGACGGCGCGCAGCGCATGGCCTCCGGAGCGGAGATTCCGGTGGTGCAGCCGCACCACCACCGGCACGTGCTGGGGGTGACGCGGGATGCCACGCAGGCGGACGCGGCCATGGCGGTCGCCGCGGCGAAGAAGGCCGCCCCGATGTGGCGGGCGCTGTCGTTCGAGGACCGGGCCGCCGTCTTCCTGCGTGCCGCGGAGCTGCTCGCCGGCCCGTGGCGGGACACCCTCAACGCCGCCACCATGCTCGGTCAGTCGAAGACCGTCTACCAGGCGGAGATCGACGCGGCCTGCGAGTTGATCGATTTCCTGCGCTTCAACGTCCACTTCGCGCGCAAGCTCCTCACCGAACAGCCGCTGTCGTCGCCCGGGGTGTGGAACCGGTTCGATCATCGGCCGTTGGAGGGCTTCGTTTATGCGATCACCCCGTTCAACTTCACCGCGATCGCCGGGAACCTGCCGGCGGCTCCGGCGTTGATGGGCAACACCGTGGTCTGGAAGCCGGCGCCGACGCAGCAGTTCGCCGCGCACTTCACGATGCGCCTGTTCGAGGCGGCGGGGCTGCCGCCCGGTGTGATCAACATGGTCACCGGGCACGGTCCGGCGGTCTCCGAGGTGCTGCTCGCGGACCCGGACCTGGGCGGCATCCACTTCACCGGGTCGACGCAGGTCTTCCAGTACTTGTGGCGGACGGTCGGGGAGAACATCAGCCGCTACCGCTCCTACCCGCGACTGGTCGGGGAGACGGGCGGCAAGGACTTCGTCATCGCGCACGCCAGCGCCGACGTGGACGCGCTGCACACGGCGCTGGTCCGCGGTGCCTATGAGTACCAGGGCCAGAAGTGTTCCGCGGCGTCCCGCGCGTACGTCCCGCGGTCGATCTGGCACGGCGGGCTGCGCGACCGGCTGGTGGCGACCGCGGAGTCCCTCACCTACGGCGATGTGACCGATTTCCGCAACTTCGGCGGTGCGGTGATCGACGCGCGGGCGTTCGCCAAGCACACCACGGCGCTGGAGATGATGCGTGCCGACGACGCGTGCGCGATCCTGGCGGGCGGCACCGCCGACGATTCGGTCGGCTACTTCGTCCGGCCGACTGTGGTCGAGGTGGCAGACCCGGAGCACGAGAGCTTCAAGACCGAGTACTTCGGACCGATCCTGTCCGTCTACGTCTTCGACGACGACCGGTTCGAGGACGTGGTGGCGCTGGCCGAGCGGACCGCGCCGTACGCGTTGACCGGGTCGATCTTCGCCACCGACCAGCGGGTCATCGAGTCGACGAGCGAGGCGTTGCGGTACGCGGCGGGCAACCTCTACCTCAACGACAAGCCGACGGGTGCCGTGGTCGGACAGCAGCCGTTCGGCGGGTCTCGGGCCAGCGGTACGAACGACAAGGCCGGCTCGTGGCACAACCTGCTGCGGTGGGTGTCGCCGCGGGTGATCAAGGAGACGTTCGTCCCGCCGACCGATCACACCTACCCGCACATGGCATGACGCCGACCGCACCGACAGAACCGGACTAAAGGCCCTAAAAGCGGCAATTCGCCGGGTGGGTCACCGTACCGTCGGTCACGGACAGTGCACTTTAGAACATTTTTGGGGTAAATCAGCGCGAATCACGGACGGGCCAGTCGCCAAAGTGGCAGCGTGGACGTATGCCAGAAAACGGGATTAACGCCACTGCCGCAGCCATACTCGGCCTCCTCCACGAGGGACCGATGACCGGCGGCCAGCTGATGCAGGCAGCCGAGCGTCGACTCGGACCGTACTGGTCGATGACGCGCAGCCAGGTCTACCGCGAGCTACCCGGGCTCGCCGAGCGCGGCTACGTCCGACTCGGCAAGCCCGGGCCGCGGGCGAGCCAGCCGTACTCCATCACCGCCGCCGGCAAGCGTGCGTTCGGCCGCTGGCTCGCCCAGGCGCCCGGCCGGGACGCGTTGCGCAACTCGGTCGCCCTGCGGGTCGCCTTCGGCGGCCTGCAGAACCCCGAGCAACTGCGGGCGCTGTACGCCACCGCCAACGAACAGCACAGCGAGGCGCTCGCCAGGGTGCGTGAGCAGGTCAAGGAGACAAGGAAGGAAGGCGACGAATTCGGGGCGTCCGCGCTGGAGTTCGCCGTCGCCTATCACCGGGCCACGCTGTCCTGGCTGAAGAACCTGCCCACCGAGTGACCCGTCGTCGGTCGGTCTCGGCACGCCGTATTCTTGTCAGTTGTGACCGCTGCCGATTACGCCGACCAGCTCAAGGAGCTTGACGCCACGCTACGCAACGTCGAAGCCGTCCTCGACCTCGACAAGTTGCGGCGAGACAAGGTGGAGCTGGAGCAGGCGGCCGCCGAGCCGGGCCTGTGGGACGACCCTGCCCGCGCTCAGCAGGTGACCTCCCGGCTCTCCTACATCAACGGCGAGATCGCCAGGCTGGAGGGGCTGCGTCGTCGCCTGGACGACGCCCAGGTGCTTCTTGAGCTGGCGGAGGCGGAGGCCGACTCGAGCGTGCTCGCCGAGGTACAGAGCGAGCTGCGCGCCCTGCACAAGGCCGTCGAGGAACTGGAGGTTCGCACCCTGCTGTCCGGGGAGTACGACTCCCGCGAGGCGCTGGTCGCGATCCGGGCCGGAGCGGGCGGCGTGGACGCCGCCGACTTCGCCGAGATGCTGCTGCGGATGTACCTGCGGTGGGCGGAGCGGCACGGCTACCCGACGGAGGTCTACGAGACCTCGTACGCCGAGGAGGCGGGCCTGAAGTCGGCGACCTTCGCGGTCAAGGTGCCCTACGCGTACGGGACGCTGAGCGTGGAGGCCGGGACGCACCGGCTGGTGCGGATCAGCCCCTTCGACAACCAGGGGCGGCGGCAGACGAGCTTCGCCGGTGTCGAGGTGCTGCCCGTGGTGGAGCAGGACGATCACATCGAGATCCCGGAGAACGAGATCCGGGTCGACGTCTACCGGTCGTCCGGTCCGGGCGGGCAGAGCGTGAACACCACCGACTCGGCGGTGCGGATCACCCACCTGCCGACCGGCATCGTGGTCACCTGCCAGAACGAGAAGTCCCAGCTGCAGAACAAGGCCACCGCCATGCGGGTGCTGCAGGCGCGACTGCTGGAACGTCGGCGGCAGGAGGAGCAGGCCAAGCTGGACGTCCTCAAGGCGGACGCGGCCGGCTCCTGGGGCGACCAGATGCGCTCGTACGTCCTGCACCCGTACCAGATGGTGAAAGACCTGCGGACCGAGTACGAGACGGGTAACCCGAACGCCGTCTTCGACGGCGAGATCGACGGCTTCATCGAAGCGGCGATTCGCTGGCGTAAACAGCGTCAGCTCGACGGTGAGGCGCGCTGACCGACGCCGACCGTTGAGAGCGGGATGCCCGACTTGGCGTTTTCGTTACGCGGCGTAGACTCTCCACCCGTGATTCAGCTCGAGCATGTGACGAAGACCTACCCCAGGGCTTCCCGACCATCGCTGGACGACGTGTCGGTCGCGATCGACAAGGGCGAGTTCGTCTTCTTCATCGGTCCATCCGGCTCCGGCAAGTCGACCATCATCAAGCTGCTGCTGCATGAGATCACGCCGACCAAGGGCAAGGTGATCGTCAACGGCCGAGACGTGACCTCCCTACGGTCCTGGAAGATCCCGGCCTTTCGGCGCTCGATCGGCTGTGTCTTCCAGGACTTCCGGTTGCTGCCCAACCGCACCGCCTACGAGAACGTGGCGTTCGCGCTCGAGGTGATCGGCAAGAGCAAGGCGGTGGCCCGTCGGGTGGTGCCGGAGGTGCTGGAGCTGGTCGGTCTCGGCGGTAAGGAGCACCGGTACCCGCACGAGCTTTCCGGTGGTGAGCAGCAGCGGGTGGCGGTCGCCCGAGCGTTCGTCAACCGGCCGTTGATCCTGCTCGCCGACGAGCCTACCGGGAACCTCGACCCGGACACCTCGATCGAGATCATGCGCCTGCTGGATCGGATCAACCGCACCGGTACGACCGTCGTGATGGTCACCCACGACTCCAACATCGTGAACCAGATGCGCCGGCGGGTCATCGAGATCGACACTGGGCGGATCGTCCGCGACCAGGCTCGCGGCGTCTACGGCTAGGCCGTCCTCGCCGATCACAAACGACGAAAGCTTGCGGAGCTCCGGAAGGAACCCTCGATGCGCTTGAAGTACGTCCTGTCCGAGGTGCTGGTCGGGCTGTGGCGCAACGTGACGATGACCATCGCGATGATCATCACGATGGCCGTCTCGCTGACCATGCTGGGCGCCGCGGGTCTCATGTACCTGCAGGTCGCCCAGATGAAGGATTTCTATTACGGTGAGATCGAGGTCTCGATCTTCCTGGACAGCGACATCACCCTGGAGCAGCAGGCCGGGTTGGAGATGGCGCTGAACGAGGACCCGCTGGTCCGCGAGGTCCGCTACGAGTCGAAGGAAGAGGCGTACGAGCGCTTCAAGGTCTTGTTCCAGGACGCGCCCGACCTGGTGAGCGCCGTGCAAGCCGAAGTCTTGCCGCCTTCCTTCCGCGTCAAGCTGCACGACCCGGAGCAGTACCCGCAGATCCATGAGAGGTTCAAGGACGCCGAGGGCATCGACGAGATCATCGATCAACGGCAACTCTTCGACAAGATCTTCAAGATTCTCGGCAGCGTTCAGAGCATGGCGCTGGTCGTCGCCTCGGTGATGGCGGTCGCCGCCCTGCTGCTGGTCGCCAACACCATCCAGGTCGCCGCCTACAGCAAGCGGCGCGAAGTCGCCATCATGAAGTTGGTCGGTGCCTCCAACTGGTTCGTCTGGGCTCCGTTCGTGCTCGAGGCGGTGACCGCGGCGCTGATCGGTGCGCTGCTCGGCTTCGGCGCGTTGGTGCTGGGCAAGATCTTCCTGCTCGACGGGTCGCTGCGGGACCTCACCGACCTGCTCACCCCGATCGAGTGGAGCCGGGTGTTGCTCATGCTGCCGGTCATGATCGGCGTCGGAAGCCTCTTCAGCTCGATCACCGCATGGATCACCCTGCGCTTCTACCTACGGGTCTAGGTGCAGGCATCGTCGCCCCGCCCGCATT
>DASVCA010000192.1:0-6047 GCA_036381835.1 Micromonosporaceae bacterium
TGCACCTCGATCAACGGCGCGCGCAGCATCGCGCACGCGTCCCGGACCGCGTACGAGTAGTGAGACCAGGCTCCGGGATTCAACACCACGGCGGCCCGCTCGTCGGCGGCGGCGTGCAGCCAGGCCAGCATCTCGTGTTCGGCGTCGGTCTGCCGTACGACCACCTCCAGGCCCAACTCCCGTGCGGTGCGCTCGCAGAGCGCGACCAGATCGGCGTACGACGTCGTGCCGTAGACCGACACCTCCCGGGCCCCGAGGCGGCCCAGATTGGGCCCGTTGAGCACGTACACCTTCACCGGCTGACCTCCCGGTACGCGGCCCGCAGCAACTCCTCGTCCGGGCCGGTGAGCACCGTCGGCCGGGCCAGCCCTTCGAGGACGATGAACCGCAGCGTGCGGCCCCGCGCCTTCTTGTCGATCCGCATGGCGGCCGACAGCTGCGCAAAGGCCCCAGCCGGATAGCCGGTGGGCAGGCCGAGGCGCTCCAGCACCGTCCGGTGCCGATCGGCCACCGCCGCGTCCAGCCGGCCGGCGAGGCGCCCGAGGGCCGCGGCGAACACCAGCCCCACCGCCACCGCGTGACCGTGCCGCCAGCGATAGTCCTCGGCCCGTTCGATGGCGTGGGCCAGGGTGTGCCCGTAGTTGAGCGCCTCCCGCCGTCCGGATTCCCGCAGGTCTGCGGCGACGACATCGGCCTTCACCCGGATCGCCCGCTCGATGAGCTCACGCAGGACGACCCCGGCCGGGTCGCTCGCGCTCACCGGATCCTTCTCGATCAAGTCGAGGATGACCGGGTCGGCGATGAACCCGCACTTGACCACCTCGGCCAACCCGGCGACCAGGTCGACCGAGGGCAGGGTGTCCAGACCGGTCAGGTCGCACAGCACGCCCGCCGGCGGGTGGAAGGCACCCACCAGGTTCTTGCCCGCGGTGGTGTTCACGCCGGTCTTGCCGCCCACGGCCGCGTCCACCATGCCGAGCAGGGAGGTGGCGACCGGGACCCATCGCACCCCGCGCAGCCAGCACGCGGCGACGAACCCGGCCAGGTCGGTGAGCGCCCCGCCGCCGACACCCACCACCGCGTCGCTGCGGGTGAATCCGGCGGACCCCAGTCGGTCCCAGCAGCGCGCAGCCACCTCGATGCTCTTGCCGGACTCCGCGTCCGGGACCTCGACGGGCATCGGCTCGACGCCGGCCGAGCGCAGCACCTCGGCCGCCGCCTCGGCTCGTTCTCGCAGCACAGGCGTGTACAGCACGGCGGCGCGGTCCGCGCCCGTCACCAACGCCGGCAGTTGATCGAGCAGATCCCGCCCGACCAGCACGTCGTAGGGGCGCTCGCCACCGACCGGAATCCGGGTCACCTGGTCCATCACGCACAGCCTAGTGCCCACCACCATCGCCGGCCGCCTCCGTGCCCGCAGCAGCGCTACGGCCAGTCGCGGGTGGAGAGAGCGGCCAGGATCTCGGCGACCACCTCATCGGGGGTACGCCCGTCCGTGGACACGGTGATCGTGGCGACCTGCTCGTACCACGGGCGTCGCTGATCGAGCAGGTATTTCAAGGTGGCCCGTGGATTCAACGCCAGCAGCGGACGCCCGCCGCCCAGTCCGATGCGTTTGATCGCGTCGGCGAACTCCACCGAGAGGTGGATCACGGTGTGCCCGGCGAGGGCGGCTCGGCTCTCCTCGGCCAGGATCGCACCACCGCCCAGGGCGAGCACCCCGTCGAAGGAGCCCAGCAGGCGGGCCACCGCAGCGCGTTCCAAGGCGCGGAAGTGCTCCTCGCCGTCCTCGATGAAGATGTCCGGGATCGGCTTGCCGGCCGTCGCCTCGATCTCCGCGTCGGTGTCTCGGAAGTCGACGCCCAGCGCCGCCGCCAGCGCCCTACCCACCGTGGTCTTGCCCGCGCCGGGCGGCCCGACCAGCACGCACACCGGAGCCATCAGCGGATCACCAGATCCGCCAGGTAACCGTTCAGGTTGCGGCGCAGTTCGGCGACCGAGTCCCCGCCGAACTTCTCGGTGACCGCCTCGGCGAGCACCAGGGCGACCATCGACTCCGCGACGACGGCGGCGGCCGGCACCGCGCAGACATCGGACCGCTGATTGATCGCCGTGGCCGGCTCGCCGGTCGCGACATCCACCGTGGCCAGCGCCCGGTTCAAGGAGGAGATCGGTTTCATCGCGGCCCGCAGCCGCAGCGGCTCCCCGTTCGTGATGCCGCCCTCCAGCCCGCCGGCGTGGTTGTTGCACCGCCGCACCCCGTGCTCGGTCGGCACGATCTCGTCGTGTGCGGACGAGCCCCGCGAACGGGCCTGCGTCCACGCGTCACCGATCTCCACCCCCTTGATCGCCTGGATCGACATCAGCGCGGCGGCCAGTCGAGCGTCCAGCTTGCGGTCCCACTGCACGTGGCTGCCCAACCCCGGGGGCACCCCGTACGCCAGCACCTCCACCACCCCGCCGAGGGTGTCCGCGGCCCTCTTCGCCGCGTCGACCTCCTGCACCATCCGGGCGCTGGCCTCCGGATCCAGGCAGCGCAACGGGTCGGCGTCCACGCGCTGCGCGTCCTCCGGCCGTGGCCGGCGGGCCGGGTCGGCCGCTACCGATCCCAGGGCCACCACGTGCGAGACGATCTCGATGCCCGCTGCCTGCCGCAGCAGCGCCTTCGCCACGGCACCGACCGCCACCCGCGCGGCCGTCTCCCGGGCACTGGCACGCTCCAGAATCGGACGCGCATCCCGGTGGCCGTATTTCTGCATGCCGGCCAGGTCGGCGTGCCCGGGCCGGGGTCGGGTCAACGGTGCGTTGCGTGCCTGACCCGCCAGCTCGGCTGGATCCACCGGGTCGGCGGCCATCACGGTCCGCCATTTCGGCCACTCCGAGTTCCCGACCCGGATGGCCACCGGACTGCCGAGGGTGACCCCGTGCCGGACACCGCCGATGATCTCGACCTCGTCCCGTTCGAAGGCCATCCGGGCCCCGCGCCCGTAGCCGAGCCGCCGCCGAGTGAGCTCACGGGCGACCTCCCCACTGGTCACCTCGACGCCCGCGGGCACACCGTCGAGGACCGCGACCAGGGCGGGCCCGTGTGACTCACCCGCGGTCAACCAGCGCAGCACCGATAATCCTCCGTCCCGCACGCGACGCCACCTCCGCCCGGCTGCCGGGTACGCGGTCCACGCACCCGGCCGGCGTCGTCGGTCGCCTCGCATCAGTGTGTCACGATCATCGGCCTCGCCGTCGGCCGCGGGCATCCCGTCCCGTTCTTCGAAACGCCGCGGTCCGGGCGGCGACGATTTCGCCCACCGGCTACTTACGCTATCGTCGTCCGGATTCGACTGAATGGAAGATCATCGTGTCGATCGCCCCATTGCGCACCTGGCCGTTCGTGCTCTTCAGCGTCGCCGTGATCACCGCACTGGCCGGCTGCACGGGGGCGACGGCTCCCCCACCGGCCCTGAGTGACGAGGATCGGGCACTTCCGACCTCGATGCCGTCGCTGCCACCGGTCTTCTACGTGGATCCGACGAGCCCGGCCAACGAGCAGGTGGCACGTTGGGAAGCGGAAGGGCGGGTCGAGGACGCCGCGCTCCTGCGACGAATCAGCGAGCGTCCTACCGCGAAATGGCCGACCGGCGATCAGAGCACCGTACGGGAACAGGTCGCCGCCTTCGTCACGAAAGCGGCGATCGCCGGCCAGATGCCGGTACTCGTCGCGCACAACATTCCGGAGCGGGACTGCGGCCGGTCCACCACCGGCGGCGCCCGGACCGCACAGGCCTACCAGCACTGGATCCGCGAATTCGCCGCCGGCATCGCTGGACGGCCGGTCACGGTGATCGTGGAACCGAACGCGGTGGCCGATGCGGTCGCCGGCTGCGTCAAGAAGACCGACGTGCGGTACGCGCTGCTGCGAGACGCCGTCAACGTGCTCAAGAGCACCGGGTCGGCCCGCGTGTATCTGGACGCCGGCCACCCGCAGTGGATCAAAGATCTGGACGAACTGACCCACGGACTCAAACGGGCCGGCATCGAACTGGCGGACGGGTTCTCGCTGAACGTCGCGAACTTCTTCCGGGTCGAGGACAACGTCGAGTACGGACACCGCATCTCCGACGCGCTCGGCGGCAACGTCTCCTTCGTCATCGACACCAGCCGCAACGGCAACGGGCCGTACCCGGATGAGACGGTCAGGGGTGCGCCGAGCTGGTGCAACCCGCCGGGGCGGGCGCTGGGGCCGGAACCGACCGACCGAACCGGACTGGATCGGGTCGACGCGCTGCTGTGGATCAAATATCCGGGTGAGTCGGACGGAGCCTGCCGCCCGGGCGAGCCCAAGATCGGGCACTGGTGGCCGGAGTACGCCCTCGAACTGGCACGACGCTCATCCGCGGCGGCTCAGGGCTGACCGCCTGCCATGGCCGCCCCGGCCTGGCCGAAGCGGCGCAGCTTCTGCCACCCGAGTCGCCCACCCGTCAGCGCGGTGGCCACCGACTGGACCAGTACGAGATACATCAGTTGCCGGTAGGCGAACTGCTGCAACGGCAACGCCCACAGCGGTCGCAGGCTCTCCCGATCGATCCGGAACGCCACCGCCGCGGTGATCGCTTGCAGGGCGAGCATCACGAGCCAGGCGATCATCGTATCGACCCGGTCGAGAAAGAACAGACCGTACAGGGCGAGCAGGTCGATCACCGGGGCGAGCAACGGCAACAGCACGCCGAACAGCGTCAGGATGGGCAGACCCACGCGACCGAAGCGACCGGACGGCCTGGAGTCGACCAGCGCTCGACGGTGCTTCCACATCGCCTGCATGGTGCCGTAACTCCACCGGTAACGCTGCTTCCACAACTGAGAGAAGGTGGTCGGTGCCTCGGTCCAGGCTCGGGCGCTGTCCTCGTACACGACCTTCCAGCCGTTGCGAAGCAACGCCATGGTGATGTCGGTGTCCTCCGCCAGCGTGTCGTCTGAGATACCACCGGCTTCGGCGAGCGCTTCTCGACGGAACGCGCCGATCGCGCCCGGGACCGTCGGCATGCACCCGAGCGCCTCGTAGAGACGGCGATCGAGGTTGAAGCCGATCACATACTCGATGTGCTGCCACTTGGTGACCAGGCCGTCGCGGTTGCCGACCTTGACGTTGCCGGCGACCGCCCCGACCCGGGGATCGGCGAAGGGCTGCACGAGGCGTCGAACCGAGTCCCGTTCGAAGATGGTGTCGCCATCGACCATGACGATCAGGTTGTGCCGGGCCAGTGCCACGCCGGTGTTCAAGGCGCTCGCCTTGCCTCCGTTCGGCTTGCGCACCACCCTCACGTTGGGCAGGCGCAGACTCTCGGCGAGGTCCGCCGTGCCGTCGGTGGAGCCGTCGTCCACCACGACCACCTCGATCCCGCCGGGATGGTCACCGGAGGCCAGAGAACGGACCGCGGCGGCGATTCCCTCCCGTTCGTTGTACGCGGGAACGATCACCGACACCGGCTCGGTCACCGGCGGTCCCCACGACCAGTTCCCCCGACGGCGCCGCCGCACATGCCGTCCGGCGAACACGAACAGCAGCACGGTCCGCCCGAGGGTCAACACACCGACCAGGACGAACAGCCCCAGGAAGACGTTGAGCAGGCCGTCGGCGATCCGGATGGCCCAGACCAGCACGGTACCGCGCCAACGGTCCGAGGCGCTCACGGGCTCGTGCCCGGTCACCCGGTGCGTGCTGCCCAACTCGGCCAATGCCAGATTCAGCCCCTCGCTGACGGTGGTGAACCGGTATCCGCGCACTTTCATGTCGTAGATGAACCGGTCCAACGCAAGCAGGGTCTGGGACCGGTCGCCGCCCGCGTCGTGCCAAAGGCTGATCGCACCGGCGTAGCCGGGTGGGGTGGCGTTGGCCACGATCGCATCGATGCCCGGTCTGGCCCAGTCCTTGCTGTCGGTGTCGTTGACCACCGTCAGATAGCCCAACTCGCCGGCCTCGCGCAGCAACGGCCAGTCCGAATTGTCGTACGCGTCGGGACGCGACGAGTACGGGAAGCGAAGCAGCAGCGACC
>DASVCA010000193.1:0-2363 GCA_036381835.1 Micromonosporaceae bacterium
TGCGTGGGGGGCTTGCCACCATAGTTGCCCGGCGGACGGTAGCTGTAGTCGGCGGTGCCGCTCATCTCAGCGATTCTCCTCTTCCCGGTTCTCCAGAACGACGATGCGAGTGACGTCCAGGCGCCGCTGACTAGACACGCCGTACCATACCCGACAGTATGCAGTGATACGTCCAATTCTGGATGTTTCGCTCCCACGGTCCGTCCGGGTGGACGGCGCGGACCCGGGTGACCGTCCCGGCGTTTGCCAGTCGTTCGTGACGCGCATCGGCTGATGACGGCGCGCTTGGTGTGATGCCCTGCTGGCTGCTGCGATCGGTGGCCCCGGAAAACGGTTGGACGGCTTGCGCAGCTCTGGCACAGTGGCGCACCATGGCAGACCTTGAGCTGTTGACCGCTGCGGACATACCGCTCATGCAGGGTCTGGCACAGCGCGTCACCGCAATCCGGCCGGACCTGATCAGCGCCGACGCTTCGTACGGGGAGCTGGCCTGGGTCTGGGGCAAGGGGCGCGCCCGCTACGGGGCGACCTGGCCGCGCCGGCTGTGGTTCTGCGGTGGCGAACTGGTGGCGTGGGGCTGGGCCTTTCTTCCGCACCAGGTGAGGCGCAATGACGGATCGGTCACGGACGTCACCGGCGCGTCTTTGAGCTACCAGGTCCATCCCGGCCACACCGAACTGGCCGACGAAGTGATCGAGTGGTACGACGGTGTGGCGGCCGGCCTGGAGCGCACGGTACTGCCGACGTCTGCCGAGGAGTTCGCCCTGCGGCGGTGGGCGGCGCACGGCTATGAGACCGACACCGGCGCGCTCGGCGACGACGGCGGCTGGACCCAGCTCAACGAGCGGGACCTCACCGATGCGGAGCAGCCGGCGCTGCCTGCCGGATTCCGGTTCCGCACCGCCGGCGAGGCCGGTCCGGAGGCCGCGGTCCGGGCCCATGTGGACGCCTGGGCTCCCTCGCCGTACACGGCCCAGAGCTACGAGGACGTCCGGCAGACGGCGGCCTACCGCGGCGACCTGCACGTCCTGGTGGAGGCGCCGGACGGGACGATGGCGTCCTCGACGATCATGTGGCTCGACGAGGTGAACAAGACCGTCGAGTTCGAGCCGGTCGGAACGCATCCCGGCTACCGGCGGCTCGGGCTGGCAAGGGCGATGATGCTGCACGGGATGCAGTTGGCGCGGGCGGCAGGGGCCACTCACGCGACGGTCGTCTGCCTAGGTGCGTCCGGGCATCCCGAGGCGCGCGGGCTGTATTACGGCCTCGGGTTCCGGGAACTCTCACGGGACGCGCCGCTGATCAAAACCAAGACAGCGGGCTAAGGACTGCTCGCTCGGGCAGGTGAACGCTTGGGCCCGCCGCCCTTGTCTTCGGGCAGGGCGAGGCGAAGCCGACAGCGAAAAATGTCACCCGCCCAGGTCCCGGGCATGAACGCCCGCAACCTCGACGACGAGGAGAAGGCGTGACCGCGGATACGAGCCGGCTGCCGCCCCCGGCGAAGCGGTGGGTGATACCCGCCCTCATCGGATACTCCTTCGCGGAGGCGCCGGCCGTGACCTCCCTGACCGCGGTCACGGCCGTCTTCGCCGGTGCGGCCCCGGCCGGCATCACCATCGCGATCGGCGAACTGGTGGACGGGCTCACCTCAGCGATCGGCCAAGGCCTGGGCACCGCGGCGGCTCGGGCGGGCACGGGGCGACGGAATCATCGACATGGCCCCCGGGGAAGCGGTCTTCGGCTTCTCCACCAAGGCCTCGATGTGGGTGACCAGCATCGGCTCCGCGGCACTGCTCACCCGGGTCACCTGGGGACTGGGGCTGATCGTCTTCGCCGTCTTCGCCGTGATCCACTCCCGGCTGGTCCGGAACTACCGGATAGCCGTCATCGAGACCGTGAATCAGACGGACAAGCTCCGCCGTACGTCGTATTTGCGGGACGTGCCGACCACGCCGGGCGCGGCCCGGGAAGTGCGCATCTTCGGCCTCGCCGCCTTCTTCCGTGATGCTTACCAGTCGGAGTGGCGCCCGAACATGATGGAGGTCTGGCGCAGGCGGCGCGAGCACCGCTTGTTCGTCGTCGTGGTGGTCGCGGTCACCGGCGTCACGGTCGCCTCGGTCTTCTACTACCTGGGATACCGGGCCGGGCAAGGACCCCTGGCCGGCACCGGTCGCGACCATCTCCTGCGAGGATCTGCGCTTCCGTTACGGCGGCGCCGCAGGCGAGGTGCTGCACGGCGTCAACCTCGCCATTCCCGCTGGTCAGTCGCTCGCCATCGTCGGTCTCAACGGCGCCGGCAAGACGACGCTGGCCCGGCTCATCGCCGGCCTGGACGCTCCGAGCGGGGGTTCCGTGCGAGTCGG
>DASVCA010000194.1:0-2114 GCA_036381835.1 Micromonosporaceae bacterium
TGGTCGCGGGCGTGAAGATCGGCTCGGGGAGCCGACTGCCGTCCTCGAGCCCGGGCGGGAGCGCGACGCCGCAGACCTCACCGGTGCGCCGGTAGTCCAAGAGTCCGGAGCCGGTGAGGTAGCCGCGGGCGACGCACTCGACCGGGAACATGTCCAGCCGCTCGCAGATCACCGCTCGACCCCTCACCTGCTCCGGCACGTCGGTGGAGACGACGTGGTTCGGGACCAGGTCGGCGAGCTGGTCGAACCACCACAGCGACATCCGGGTGAGCACTGCGCCCTTGTCCGGGATCGTGCTGTCCAGGACGTGGTCGTAGGCGGAGATCCGGTCGCTGGCGACCATCAGCAGGCAGCCGGCGTGCGGTCCGGTGTCGAGGACGTAGAGGTCGCGCACCTTGCCGGAGTGCAGGTGCGTCGCGCCGTCGAGGACGGGTGCGGCCGGGATGTTGAGGTCCGCCATGGGTTTCTCCTATGTCAAGCCGCTGCCGGGAGCTGAGTCGCGGAGCGGGTCGACGGGTTGTTCTGCAGGGTGTTGAAGACGACTCGGGCGAGTCGTCGTTTGAGTGCTCGGATGGCTTCGGTGGAGGTGTCTCCGGCGGCGATGCGCTTGTCGTAGTAGGCCTTGCCGAGGCCGCCGAGTCTGATCTGTGTGACCGCGATGCGATGCAGAGCGGCGTTGAGCTGCCGGTTGCCGGACTTGTTCACGCGGACCCTGCCCTTGGTGCGTCCCGACCAGACAGGGATAGGGGCGACGCCGGCGTGCATGGCGAACTTCGCGTCGCTGGCAAAACGATCGATGCCGGCGGTCTCACCAACGATCTTGGCTGCGGTCAGCTCCGCACAGCCCGGGAGCTCGAGCAGTTTCGGCGCCTGCGCACGCACCAGGCCGGCGATCTCCCGCTCGAGGTCGTTGATGGCCGGGCTGATCCGGTCGATGTCGGCCAGGATGTCCCGCGCGAGCCGGGCGTCGATGCCGTCCTTGTCGGTCAGCCACTCAGCCAGACGGCGACGGGTCTTGGCGATAGCGAGTGCCTTGGGTGCCGGGTCCGCGGCCGGATCGCCGGGCGCGATGCGGTGCAGGTGCCAGCGCAGCCGGTTCATCATCCGGGTCCGCTCACCGACGAGGTCCTCGCGCCGGTCGACCAGCAGCTTCAGCTCCCGTGACGCCTCGTCGTGCGTGGCCACCGGGAGGTCCGGTTCCCGCTGCGCAGCGCGGGCGACCGCGAGTGCGTCGATGGGATCGGACTTCCCACGTGTGCGGGCGGTGCGGCGCTGCTCGGCCATCATCTTCGGCGGCACGCGCACCACCCGCTCGCCGGCGTCGAGGAGATCGAGCTCGAGGCGTGCGGAGAGGTGACGGCAGTCCTCGATCGCCCACAACAGGTCTGCGCCAAACCGCTCCCTGGCCCAGCAGATCGCCTTGTCGTGTCCCTTCGCGACCGCCTTGACGGTGAGCTCGCCGAGCTTGCGGCCGGCCTCGTCGACCGCGACGAACGTGTGTGTCCGCTTGTGCACATCGGATCCAACAACAACCATGGAGGCTGCCTCCTTCACCTTGATCAAGTGACTGGATGGTTGGACCGGTCGGCGGACACATCTCAGTGGGGGCGGTAGCCACGCTCCTATCAAGTCACGCCGGCCGGTCCGTCACACCCGGTGTCGGCAAAACGCATGGACGCCAACCCGAAGGCGGCACCGACCGTATGAGCCAGACACCGGGTGATCAGGATCCAACCAGTCGCGAACTAGCGGCGGCATCACCCTGACACTGAGACGACCGTAGTGGCAGCCGGGCCGGTCAGCGCACGCAGGTGACCAGGTCGTGGGCCCCGTCAGGCCGGGCGGCCTCCACGTAGAACCGGGTGCGACCGTCGGGCAGCGGCACCGCGGTGGCGTAGCGGAAGGCGCCGTCCGAGTGCGGTGACCGCACCGGCGGCCGGTCGTCGGGGACCAGCCGGTCGCCGTCCCAGCGGGCCACGCCGGTCGTCTCGTGCCAGTTCGAGTCGGCGTCGGGACGTCCGTCGTACAGCACGACCAGCGGGTCGGTGGAGATCACCGTGGTGAGCCGGGCGCCGCGTGCGTCCCACGCGCCGGGGCGTCCGGCGAGCACCTCG
>DASVCA010000195.1:0-10190 GCA_036381835.1 Micromonosporaceae bacterium
GCCAAGGACCGGGCGCTGCGGACCCTGGACGACCGTAGCGCTGCCGGTCACCTGAAGTCGCACGAGAAGGACGAGGTGGACCGGCAGATCCGCGTTTCCACCGACATCGCCCGCCGGATCCTCGTCACCGAGAACGACGACTACCGCAGCGCGTTCATGAAGCTGGTCTCCAACCCGCGGCCGGTGCTCACGCCGGAGGAAACCCGCGCCGTGCAGGCGTGGGAGGAGTACCGGGCCATGTCCGAGGGGTCTACCTCGGCCGGCGGGTTCGGTATCCCGGTGCTGATCGACCCGTCCATCATCCTCACCGCGCAGGAGTCGGGGAACCCGTTCCTGACGCTGTGCCGGACGGTGGACGTCAACACCAACGCGTGGAAGGGCGTCTCCTCGGCGGGTGTCACGTGGTCGTTCGACGCTGAGGGGACGGCCGTCTCGGACGACTCGCCGAGTCTGGCCCAGCCGTCCGTGACTGTCCACATGGCACGCGGGTACATCCCGTACAGCATCGAGGTGGGGCAGGACTACCCCGGCTTCGCCGACGAGATGTCGCGGCTGCTCGCCGCCGGCTACGACGAGCTGCTCGTGCAGAAGTTCTCTGTCGGCTCCGGAAATGGTGAGCCGAGGGGCATCATCACCGCGCTGGACGCCAACACCAACGTGGAGGTGCTGCTGACCACCGCCGGCCAGTTCGGCGAGGTCGACCTCTACGCCGTGTGGAAGGCGCTGCCGCAGAAGTACCGCCGCCGGGCCGCGTGGATGATGAACGTCGGCGTCAACAACTCCATCCGACGGTTCGGTTCGGCGAACGTGTTCCACGCGTTCACCGAGAGCCTGCCGGCGGAGTGGGCGGACGTCCTGTTCGGCAAGCAGGTGTACGAGTCGGCGTACTTCTCCGACTTCACCGCCACCACCGCCCACCAGAACGTGCTGGTGGTCGGTGACTGGTCGAACTACCTGATCGCCCGCCGGGGCGGTATGTCCGTCGAGCTTGTCCAGCACGTGTTCGACACCAGCACCGGCCGGCCGACCGGGCAGCGGGGCTGGTTCGCGTACGCCCGCATCGGCGGCAACTCGGTGAACGACCTCGGGTTCCGGCTGCTCAACCAGACCTGATCCGTCTCTCCCCGAACCGTCCCCGCCGGCCGTCAGGGTGGTCGGCCGGCGGGGACGACCCCAACCACCCAACCACCCGCCTGGAGGGACCAGTAATGTCCATCGTCTACGCCAACGTGACCCGCTGGGATGTGCGTGTCGCAGCCCCGTGGGGTGTGTGGGTGCCCATCCCACCCGGCTCCCACTGGGACTCTGAGGACCCGATCGTCAAGGCGTTCCCCCAGTACTTCTCCGACGACCCGGCCGTTGGTATCGCGTCGTCGCTGCCGCCGCCGGAGCACCGGCCGGCCGTGTTCGTCGGACCGCCCGTTGTCGAGCAGGCCACTGCAGCACCGGGCGAGGTGCGGGAGACGCCGCGGCGGACTCGGCGGACGCAGGCGTGAGCGTCACCGTCGCCTACGTCCACCCCAACGAGGTCGCCCACTCCTGGCACCGGTCGATGGTCGACATGATCGGCTACGACGTGACCCTCCCCGAGCCGGTGCTCACCGGTGGGTGGATGGCCATGCGGTACGGCACAGACGGCCTTCCCGGGGCACGCAACAAGGCCGTCGCCGAGTTCCTGGACGCCAAGTCCGCTGACTGGCTGCTGTGGACGGACACGGACATGGGGTTCGGCCCCAACGCGGTACACCGCCTACTGGAAGTAGCCGATCCCGTGGAGCGGCCCATCGTCGGCGCGCTGTGCTTCTCCCAACGGGAGCACGCCCCGGACGGGCTGGGTGGATTCTTCACCACTCCCGCACCAACGATCTACGACTGGGTGACCCGCGACAACGGCGAGCCGGGGTTCCTCGGCCGGGCCACCTACCCGGTCAACACGGTAGTGCGGTGCGCCGGCACAGGGTCGGCGTTCATCCTCATCCACCGGTCCGTGTTCGAACGGATCGAAGCCGATCAGGGGCCGGTCTGGTACGACCGGGTGTTCGTCCAACAGGACGGCCGCAAACGGGCGCTGGGTGAGGACCTGTCGTTCTGTCTGCGCGCCGGCGCGCTGGACATCCCCATCCACGTCCACACTGGTGTACGCACGTCGCATCTGAAGCAGCATTGGGTGGCGGAGGCCGACTTCTGGGACTTCGCCGTTCCACCGCCGGCGACCGACGAGGTGGCGGTCATCGTCCCGGTGACCCGCCGGCCGCACAACGCAGACCCGTTCATGCGTTCGCTGCGGGCGTCGACCGGTCTCGCCCACGTCTACGCCGTGTGCGACGTCGACGACCAGGACACGGCTAAGGCATGGGACCAGGCCGGCGCCACCGTGCTGTACGACCAGGAGCGTCCCGGCCGGCCGGGATCCTTCGCCGAGAAGCTCAACGTCGGCTACGCCAACACACAGGAGCCGTGGCTGTTCGTCGTAGGCGACGACGTCCGGTTCCACTCCGGCTGGTTGGACCACGCCCAGGCCATCGCCGCCGACCGGTACCACGTCATCGGCACCAACGACCTAGCCAACCCGCGCACCGTCGCCGGGGAACACTCCCCGCACCTGCTCATCCGCCGCTCCTACGTGGACGAGCAGGGAGCGTCGTGGGACGGCCCCGGCACGATGGCGCACGAGGGCTACCGGCACTGGTTCGTCGACGACGAGATCGTTACCTGCGCCAAGCAGCGCGACGTGTGGGCGATGGCGCTCGGGTCGAAGGTGGAGCACCTGCACCCCATCTTCGGCACCGCCCCGGACGACGGCGTGTACCGGCTCGGCCGCTCCCACGCGAAGCGAGACCGTGAAGTGTTCGAGCAGCGCCGCGCCGAGCAAGAGGCGGCCACGAGATGACGCACGTCGTGATTCCCGCCGCAGGCGAAGGTCGCCGGTTCATCGAGGCCGGCTACCCACCGAAGACACACGTCCTTGTGGACGGTGTGCCGATGCTGCGGCGCGTCGTGGAGAACATCCGGGCTCAGCTGGCGATACCGCACCGGGTCACAGTGGTGGTCACCTCACCACCGCCGACGCTGGACGATGTCGACGTTCTGCAGTTGGCCCAACCGACCAGGGGCGCGGCGGAGACGATCCTCGCCGCGGGTATCGATGACCAGCCGCTGATCGTCGCGAACTGCGACCAGCTGGTGTCCGGGCCGTGGATCCTGACGGACCCCGCCGACGGCTGGATCGCCACCTTCACATCCGACCGCCCCCATCACTCGTACGTCCAGGTCGACGCGGACGGGTTCGTGGAGAAGATCGCCGAGAAGCAGGTCATCTCGGACCAGGCCGTCGCCGGGGTTTACGTGTTCAAGGACGGCACCATGTTCGCCGACGCGGCCAGGGCGGTCATCGACCGCGATGAGCGGGTGCTGGGCGAGTTCTACGTGTCCACCGTCCTCGCCGAGATGGTTGCGCGGGGGGCGCGGCTGCGCACCTTCCCCCTGGACGTGACGATCCTCGGCACCCCGGAGGAACTGGAGCGTTACGCGACGGGGCGGACGCGGTGAGCCGGCTGATCATCTTCGGCGGGGGAGAGATCGCCGAGAAAGGCATTGTTCCCATCGTCGGCGGAACGGTGCTCACCGCGGAGGACTGCGACCTGACCCAATGGCACACCGTGGTCGAGGCCGTCGAGCGGACGTCGCCGGAACATGTGGTTGTCACGGCCGGCGTCTCCCGACCCTCCCCGGTGGCCGGGTCCAACCCCGGCAGGTGGCACAAGGAACTCATGGTGAATCTGCTCGGCCCCTACCATGTGGCCAGGGCGGTCGCCGGCAAGGCGAAGACCATGGTGTTCGTCTCCTCCGTCGCCGGGCTGTACGGGAAGCCCAACCACTCCGGCTACTCCGCATCCAAGGCGGGACTCATCTCGCTGGTGCAGTCGTTGGCGATGGAGGGGTACAACGCCTACGCCATCTCCCCTGGCCGGGTGGACACGGCCATGCGGGAACGCGATTACCCCGGCGAGGACCCGAAGACCCGGCTGAAGCCGACCGTCATCGGGCAGTTGGTGGCGGACATCCTCGCCGGCCGGTACACGCCCGGCGACAACCTGGTCATTCGGATGCGCGGCCACGAGGTCCTGCCGCTGGAGGTACATCGCGGCGATGGGTGGCGGGAGAAGCTGCGGGTCGGGGAGCCACCAACATGCTGATCCCCCAGGACCAGCTGGCCGCGCTCGCCGCGTCGTGGGAACCGCAGGCGTCCGCCTCACCGCCACGGAGGAGACTGTCCCGCTGCGCCGCCTGCGGCGGCCGGATGTGGTTCCCCTGGCACATTTGGCTCGACGCCGGCGGGTTCAAGAAGGAGCTGCACGTCTGCAACCGATGTGTGAGGCGGCGAGGGTGGAAACGCTGATCGTCGTCGCCGCACACGGGACCCAGTACGTGGAGCAGTGCCTCCAGTCCCTCGACGGGCACCGGGTCATGGTGGTGGAAACGGGCGAGTCCGGGCCCGTTCCCGGCCGGCACCCGACCGGCGCCTACCTGTGGGCGGTCGGGCAGTATCCGGCGGACCGGTACCTGTTCATCCAGGACTCCATGACCTGCCTGACAGCGGACCCGGTCGGCTGGTTCGAGCAACAGTGGCCAGGGTCCGGTGCGGTTGCGTGGGGCCGGTTCCCGATGCAGTGGGACGGACCCCGGCAGGAACAGTGGGTACGCGCCCAATATCCGGGCGTCGAAACGTCACACGGGATCATGGGGCCGATCTTCTACACCGACCGGGCCTCCCTGAACCTTCTCGCCGAGCGGGGACTGCTGCCGGCGATACCCACGGACCGCATCGAGGCGCAAGGCACCGAACGGGCGTGGGCGTACGCGTACACCGCAGCCGGACTTCCGGTGGCCGGGCCGGAGTGGAACCACGCGCAAATGCAGGTCGACTGGGGCGGCTGGCGGAAGGTGTGGGCGGGCCGGCCATGATCTCGTGGATCGTCGCCACCCACGACCGGACCATCCTGTCCACCAACCTGCTCGCCACCCTCGGCGACTTGGCCGGCGAGGAACTCATCGTCGTCGAGGACGCCCCGTCCATCGCCGCCGCGTACAACCGGGGCACCGCGCAGGCCACCCAGCCGGTGCTGGTGTACGTGCACCACGACGTGCAGGTGCTGGACCCGGTCAGGTTGCGGGCCGAACTACTTCGGGCGTGCGGCCGGCCCGGTGTGGGCATGGTGGGTGTGGTCGGCTCCACCACTGCGGTCGTGCCGTGGTGGGATGACCTGTCCCCGCTGGGGTCGGTTGTGGACGCCCGCATCGGCCGGCTCGACTTCGGCCCGGGCGGGCCGTGCGCCTACCTGGACGGGCTGCTGCTGGCCACCCCACACCACGTCGAGTGGGACGAGGACTACCGGGGCTGGCACCTGTACGACCACGACCAGTGCCAGCAGCAGTTGGCCGCCGGCCGACACAACTGGTGCCTGACCGGTGGGCACACGCTGCTGCGGCACAACAACGTGGGCCACCCGACCAACGTCGCCCAGCTGGACGGCTGGGCCGACGGGGTACAACGATTCAAGGAGAAGTGGGGATGAGCCTGACGCTGTCCGCCGTTGCCCGGTCCGCCGCCGCGGACGCGGTCGTGGACCTCGTCGACGGCGGTACCCCGCCGGCGCTGATCCGCGTCTACGGCGGCAGTCGCCCCGCCGGCCCCGGCACCACCACCGCCGAGACGCTACTGGCCGAGTTCGAGTGCGCCAACCCGGCGTTCGGGTCGGCGTCCAACGGCGTAGCCACACTGGACACCACGCCGGCGCTGACCGCGACCGGGCTCGCCGCCGGCACCGCCACCTGGTTCCGCATCGTCACCGGCGGCACCGCGGCCGGCGGCGCTGGGGTGATCGACGGCGAGGTGTCCGACGACGACGGCGACGGCGACCTGAAGCTGAACACCACCATGATTTCCGAGGGGCTGAACCTGTCAATCACCTCCGGCACCATCACGATGCCGGCCGGCTCGGCCTGACCCCATGGCGGTGACGGTCCGCGGCGGCACGCCGGCCATCACCGTGGGCACCGGCAACCCCATCTCCGCCACCGTGGACGGAGACCGGCAGCCCCAGGCCGGCGACCTGCTGCTGATCTTCCACGGCAACGACTTCTACGGCCTGGCGAACATGCCCACCCCGACGGTGGGTGGGACAACGACCGGCGTCACCGCGGTCACCACCGCCGACGCCGGCAGCAACTCCGCCCACGTCAAGGCCTACACCTACCAGGTCAGCAGCACCGAGGACCTGACCGTCTCCGTCACCGAAACCGGGTCCGGCGACGAAGACAAGGTGCTCGTCGTCTACGTCCTGTCCGGCGCCAACTTGGACGACCCGGTGGACGACGCGGCCGGCGCGGCGTCGGCGTCCGCCCAGACCAGCCAACCCGCCCCATCCGTCACCCCGGACAGCGAAGACGCGCTGCTGGTGGTGCACAACAACTCCGGCGGCGGCGCGTCCACCGCCTCCTACACCCCACCCGCCTCCCCGTACACCGAGCTGTACGACGGCCGCGCCGGCGGGATCTCCTACACCGGCGGCGTCGAGCAGCTGTCCGCATCCGGGGCGACCGGTACGCGCACCATCACCGCGGCGACGTCGGTGCCGTGGGCCGCCATCACGGTTGCCATCCGCGCCGCGGGCGCCGGCGCCGCCGAAGGTGTACTCGCCGCGACCCTGCCCGCCCTCACCGGCCAGGCAGAGGGGGCGGCATCCACCGACGCCGCGGTGGCGGGGACCTTGCCGACGCTCATCGGTGCCGTGGCCGTGGACGCGTCCGCTGGCGCCCAGTTGGCCGGCACCCTGCCCGCACTGACCGGCAGCCTGTCCGCCACGGAGTCCGCCACCGCCACCTTGACGGGGACGCTGCCGGCGTTGACCGGGTCGTTCGCCGAAGTCCAACCCCTCGGCGCCGCACCAGCCACCGTCACGTCCACACCGGTCGGCTGGCACACCACCTCAACCCGCACCGGCTACCACACCACCTCAACCACCGGGAGGCACGGATGACCCGCGACGTCGGCGACGGCCACCCCATCCGCCTCGAGGTGCGTGACCCGGACACCGGCGACCTCGTCTCCGCCACCGTCGCGCTGAAGGTCATCGACCCCGACGACAACGAAACCACCCCCACCCCCAGCTCGGACACGACCGGCGTGTACGAGTACACGATCGACCTGGACAAGGCCGGCCTGTGGCGGTGGGTGTGGACCGTCACCGGCACCGTCCAGGACGTCCAGTACGGGGACGTGTGGGCGCAGGACCCGGCACCGGGCCTGTATGCGTCCGTGCCGGACCTGCGCCGCGAGATGGGCATCAGCGACGGCGGGTCGGATGACCAGCTGGCCGCCGCCCTGGCGTCGGTGTCCCGCGACATTGACGACACGTGCGGCGTCCCGCCGGGCGCGTTCCGCCCGGCGACGGCGGCGACGGCCCGCGTGTTCGAGCCGCGGGATCCGTGCCTGGTCTACGTGGATCCGTTTTGGACCGCCGCGGACCTTGTCGTCGCCACAGACGACGGTGGGGACGACACGTACAGCACCGTCTGGTCCACGTCGGACTACCAGCTCGAACCGCTCAACGCCGCCGCCTACGGCAAGCCGTACACGGCGATCCGCGCCCGAACCCGCCGCTTCCCCTGCCGGCGTGCATCGGTTCAGGTCACGGCACGCTGGGGGTGGCCCACCGTACCGGACCCGGTGCGGCAGGCATGCCTGATGCTGGCGGCGATGGCGGCCAAGCTGACCGCGGAGGCGCCGTTCGGCGTCGCCGGGTTCGACCAGTTCGGCGCCGTCCGGGTGCGGGACAACCCGATCGCCCGCGGCATGCTCGCCCCCTACCAGCGGTGGCCGGTGCTGCTGGCATGAACGTCACCACCATCCGTCAAGGACTGGCCGCCAGGATCGCCACCGTCGTGTCCGTCGCCTCGGACGGGCTCGCACCGGCGCAGGTCATGCCGGCGCCGGGCAAACCTGTCGCCGTGGTGGTGCCGGACCCGGGGACGTTCATCATCCGGGACACGCAGGGCCCCGGCGGCTACATGCTGAACTTCAACATCAAGCTGCTCGTCGCCACACAGCTGACCGCGGCGGCGCAGAAGGTGCTGGACACCTACCTGGACACCACATCGGACAAGTCCGTCGTGGCCGCGGTCGAAGACCCCAGCTTGGACCTGGGCGGCGGTGGGGAGTTCGCCACCGTCGCCGCGGTACGCGGGTACGGGTCGACCGAATACGGCGGTGTCATCTACCCGGTCAGCGCCGAACTCGTCATAGGAGTGGCCGCGATATGAGGTTCCTGGTGGCGCAGCCCGGACCCGCGTTCAGTGTCCAGGACGTGTACGTCGGCTGGGTCGAGGCGCTGAAGGACCTGGGGCACACGGCGGTCGAGTTCAACCTCGACCGCCGGTTGGCGTTCTACTCGTCGGCCGAGTTCGAATACGAGGGAGAACGGCGGCACCTGTCAGACGACCAGGTAACCGAAATGGCCATCAACGGCCTGTGCGCCTCCCTGTACAAGGTGCGGCCGGATGTGCTGCTGGTCGTGTCCGGGTTCTTCGTCCCGCTCGCCCTGATGGACCTGGCCCGTAAGGCGTACGGCACCCGCGTGGTGGTGCTGCACACCGAATCCCCCTACGAAGACGACCGGCAACTACAGGTCGCCGAGCACGCCGACCTGAACCTGCTCAACGACCCCACCAACATCGACCAGTTCAAGCAGGTGTCCCGGGCGGTGTACATGCCGCACGCCTACCGGCCCACCCTGCACTGTCCAGGGCCGGCGAAACCGGAACTGGTGTGCGATCTCGGGTTCGTCGGCACCGGCTACCAGTCCCGCGTGGACTTCTTCGAGTCGATGGACCTGGACGGGTTGGATGTGCTGCTGGGCGGCAACTGGCAACTGCTCGCCGAAGACTCCCCGCTGCGCAAATACCTGGGCCACGACATCGACAAGTGCCTCGACAACGAGGAGACCGTCGACCTGTACCGGTCCGCCCGGGTGGGCATCAACCTGTACCGGCGGGAGTCCCGTAAGCCGGAACTGTCGCAGGGGTGGGCGATGGGACCCCGCGAGGTGGAGATGGCAGCCTGCGGGGCGTTCTTCCTCCGCGACTCCCGCCCTGAGGGGGACGAACTGTTGCCGATGCTGCCGCGCTTCTCCTCACCTGCGGAGGCGTCGGAGTTGCTGCGGTGGTGGCTGGCACACGACCGGCTGCGCCGCGACGCTGCCGAGGCGGCCCGGGTCGCGGTGCAGAACCGCACGTTCACCAACCATGCCAAGCAGCTGTTGCGGCTGCTGGAAACCTGAGAAAGGAAAGGCCCAATGGGAAGCAGGTTCGCTGGTCGCAACGGCCGCATCTACCTGTCCACGAGCGGCGCCGGCGACGCCGAGTACCTCAACTTCATCGCCTCGTGGGAACTGAACCTCGCGACGGACAAGTTCGACGTCACCGCGTTCGGGGACGAGAACAAGACCACGGTGGCCGGGCTGCCGGCGGCGACCGGCACGTTCACCGGGTGGATGGACGACACCACCTACCAGGCGTACGACGCGGCCGTGGACGGGCAGGCCCGCAAGTTCTACCTGTACCCGTCCTTCACCTCGCAGCCGTCGAAGTACTTCTTCGGCACCATCAACCTCGACGCCTCCTACTCGGCGGGTGTGGACGGCGCCGGAACGTTCTCCGGCTCGTGGGAAGCCGCGTCGAAGATCTCTAAGAACTGACGTGACTGACCTGGGCGCGAAAGGGCAGGCGGACCTTTCGACGCTGGCCGCACGGCTACGCACCGCGGACAAGGCCCTGATGAAGGAACTCCGCGCCAGCGTAGTCCGTGCGGCCAAACCGCTCGAGGACGCCATAGTCGACAACGCCCGCTCCTACATGCCGTCCGGGTACGGGCCGGTGCTGGCACGGTTCCTGCGGAATCGGATAACCCAACGCGCCGGGTCGTCCGGGTTCGTGGTCACGATGACCACGATCGCCACAGGGAAGTCCGAGCGGCGCGCTATCAAGGCGCTCGACGAAGGCAACCTGCGGCATCCGGTGTTCGGCCGCACCCGGTACCGCAAGTACCGCGACGGCAAACGCATCCCCGGCCGCGGCCAGCCGATACCGAACCCGTGGGTGCGGCAGTCCGTCCGCGCAGGCTTCTGGTCCGA
>DASVCA010000196.1:0-12040 GCA_036381835.1 Micromonosporaceae bacterium
CCGTCGTGACCCAGGCCCTGCGTCCCCCCGCCCTGCGCCCGGGCGACACCGTGATGCTGGTGTCGCCGTCCGGGCCGCCCCGCCCGGAGCGGGTCGCCCGCGGCGTCGAGCTGCTCACCGGCTGGGGTCTGCGACCGGTGCTCGCCCCCAACGTGTACGCGCGCAAGGGCTACCTGGCCGGGGACGACGCCCGGCGTGCCGCCGACCTGAACGCCGCCTTCGCCGATCCCTTCGTACGGGGGATCATCTGCACCCGCGGTGGCTACGGAGCCCAGCGGATAGTGGATGCGATCGACATGGACCTGGTCCGACGCGACCCGAAGGTGGTGGTCGGCTTCTCGGACATCACCGCGCTGCAACTCGCGCTCTGGCGGGACGCCCGCCTCGCCTCCGTGCACGGTCCGGGTGCCGCGTGGCAGGACGACCGCACGCCCCCGGAATCAGCCCAGTCGCTGCGGGCCGC
Organism: Micromonosporaceae bacterium; assembly: GCA_036381835.1. Classification (GTDB taxonomy): domain Bacteria; phylum Actinomycetota; class Actinomycetes; order Mycobacteriales; family Micromonosporaceae; genus DASULK01. Next base: position 464 of record DASVCA010000196.1, read on the forward strand.
CCTGATGAGCACCGCCCCGGTTGTGGTGAAGCGGGTGGAGACCGAAGAGACCGCGCCGGTGGTGGTGCCGGGAACGGCGACCGGCACGCTACTCGGCGGCAACCTCTGCCTGATCGTCTCGTCGATCGGCACCCCCGGCATGCCCGACCTGACCGGGGCGATCCTGCTCATCGAGGACGTCGACGAGCCGCCGTACAAGGTGGACCGGATGCTCACCCAGTTACGGCGCTGCGGGGCGCTGAACGGCATCGCCGGCGTGGCGGTCGGCCAGTTCACCGGCTGCGTCGACCGTTGGCCGGTGACCGTGGCCGACGTGCTCGCGGAACGCCTCGGTGACCTCGGCGTACCCGTGCTCGGCGGGCTGCCGATCGGGCACGGCGGCGGCCAGCTCACCGTGCCGGTGGGTGTTCCGGCCACGCTGGACACCGCCGCCGGCACCCTGACCGTCTCCCCCGCCGTCCGGTAACGACCGGATCAGGTACCGACACCCCGGCTACAACGCGAGGTAGCGCTGGCGCTCGTACGGGGTGACCTCGCGCCGGTACTGCTCCCACTCGGCCCGCTTGTTGCGCAGGAAGAAGTCGAAGACGTGCTCGCCGAGCACCTCGGCGACCAGCTCCGAGCCGGCCATCACGTTGATCGCCTCGGCCAGGTTCTCCGGCAGCGGGTCATAACCCATCGCCCTGCGCTCGGCGGACGACAGCGACCACACGTCGTCCTCCGCGCCCGGCGGCAGCTCGTACCCCTGCTCGATGCCGCGCAGGCCGGCACCGAGCAGGACCGCGAACGCCAGATAGGGGTTGCAGGCGGAGTCCAGCGAGCGGATCTCCACCCGGGCCGAGTTCGGTTTGCCGTACGCCGGCACCCGGACCAGCGCCGACCGGTTGGCGTGCCCCCAGCAGACGTATCCGGGCGCTTCGGTGATCTGATCCGGCAACTGCTGCGGGAACAGGCGCTTGTAGGAGTTCACCCATTGGTTGGTCACCGCCGTGTACTCGCGGGCGTGCACCAGCAGGCCGGCGATGAACGACTTCGCGACCTTGGACAGCCGGATCGGGTCGCCGGGGTCGTGGAAGGCGTTGCGCTCCCCCTCGAACAGCGACAGGTGGGTGTGCATGCCGCTGCCCGGCTGGTCGGTGAACGGCTTCGGCATGAAGGTGGCCCGCACGCCGTGCGACAGGGCCACCTCCTTGATCACGTGACGGAAGGTCATGATGTTGTCGGCGGTGGCGAGCGCGTCGGCGTACCGCAGGTCGATCTCCTGCTGGCCGGGCGCGACCTCGTGGTGGCTGTACTCGACGGAGATGCCGATCCGCTCCAACGCCAGCACCGCCTGCCGGCGGAAGTCCCGGGCGACCGCGTGGGTGGTGTGGTCGAAGTAGCTGCCCGCGTCGACCGGGACGGGCACCGATCCGTCGATCGGCCCGTCCTGCACCAGAAAGAACTCGATCTCGGGGTGGGTGTAGAAGGTGAAGCCCTGCTCCGCCGCCTTGGCCAGCGCCCGGCGCAGCACATGTCGGGGATCGGCCCAGGACGGGCTGCCGTCCGGGAGCAGGATGTCGCAGAACATGCGGGCGCTCTCCCCGCTCGCCCCGCCCTCGAACGGGAAGACCTGGAACGTGGTCGGGTCGGGCATGGCGATCATGTCCGACTCGTACACCCGGGAGAAGCCCTGGATCGCCGAGCCGTCGAAGCCGATCCCCTCCTCGAAGGCCGCCTCCAGCTCGGCGGGTGCGACGGAGACACTCTTCAGCGTGCCGAGCACGTCGGTGAACCACAGCCGCACGAAGCGGATGTCGCGTTCCTCGAGCGTGCGGAGAACGAACTCCTTTTGACGATCCACTTCCCACTCCTCACCGAAGCCGTCACCGGCCCCAGTCTCCGCCGACCGTGTTTCCTCGACGTTACGCGCAGTCCCGCTCGGCGGCGGGACCGACGGGGCCGGCGAGGACGCCTGCGGCAAGATGAAACCCATGCCGACCCTGCGTATCGCCCTCGCCCAGGTCAACCCCACCGTTGGCGACTTGCCCGGCAACGTTCGGATCGTGCGGGAGCGGGCCCGGGACGCGGCCGACGCCGGGGCGCAACTCGTGGTGTTCCCGGAGATGGCGATCACCGGCTATCCGATCGAGGATCTGGTCTTTCGGGAGTCGTTCGTGGCCGCCTCCCGGTACGCGGTGCGGCGGCTCGCGGCCGAGCTCGCCGCCGACGGGCTCGGCGAGCTGCCGGTGATCGTGGGCTACCTGGACGGCGACGGGCCGCCGCGGACCAGCGCCGACGCGGTGCCGGGGCGGGGCCCGCGCAACGCCGCGGCCGTGCTGCACCGCGGACAGGTCGTAGCCCGCTATTTCAAACACCACCTGCCGAACTACGGGGTGTTCGACGAAGACCGCTACTTCGTGCCGGGCGACACCTTGACCGTGGTGCGCATCGGCGGGGTCGACGTGGCGCTCACCATCTGCGAGGACCTGTGGCAGTCGGGTGGGCCGCTGGCGGTCGCCCGACAGGCCGGGGTGGGGCTGGTCGTCACCCTCAACGGTTCCCCGTACGAGCTCGACAAGGACGACGTGCGCCTGGCACTGGTGTCCAGGCGGGCCGTCGAGGTGGGGGCGGCGATCGCCTACGTGAACCTGCACGGCGGCCAGGACGAGCTGGTGTTCGACGGGGATTCGTTGATCGTCGACGCGGACGGCCGCCTGCTGGCCCGAGCCCCCCGGTTCACCGAACACCTGCTCGTGCACGACCTGGACCTGCCGGCGGGCGCGACCGCACCGGGCACGGGGGCACCGACCCGGATACCCGTGAGCGACGCGCCGGCGGACCCGCCCGGCCCGCGCCGCGTCGGCGGCGTCGCCGAGCGGGTCGCCGACGAGGCGGAGATCTGGCAGGCCCTGGTGTCGGGGCTGCGGGACTACGTGGTCAAGAACCGCTTCCCCTCGGTGGTGCTCGGCCTCTCCGGCGGCATCGACTCCGCGGTGGTGGCGGCGATAGCGGTGGACGCGCTCGGCCCGGACCGGGTGGTCGGCGTCTCCATGCCGAGCCGGCATTCCTCGGCCCACTCCCGCAATGACGCGGCCGAGCTCGCCAAGCGCACCGGGTTGGATCTGCGCGTGCAGGAGATCCAACCGATGGTCGACGCCTTCCTGGCGGAGATGCCGCTGTCCGGGATCGCCGTGGAGAACCTGCAGGCGCGGGTCCGCGGGGTGATCCTGATGGCCATCTCCAACCAGGAGGGGCACCTGGTCCTGACCACGGGTAACAAGAGCGAGCTGGCGGTCGGCTACTCGACCCTGTACGGCGACTCGGTGGGCGGCTTCAACCCGATCAAGGACGTGTGGAAGACCCGGGTGTGGCGGCTTGCCGAATGGCGCAACGCCGAGGCGACGCGTCGGGGCGAGACGCCGCCCATCCCGGAGAACTCGATCCGCAAGCCGCCGAGCGCGGAGTTGCGACCCGGCCAGCTCGACACCGACACCCTGCCGGACTACTCGGTGCTCGACGCGATCCTGCACGACTACGTGGACCGCGACATGGGCCGGGACGCGCTGGTCGCGGCCGGTCACGACCCGGCGGTGGTGGACCGGGTGCTGGGCATGGTCGACACCGCCGAGTACAAGCGACGCCAGTCCGCGCCGGGACCGAAGATCTCCATGAAGGCGTTCGGCCGGGACCGGCGGCTACCGATCACCAACCGGTGGCGCGAGCACGGCTGACTCCGTCCGCTTCGGCACCTCATCGCCCGTCCCGCACGTGAGTGAGAAGTTCCACTGCGGGGTTCCACCGGAACCGATCGACTGGAACGATCCCGCTTGGGGTGCCCACCTCCGGGCACCCACAGACCCGGGGACCGCGTGCCCGCGGCCTCGAGGCGAGAGGAGAAAACCATGTCTCAGCACGGCGAGGTGCCGGCCCTCTACGGCGGCCCGACCACACGGCGGGTACGGATCCGCGACCTGCGGGTGGCGAAGGAACGCGGCGAACGGTGGCCGATGCTCACCTCGTACGACCAGTACACCGCGTCGATCTTCGACGAGGCCGGGATTCCGGTGCTGTTGGTGGGCGATTCCGCCGCGAACAACGTCTACGGGTACGAGACCACCCTGCCGGTGACGGTCGACGAACTGCTTCCCCTGGTACGGGCGGTGGTGCGCGGCACGAACCGGGCGCTGGTGGTGGCCGACCTGCCCTTCGGCTCGTACGAGGAAGGTCCGGCCCAGGCGCTGCGCACCGCGGTGAGGTTCATGAAGGAAGGCGGCTGCCAGGCGGTGAAGTTGGAGGGCGGCCGGCGGGTCGCCGACCAGATCGCCGCGCTCACCGGTGCCGGCATCCCGGTGATGGCGCACATCGGGTTCACACCGCAGAGCGAGCACACGCTCGGCGGCTACCGGGTGCAGGGCCGCGGCGAAGCCGCCGAGGAGGTCGTCGCCGACGCGCACGCGGTAGCGCAGGCCGGCGCGTTCTCGGTGGTGCTGGAGATGGTTCCGGGCGACGTCGCGGCCCGGATAACCCGGGAGCTGCCCATCCCGACGATCGGCATCGGGGCCGGGCCGGACACCGACGCGCAGGTTCTGGTCTGGCAGGACATGGCGGGGCTGCGGACCGGCCGGGCACCGCGCTTCGTCAAGCGGTACGCGGACCTGGCCGGGGTGCTCACCGAGGCGACCCGCCGCTTCGCCGAGGAGGTCGGGTCCGGCAAGTTCCCCGCCGAGGAGCACACCTTCTGATCCGTCGGCGGCGCGGGCCGAACCTCGGTGCCGGGATCGTCTGGCACGGCTTCAGACGTCGGTGACCCGGATTCCGGAGTGGGCTTTATACCGTCGGTTGATGGCGATGAGGTTGGCGGTGAACGCCTCGACCTGGTGGGCGTTGCGCAGCCGGCCGGCGTAAATCCCCCGCATGCCCGGGATCCGGGCGGCCAGCGCGGCGACGATGTCGGCGGCCGCCCGGTCATCGGCGCAGATCAGCACGTCCAGTTCGATTCGGTCGAGAGCCGGGTCGGCCAGCAGGGGCGCGCTGACGTGGTTGAACGCCGCGCACACCCGGGAGTCCGGTAGCAGAGCCGCGGCCTGCTGGGCGGCGCTGCCCTCCGCGACCGGCAGCGCGTACGGGCCCTGCCGGTCGAAGCCGAGCGGGTTGACGCAATCGATCACGATCTTTCCGGCGAGCGGTTCGCGCAGCGCGGCGACGGTGTCCGCGTGGCCGGCCCACGGGACGGCTAGCACGACCACGTTGGAGCGGGTGGCGACCTCGACGTTGTCACCGCCGGATACCGCCGCACCGGGCACGCCGGGCAGGGCGGAGATCTCCTGGGCGGCCTGCCGGGCGCGCTCGGCCGTACGGGAGCCGACGAGCACGGTCAGGCCGCTTCGGGCGAACCGGTAAGCGAGACCGCGCCCCTGGTCGCCGGTCCCGCCGATGATGCCTACGGTCAGCCCGGACACGTCCGGCAGGGTGGTCGAGTCGTAGCCCATGCCGATCATCCTGGCAGAGTCGGGACGAACCATGCCAGGCGGCGTCGCCGACGGTCCTGCGATGCGGACCTTATAAGATCCCGCCCTTAGACGATCTTCTTGGCCGCGTCGCGTACCCACTTCTTGGCCGCCGTCTTGCGCGCCTGGGTAGCGCTCGCCGACGCCGACTTGCGGGGCGGGCCGCCTTTGGCGGTGCTCGCGCGCCGGGCCGGGGCTGCGGTCTTCTTGACCGCCCGGCGGGCCGTGTTGGTCGTCTTCTTCGCCGCCTTGGCCGAGGTAGCGGCGGCCTGCTTCGCCTCCTCGGTCGCCTTGGTGGTCGCCTTCTGCGCACTGCGGCCAGCGGTCGTCGTGCCCTTCGCGGTGATCTTCGTGGCGGCTTTCCGCGTCGACGTGGCTTGCGTCCTCGCGCCCTTACGTGCGGCCGGTCCCGTCGCCTTGCCGGCCTGGCGCGCCGATCCGGCCGCGGTGGTCGCGGTCTTCGCCGGCCGCGTCGACTTCGTCTCGGCCTTCACCGCGGTGGTTCGGCGGGCGCTCGTCGGCCGCGCCCGGGTCGCCTTCCTAGCGCCCTTGTCGGTTTGGCCGACCTCGACCTGTTTGGCCGCCAGACTTCGGGTCGTCGCCTGCTTCTTCGCGGCCGGCGATTTACGGCCGGAGGCCGTCGTCTTCTTACCGGGCGCGGCGCTTCCCCGGCTGGTGGTTCGCGCCGCAGGTGGGGTGGTCTTGGTCGCGGACGCCTTCTTCACCGACGCCTTCTTCGCCGCGCTGACCCGCGCCTGCGCCACCGCGCCGCGCGACCCTCCGCTTCTGCGGGCGGCCACCGCCGCCTTCTTCTCGGCTACGCTACTCGGGGTCGGCCGGCGGGCGGCCTTCCTCGCTGCGGCCATCTGTGAGCTCCCTCCTGCGCACGTTCATCGACTTGCATCACCGGACGCCCGGCACCGTCCGCTAGGTCGCTTCCTCGTCTGCCCAGCGGGTGTCCTCGGCGTCCCACTCCTCGTTTCGCTGCCGTACCCGTTCGAGCGCGTTTTCCGCCTCTTCCGGCGAACCGTAGGGACCGAGAAGTTCGATAGCCGGACACCGGTGGGCGTCGGTTTCCACCCGCTGATGGCGAAGGCACCAGAAATACCGATCCCGCCGGCCGTTGCTCATGAGATCACTGTGCCCGCCATGTCGCCGGCACGTCGGTGATTCGCTCGGATGCGCCGGACAACCGGCCGGAGCCGGGCCGGTCGCGGCGGCCGGGTGACGCCCCGGTTGTCTCGGGCACAGGTGGGTATCGGGAAGAAAGCGATCGAACGAGGGGTAGCCAGTGGCCGAGGAACCGGCGGTGGGGAAATGAAGATCGAGACAGCCAGGGATCTGTTCGTCTACGAACTCGGTCTGACGCGGGGCCTGGAGCGGATGGGCGACCGCATGCTCAGCGAGATCGCCTTCGAGCTCGACAACCCCGACCTGAGACGGCTCCTGCACGAAGGCGGGGAGCACAGGGACCGCCAGTCGACGAACATCGACGCCTGCCTGGAAGTGGTCGGGTTCACGCCGCTGGGGCAACGCGCACCGCTCGTGGAGGCATTACGGGAGCGGTACTTCAACTTCAAGAACACGAATCCGTCGTCGCAGGCCCTGAACCTGTATGCGATCGGCACCGCCCTGCGGTTCACCGAGGTCGTGATCGCCACCTACCGCGAGCTGATGGCGCTGGCCGATCTGGCCGGCGAAACCGAGTGCCGGCGACGCCTGGAGGAGAACTGCAGGCACAAGATCAAATACGAGGAGGCGCTGGTCCAGTACGGTGTCGAAGTCGGCCTCCGGATCCCCGTCGCCCCCTAACCGTCCGCCGAAGACGACCGGCACGGGGGCAGCGGCCAGGGTATGCGATGGAGGGGGATAGATGGCGATCGAGACGCCGAGAGAGCTTTTCGTCTACGAGCTCGGCCTGACCCGCAATCTGGAACGTATGGGCGACCACATGCTGAGCGACGTCGCCCATACGGCCGACAACCGCGACCTGGTGCGAATCCTGCACGAGGAGGAAGAGAGCCGGTACCGGCAGGCGGCGAACATCGACGCCTGCCTGGCCGCGGTGGGGTTGAGTCCGCTCGATCAGCGGGCGGCGGTCGTAGAAGGTCTGCGGGAACGGTTCTTCAACTTCGTCGGTATGGACCCTTCTCCGGCCATCCGGGACTTGTACGTCATCGGGACGGCTTTACGGTTCACGAACCTGGTGATCAGCGCCTACCGGGAGTTGCTCGACCTGGCGGTGCTCGCCGCCGCACACGAGTGCCGGCAGCCGCTCCAGGCGAACCTCAGCCACAAGGAGCAGTACGTGGAGAAGCTCAACTGGTGCAGGCGCGAACTCGCCGAAAACCTAGCGGCCACCGTCTGAAACGCGTCGATATTCCGGGCCTTGCGGATCGCGATCACCCGTGGGCGATGGACGAGTCGACCTGTACGCCGGATTCAGACGGCTAGCAAGAGCGTTGAGCTGCGAAAACGTCCGCCAAACCATCGTCCAGGGCGTCTACAGGGCGTGAGCCGCCGACTGGACCGAGCCAAGCACACCATCAATGACCCGACGAGTGCGCTCCTCACTGGCGGGCATGAGGTGCGTATAGACCCGCAGCGTGAACCCCGGATCGGAGTGCCCGAGGTAGGAGGCGAGTGCTTTGATGCTCTCCCCCGCATCCAGGAGAGCCGATGCATAGAAGTGGCGAAGCGCGTGCATGCCGTTCCGCCGGCTCGGCTCGATGCCAGCAGCAACCAACGCCGGCTTCCACACCTTCTGATCGAACCAGCCCCGGTTAATCGCGCCCTTGCGACTTGTCGTGAAGACAAGCCGCACCGTCACCACCTTGTCACTAGCCGGGTCTTCCCACGGCAAAGCGACCTCAACCGGTGGGTACACCTCCATGTGCCGCCGAAGAGCATCCGCGACCGACTCAGGCAGCGGCACCCGCCGATCACGATCATTCTTGGGAAGACCAAACACCAGCCGGGACCGAACCAACTTGACCTGGTGGGAGATGTGCAACCAGCCCTCATCCAATTCCAGGTCCTCGACAGCGAGCCCGAAGATCTCCCCCTGACGCGCGCCACACCCAGCACCAACATCGACAACTGCCCGGTACCGCTCAGGTAAGCCCGCGCGGACAGCCAATACGTCGCTCACCCGCCACGGAATCACCTTTCGATCAATCGGCCGGGGTTGCGACACCGACCGGACCGAACAGGGATTCTTCGCAATCCGCTCATCGTCGACAGCAGCGGAAAGGATCGCCCGCAGATGCGCGAAGACCACCGACCGAGTAGCCGGAGACAACTTGCTCACCATGCTGCGATCCCACTCACGGATATGACCCGGCTTAATCGCGGCGAGCTGACAGTTGCCGAAAAACGGAAGCAAGTGCTTCCGGACCCGAAGCTCAGTGCTCTCACGCGTTGACTCATCGAAAACCCTCGTACGCAGCCAGTTCTCCGCGTACTCAGCGAACGTGATACGGCCCGCAGCCGGATCGATGTACGCGCCGCGCAGTTTGTCGGACTCCACCGACACCATGAATGCCTCGGCATCGCGCTTGGCTCGGTCAGGGAATGACTTTTTACGCTCCCTGCCATCCGGACCGATGTACCGCACCCGATATCGCATACCCTTGCCGTACAACGCCGACTTGACCCGCTCGGTCCGCCCATCCGGGTGACGAATCGTCCGATACCAGCGATCCTCGATGTGAGCCATATTTAGGCCGCCTTCCGGGCCTGAACCCAGGCACGCACATCAACCGGGTCATATCGCAGGTACCGACCAACGCGAGCAGCCGGAGGCCCGTACCCGACCTTCCGCCAGCGGTACAGCGTCTCCACCGGTACCTGAAGGAAACCAGCCACGTCTTCCACGGACCAAAGCCGCTCGTCAAGGGTCCGCAAGAGATTTCTCCTTCCAGTCAGGCCGCGGCCGGGAAGGCCGGGGGTGGTGTTGCCGAAACAGCGGTGAGTCGGTCGCGGGCGTGGTTGAGTTGCTCGCGCCAGCGGTGGCGTTCGGCGATGGCGCGTAGGAGTCGGTGGGCGAGGGGTGGCACGTCGGGGTCGTCGGGTCGGGCGAGTTGGAAGCGGTAGCGGTCGGGGTCGCCCGGCTGTGTGGCCGGGTCGGTTTCGTGGTCGGCGAAGGCTCCGGTGAGGATGGTGCGTATCCAGTCGCGGTTGTCGGCGCGGTGGTCGGCGAGGGTTTTGCCGGACCACTGTCGGGAGATGAGTACGCGGCGGCCGGTGAAGCCGAGGGTGCGGCGTTGGTGGACTTTGCCGGTGCAGCGGCCGGGGGTGAGGCCGGGTTTGGGCCGGTCGGGTTGAACGCCGTAGAGCAGCCAGTTGGCGCAGGTGGGCGAGCAGGGCAGGGTGGCCAGCTCCGCGTGGAGCCGGTCGAAGTGGGCTTGCTGCGCATCCGAGTGGGGGGCGGCCTGTTCGGTCAGATCCTTGGTGAGGTATTTGGTGACGTAGCGGATGGACCGTTCGGCGTCCTTGGTGCCTGCTTCGATGCCGCGGGTGTCGACGCGGCCGAGGCGGACCAGGTAGGCGGGGGTGGCGTCGGGGTGGTCGAGAGCGTCCAGTGCCTCGGCCCAGGTGGGCAGGGGCCGGCGGGTGGCCGGGTCGACGTAGCCGCCGGTGTCGGCGTCCCAAACCGGGGGCCGGTCGACCGAGTAGATCGGGGTGTCGAAGTGGGGCCACCAGACTTGGTGGTAGGTGGCGGCGGCGACCTGGCGGACGAGGCGGCGGGGCAGGGTGCCGCGTACGCAGTAGTGGGTGTGCGGGGCGAGCCGTCTTTGGAGTTCGACTGCTCCGGCGTATTGGATGTTCCATCCGGCGGCGCGGCGCAGGTTCTGCCAGAACCGGTCGAGCACGCGGGCGAAGTGGATCGCATCCAGCGCAGCCCGCCGATAGTCGTATGTTGAAGGGTCCAGGGGTGTACCCAGCAGCGGGTCACGCTCACCATGCATGGCCCCGCACTCACACGGGCGGATGCCGCCGCGCCGGTAGCGGGATGCGGTGTGCACCGGCCCGTAGGAGTCGAGGGTGACGGTCAGCAGGGTCGACGGGCGGTGCACGCGACCGGCCCGGCCGGTGTAGGTGCGGCCTACGGTGCGTGGCTCGACCGGCAGTCGCGGCAGTGGGGTGGTGTCTTTGCGGCGGCGGGTGGAGCGGACCCGCCGGGGCTTGGCGTCCCGATCAGGGGTGAGTGCCCCCCGTACTCGGCAGGTCGACAGGGCTTCTTCGATGTCGGTGATGGCTTGGTCGAGGTCGGCCAGCTGCGCCGCCCGCTCATCCGGTGTCATGGCCTGGTACATCAGCGCCTGGCGTTCGAACTCCAGATGCGCCCGCACCCGGACCAGGGACAGCACGTCCTCGCTCGGCTTCTCCGGGCGCACGGTGGGTTCGTCGGCCAGGTGCCAGCCTTCCCGGATCTGCTGGATGCGCAGGCGGCGGTTACGTTCCGCGCACGGTTTGCACTTGGCGGCCAGCCGGGCACCACACGGTATGTCGATGACCTCGGTCACCCCGGTCTCCCGGTCGATCCGGCGGATCGCTAACGGCCGCACGCACACCCCGAGCTGCTCGGCCATCTGCCGCAGCACGTCCTTGGACAGCGGCATCAACATCCGGTCCGCCCGCGACCCCGGCCGCGGTCTGTCGATGACAGGCGGGGTGAGGCCCGGCAGGGTCAGGTCGGTCACCGGTCCACCTCCGCACGCGGCTTGCTGCCGTTGACACGGGTGAAGGCGGACGCCGGAACGGGCACCAACGCGGGCTGGACCACACGGGCAGGAGTATCGACGTCGACAGCGAGCTGCTCGACCGGGACGGACAGCGCAGGGACCGCCGTGGCCGGAGTCGCAGGCTGCACGGCCACCGGGGCGGGCTGCTCTGCGGTGGGCGTGTGCTGCTCGACAACCCGGGCGGGCTGCTCGGCCGTGGGCTGCTCGACCGGGGCCGGTGGTTGTGTGTGGTGGCTTTCGCGGCGGATGAGGGCGCGCATGTGGACGGCGAGGCCGGCGACGGCGGGGGGTAGTGCGCCGACGATGGCGGCGAGGACGGCTTGCCAGGTCTGCTGGTGGGC
>DASVCA010000197.1:0-19030 GCA_036381835.1 Micromonosporaceae bacterium
GCCGAACCAGCCCCTCCGCCTCCAGGAAACGCAGCTTGGACACCGTCGTATCCGGAAACTCCGGCCGCAACTGCGCCAGCACCTCACCGATGCTCATCAGCTTCTGCGCAGGTACGGAAGACTGCGCGGCACGCTCGGTCACCTGGCCGCCTCACACGGATCGGCGGCCGCGATCAGTCGGCCAACGGACCCGGTGACCCCGCTCACCCGCGGCCGGCCTCCTCCGGCCGTGGACCCGCGATGAACAGCAGCCGGAACTTGCCGATCTGCACCTCGTCGCCGCTGTTCAACGTCGCCGCCTCGACCCGCTCACGGTTGACGTAGGTCCCGTTCAAACTCCCCACGTCCCGAACCGTGAACACCCCGCCTTCCCGATGGAACTCGGCGTGCCGACGCGACACCGTCACATCATCGAGGAAAATGTCACTGTCCGGATGCCGCCCACTCGTCGTCACATCATGATCGAGCAGGAACCGGGCACCGGCGTTGGGCCCCCGCCGGACCACCAACAGCGCCATACCGGGAGGCAGCGAACCGGACAACCGGTTCGGCACCACCTCGGCCTCCGGACCCTCCAGCACCTCGTCGAGCGCGCCGAGACTCATAGTCGACGTCACATCGAGCGGGGGGAACTCGTCGCCTGGGCGCGTCATGGGGACCACCTCGTGGATCTCATCGGTCGGCGTCGGGTGTAACGGGACAAGCCCGTCGGGCAGGCTGCCCTGTTGCGCGAACCGCAGTTCCGCGCCGTGTCACTCCGGATACTCGGTCGACTGGCCGAGCGTAGCCAGCACGAACGGACACGGCAACCGAACGCGCGCGCGACATACGGTCAGCTCTCGGTGACTTCGCGATAGGCGTCCGCGGTGAGCAACCCGCCGATCGCCGCTGGATCATCAGGCGCGATCTCGACCAGCCAACCCTCACCGTACGGATCCCGGTTGACCGTCTCGGGCGCGTCCGCGAGCCTGTCGTTGCAGGCCACGACCGTACCCGAGATCGGCGCGTAGATCTCCGACACACTCTTGGTCGACTCGATCTCGCCCAGGGACTCACCGGCTGTCACCGCCGCGCCCACCTCGGGCAACTGGACGAACACGATGTCCCCCAGCGCGTCCTGTGCGAAGTGGGTGATGCCCACCCGCACCGGTCCGCTGCCGTCACCGGCCACCCACTCGTGCTCGGCCGTGTACCGCAGTTCCTCAGGAATCACAGACCGCGTCCTTCGCTGTCGATCACTCATATATCCGCCGGCCGGTCTCGAGGCCCGACACATCCGATCACGAGACCGGGCGTGCATGCTCCAGCTCCGGCGGCTCGCGCAAAGCCGTCACATCGACCACTTCACGCTCCTCGACGATCACGTTACCGCCGTCGCCCTGCACCGATTCGACCACCCCACCCGGAATGCTCAACGCCGTTCGCATCGTCGTGGGATCACCGATCACCATGATCGTGTACGGGGCGCCCAGCACGTGTCCGTCCACGACCAACCCTCCGTCGTCCCCGCCGAGGAAATACGTGGACGCGACGATCCGCACCGAGGCGCCGCCCCGACCGCTGATCTGCATCGCCTCCGCACCCGCCCCGCGGAGCTCCTGCACCGCGTCCAGGATCGTCGCCGAACCGATCGGCGTGCCACCGGCGATGAAGGTCAGTGACAACCCCGGCCCCCGAGCCGGCAGCGTGCCGGCCAGAATCCCCAGCTCATCCGCCTGCCGAGTCGCCTCCTCCAACGCGGCGGCGTGCCGCTGCGCACCCGTTGCGAGCTGCCGCTGGCTCTCCTCCAGCTCCGCGATCTCCCGGCGCAGCCGCTGCTCCCGAGCCTCCAGGTCGGACTGAATCCGTACCAGATCCTCCAGGCGCGCCGCGGACAGATCCTCATCGGTGCCGAGGCTTTTGAACTCCACCGCCAGCGTGAACCCGAGCAGTGCCAGCAGGATCAGACTCGCCAGCCGCCGCGACCGCAGCCACCCCAGCAACGGCCCGGCCGACGGCACCACCCTGGTCACCCGGCTCATCGATCCGTTCGCCATCGCACCGGGCTCCTGCGCAGCCGAATCCGTACCCGCGGGCGCCTCGACCCGGCTCAACTCCTCACCCATCAGCGCAAACCCTAGGCCCGGAAGAGGCGACGTCGGATAGCCGCCGCATTGCCGAAGATCCGCACCCCGAGGACCACCACCACACCGGTGGACAACTGCGCGCCCACCCCGAGCTGGTCGCCCAAGTAGACGATCAGCGCGGCGATCAGGACGTTACCGACGAACGAGACGACGAACTGCTTGTCGTCGAACACCCCGTCGAGTTTCGCCCGGATCCCACCGAACACCGCATCGAGCGCCGCGACGACCGCGATCGGCAGGTACGGCTGCAACGCGACCGGCACCGTCGGATCGAGGAACAACCCGAGCACGGCACCGGCGAGCAACGCGAGAACAGGAACCATCAGCTGCCTCCGGACGGGGTGAGGGACCGCCCCCGGCCGCTCGGCGCCGGGGAGGTCGTGCTTGTCGGATCCGCATACCGCAACCGTGGATCGCTGGCAGCGGGCAAAGTCAGGTCGTCAGCGGCGCGTACCTGGAACTGCATACCGTAGTCGCGTACCAGTTGACGCATCAGCCGCGCTGTACCGCTATCCTCGAACCGCTTCATCATCTCCTTCGGACCGATCGCCGTCACCTCATACGGCCCGAGAATCGGACGGAAATCGACGAGGATCGCATCACCGGCGGACCGGATGGTCGATGTGCTGGTGAGCCGCTGACCGTTGATGGCGATCGCCTCCGCTCCGGCGCTCCACAGCGCGTTGGCGATGTGCTGCAGGTCCCGGTCGAGCACCCGGCTCAACTTCGGGTCGGTCCCGGTCACCGCGTCGGGCGGCGCGTCCGCGACGGTGACGACCACCCCGTCGCCGCGGACCCGGGCAAGCCCCACGGTCGCCTCCAGCATCCGCAGCCGGGCCGCGTCATCGCTGGACAGCACCGAGTCACGTAGCCGGGCCACCTCCGCGCGCAGCTCTTCCGCCCGAGCCGCAAGCTCGTCGGTCCGCGCGTTGCGCTGGCGGATCTGCTCGGCCAGCGCCGCGCGGACCTTGGCCCGCTCCGGTTCCTCGGTGACCGTCTGCAGGTAGGCCACGGCCAGCAGGAACCCGACCATGACCAGCGCGACCGTGCTCAGTGTCCGGCCGAGGAGGCGCTCGAAGCGCCCGGGTGGACCCTCCTGTTGCCGCTTGGCTGCCGCGTCGGCGTAACCGGGGTCGAGCGGGTGGCGGAACAGGACGTTCAGGAAGTCGGGTCCGAAGATCTTCGCCGTCCAGTCCGTCGTCGACGGGTGGTCACTGCTCGGACGGTCCTTGCTCATGCCGCCTCCGTCCGTCGACGGGCACCGCGGATCAGCGTCAGGGCCTGGCCGGCGTAGAGGGCTCCCGCCGCCCAGTAGAGCGCCAGGCCCCACCAGGCGAGCGCCCAGCCGATGATCCCGGCGAGCGGCGTGGATGTGCTCTCCGCCAGCAGGATCAGCGGGAAGGCGGCGAGCAGGACGAACGTCGCGGTCTTACCGAGGTAGTGCACCTGGGGCGGGCCGTAGTCGTGTCGGCGCAACGCCCACAGCCAGCCGGCCATGAACAGTTCCCGGGCCACCAGTGCCGCGGTGAACGGCCACGGCAGCACCTCCCGGGCGGTGAAGGCGAGAAGCGTGGCGAGGATGTAGAGCCGGTCCGAGGCGGGATCCAGCAGCTCCCCCAGCCGGCTCACCTGCCCCAGGCGGCGTGCCGCCCAGCCGTCCAGCCAGTCGGTGGCCCCGCCGACGGCGAGTACCACGACCGCGGCGACGTCGGCCCGGGCGACCAGGAACAGGTAGAGGAACAGGGGTACGCCGAGCAGGCGGACGAAGCTGATCAGATTGGGGACGGTCAGGACACGGGTTCCTGCGGCGGCGGGGACAGCGGCGCCGTCGGAGCGCCGCAGGCTCACCGCCCGCGTCGGCCGACGCGCCACGCGTACCTCCCCCTTTACGGACCGGCTCCTCCGCTCCCGAAGCCTGTTCCCTGTCGCGGTCATCCTGCCGGCCGGCGGCCTGGTCGATGTGCGGGTGCCGGCGGCGCAGCCACTATATCCGGCCGTTGTCGTCGGGCCGGGTTTTCGATTGGGTGTCTGTGGTGGTGTGAGGGGGGATACCACCGCTAGCGCATCCTAGGACGCTAGGTTATGCGGTGTTCGATTGACGCGCGGCAGGACGGGTAGTCCCCGGGGACATCCAGGACGGGAGGGTCGCAGATGCCGGGACCACGGCCAGGGAGCAAGAAGTACGACATCAAACGGGCACGGTTGCGCAAGATCGTGGAGGACTCGGGGCGCGCCGCAGATCAGGAGGCGAACGACGTCGCCAACGAGATCCTGCAGGAGAACCGCGACCGCACCGGGGTGCTGCGCAGCGAGCGGGGCCGGGGACCCAAGGGTGAACGGATGCGCGGCGAACCACGGTGACGTGTGCGGGTCGGACCGGCCGGTCCGACCCGCACACGTTCGATCAGGAACGGTCCTCGCCCTGCCGGCGTCGCTGCCTGGCCGCCGCCACGGGACGCCGAGCCGGCCCGTACGGCGAAACCTCCCCCGCCGGCACCGGACGCCCCCGGCCGCCCTTGACGTCGTGGGGGTCACCCGGGCGAGGCCCCTTGTTGTCCTGCACCAAGGGATTCAACTCGTTGCGGCGCATCTCCATCTGCTGGATGTTGACCATTGCCGTTCTCCTTCCGCCCTGTCTTCGGGTACCCCCGCCGGACCGCGCTCATACGCCCGCGCCGCCGGCCGGCGGCACATGATCGCGTCGGGATCGGGTAGGCCGCGACGGTGGAGCGCGATCGGACGATGGTCGATGTGCTGCTGAGGCGGGAAGGGCGGACGTACGCCGAGGAGGCCGGCATCGCCCTGGCCGACCGCCCGGCACCGCTGTACCAGTTGCTCGTCCTCACCACGCTGCTCAGCAGCCGCATCCGCGCGGGGGTGGCGATCGAGGCGGCCCGCCAGATCTTCGCGGCCGGCTACCGCACCCCACAGGCCATGGCCGCGGCGAGCTGGCGGGACCGGGTGGACGCGCTGGGCCGCGGCCACTATCGGCGGTACGACGAGCGGACGGCGACCATGCTCGGCCAGGGTGCCGAGTTGTGCCTTCGACGGTGGCACGGCGACCTGCGCCGGCTGCGCCGCGACGGCGACGGTGATCTCGCCCGGCTGCGGGAGCTGCTCACGGAGTTCCCCGGCGTCGGCCCCACCGGCGCCGACATCTTCCTACGCGAAGTCCAGGCCGTGTGGCCGGAGATCCGCCCGTACGTGGATCGCCGAGTCGCCGAGGGGGCGCGCCGGGTGCGGCTACCGGACTCCCCGGACCGGCTCGCCGGGCTGGCGCGCGCGGACGACTTCGCACGACTGGTGTCCGCGCTCGTCCGCGTCTCGCTCGAACCGAGGTTGGCCGACGAACTCGCCGCCGCGGCCAGGGGCTGACCCGGGCGCCCGAACGAGCGCGCGGAGCGGCTACTTCCCGGTGCCGGAGTTCTGCGGCCGCAGGGCGTACCAGGTGATCGCCCCGGCGGCGATCGACAGCACCAGCAGTGCGTTCGTCGGCGTCTCGCCGTCGCCCCCGTCCACCCCGAAGATCATCACGAGTGCTCCGACCAGGAAGGCCAGGAAGAGTCGAGTCCGATTGCCTGTCACGGATATCACGCTATCGCCTGATTAGTGCAGCTTTCAGGTGATTCGTGTGATCCACCCTGCGCGGCTCGCCGGGCCGATCCGGTTACCGTCGCGCGGCGGACGGGAACGACCGGAGTGAGCGGCGCGACCAGTCGCCGTGCCGGAGGGAGACAGACCATGACCGGACAATCGGATCAACTGCACGGCAAGCGGGTGGCGTTCCTGGCCACCGACGGCGTCGAGGAGGTCGAATACACCGAGACGCGGGCCGCGGTGGAGCGGGCCGGCGCACAGGTGGAACTGGTCTCGATCAAGCCCGGCACGATCCAGTCGATGCAGCACGACATCCAGCCCGCCGGGACGTACCAGGTCGATCGGACGGTGGCCCAGGCGGACCCGGCCGGCTACGACGCCCTCGTGCTGCCCGGCGGGGCGGTCAACCCGGACCGGCTGCGCGTCAACGCCGACGCGATGCGGTTCGTGCGCGCCTTCTTCGAACAGGACAAGCCGGTCGGTGCCATCTGTCATGGCCCGTGGAGCCTGGTCGAGGCCGATGTGGTGAAGGGGCGGACCGTCACCTCCTACCCGAGTCTGCGTACCGACATCATCAACGCCGGCGGTGCCTGGGTCGACCAGGAGGTGCACGTCGACCACGGGCTGGTGACCAGCCGGCGGCCGAGCGACCTGCCGGCCTTCTGCGCCAAACTCGTCGAGGAGATCGCCGAGGGCAGGCACGCTCTGCAGTCGGTCTCCGCGTGACCGAAGCAGGCGGCGGCCCCGGGCATCCGGGGCCGCTAGCCGTCGATCTCGATCTCTTCCAGGTCGTCGAGCGAGATCTTCTCGAGCATCAGCCAACGGGCCAACGCGCGGCTGCCGTCCAGGTACAGCGGCGCGGATTCGGTGAAGGCGTTCGTCGCGTAGACGCGGACCAGCGTCGGCGGGCCCTCGTCCACCTCGATCCGCCAGCGGTGGTTCTTGTCCCGCCACGCCCGGGTGCGGGGCATGACCACCACGCTAACGGGTATCCGCGGGACAACGAGCCGGTACGGAGGACACGATGACGCAGTTTCAACTCTCGCCGGTGGAGTCGCTGGTGTTCAACACCGTCACCGCGCTCGAGGCGCGCGGCGAGACCCCGTACCCGGCGACCATCGCCCGCGCGGCAAGGCTGCCCGCCGATGAGCTCCATCAGGCCCTGCACAGCCTGACCGAGAAGAATCTGCTGCACCGTGAGGACCCCCCGGTCGACGGCGTCGATTTCGGGCCGCGCTGGTGCGTGCGCCAGCCGACCTGATCGTCACCTCCGGGGGCCCGGGCCGTTAGATCCGATGGACGAACGAGCTTGGACCTGCGAAGGAGGTGCCGCGATGGCGAACGATCGGCCGGTCTTCGTGGTCGGCTGCCCACGTTCGGGCACCACGCTGCTGCAGTTGATGCTGCACGCGCATCCGCGGATCGCCATCCCGCCCGAGACGCGCTTCCTGCTCGAGGTCTACCGTGACCGGCACCGCTTCGGCGACCTGCGTCGATCGGCGAACCGGCGCGCGTTGGCGCACTTCATCGTCAACCGTCCGCAGACCCGCTTCTTCGACCTGGGCCTGGACCCGCAGACGATGATCCAGGAGATCGTCGCCGCTCCCCCGACGCTCGGCTCGGCGCTCGGCTCCGTCTTCCGGGCGTACGCGGACCGGTTCGGTAAGCCACGCTGGGGGGACAAGCGCCCGGCGTACCTGAACAACCTGGACGTGATCCACCAGCTGTTCCCCGACGCCCAGATCGTGCACATCGTCCGGGACGGGCGCGACTGCGTCGCTTCGCTGCAGGAGATGCCCTGGCACCGTCAGGGCATCTACCACTCGATCGCGGCGTGGGCGCAGGCGGTGGACAACGCCCGCATCGCCCGTCGCCGGCTGCCGGCCGACAGCTTCTACGAGCTGCGGTACGAGGATCTGGTCGCCGACCCGGAACGGGAGCTGAGGGCCCTGTGCGCCTTCCTCGGCGAGGCGTACGACGAGGCGATGACCCGCCCGGCGGAGATCGCGGAGATCGCGGTGCCGGAGTACAAGACCTGGCACCGGCGCACCCGGGGCCCGGTGGACGGTGCAAGGGTCGGTAGTTGGAAGGAGCGGCTCAGCGACGCCGAGGTCGCCTTGTGCGAGGTGCTGCTCGCCGACCGGTTGAGCGCGTACGGCTACGACGTGTCCGGCGACGGGCGGATCAAACCCGCCGACCGGCTGCGCTACGAGCGGATCATCGCCCGCCACCGGCTCGCCCGACCCAAGCGGGCGTTGGTGCGGGCGACCGACCGGCTGCGTCGGCTGCCGCCGCCCGCCGCTGTGCTCACCCGCCGGTGACGGGCGGTCAGACGATCGGTCGCCCGCCGGTGACCGCGATGACCTCGCCGGTCATGAAGCTCGACTCCGGGGAGGCGAGGAAGACGTAGGCCGGTGCGAGTTCGGCGGGTTGCCCGGGACGGCCGATCGGAGCGCTGGTGCCGAAGGATTCGACCACGTTCGGCGGCATGGTGCTCGGGATCAGCGGTGTCCAGATCGCGCCGGGGGCCACGGCGTTGACGCGGATCCCCCGTTGGATGACGTCGGCGGCCAGCGCCTTGGTGAGATTCACGATCGCGCCTTTGGCGCAGGCGTAGTCCAGCAGTTGCGGGGAGGGCTGGAACGACTGGATGGAGGCGCTGTTGATGATGCTCGAGCCGGGTGGCAGGTGCGGGATCGCGTACTTGCACAGCCAGAACGTGGCGTAGACGTCGGTTTTGAACACCCGGTCGAGCTGTTCGGTGCTGATGCCGAGGATGCCCTCCGACTGTGCCATCTGGAAGCCGGCGTTGTTGACCAGGATGTCGATGCCGCCGAAGTCGCGTACCGCGTGTTCGATGATGCTGCGGCAATGGTTCTCATCGGTGATGTCGCCGGGCACCGCCACCGCGGCCGGGCCGGCGGACTCGACCAGCTGTGCCGTCTCGGCCGCATCGTCGTGCTCGTCGTAGTAGGAGATGAGCACGTCGGCGCCTTCCCTGGCGAAGGCCACGGCGATCGCGCGGCCGATGCCGGAGTCCCCGCCGGTGACCACCGCGCGTCGACCGGTGAGTCGCCCGCTGCCCCGGTAGGTCCGCTCGCCGTGGTCGGGCAACGGCTGCATGGCGGCGGTGGTGCCGGGCCAGTCCTGCTGCTGGGGCGCCTGTCCCTCGCGTTGGCCGTACTGAGTGGTCGGATCCTGCAGCGTGTACTGGTCGATGGTCATGACGTGCCGTCCTTCCCCGCGTTCCGGCACGGCGTCACTACCCGGGCTGACCGGACCAAAACCCCGCGATCTTGCAGTTCTGGTTGGGTTTTCGCGTAGTTTATTGGTATTTGTCGGCCCCAAAAGTGCAAGATCACGGGTGGTTGGGGTGGTTGGGGCGGATGTTCACCGTCTTGGTCTCCGAGGCGATCCCGATGCCGTGCCGCTCCAGGCGATCCAGCACGCGTCGGGTGATCTCGTCCTTGACCGCCCGCGCCTGCCGCACCGGCACCACGAACCGGGCGGACAGCTCGACCCAGTTGTCGGTGATCTCGACGAACACCCGTGGGTCGATCTCCGTGCGGGCGACCGGGTAACGCCGGCCGATCGCCGCGATCGCCTCCTGGGCCGCGGCGGACGAGGAGGCCCGTTCCGCCTCCTCCCGCAGGATCCGCTCCGCCAGCCGCCAGTCGTCGCCGTACGGGATCGGCAGGGTCAGCTCCTCCCACAGGTGGTCGAAGATGGCGCTGCTGTTGTAGACCGGTTCGGAGAAGATCATGCGGTTGGAGACGGAGACGATCCGACCCGTGTGCTGCCGGGCGCGCCGCTCGGTCGTGGCCCGCGGGGAAGGGCCGTTCCTGCGGTCTTCGCCGGTCGCCAGGTCCCCTCCGCCGATCTCGAGCAGCTTGGTCCGCAGCGGCGTGATGTCGAGGACGTCGCCGCGCACCACCCCCAGCTGAATCCGATCGCCGACCCGGTAGTGCCGCCCGGTCAGGATGCTCACCCAGGCGGCCAGGGCCGCGATCACCTCCTGCATGGCCAGCGCGACGCCCGCCGCCGCCAGACCGATGACCACCCCCGCCCGGCCGGCGAACGGCCGCCAGACCGCGGCGAGCGCGAGCAGCAGCACCACGGCCACCACGTAACGCACCCCTTTGCGCGCGTAGTAGCGGGTGTAGCTGTCGCGGATCAGGCGCGCCAGGAGTCGGCCGAGCAGGGACGCCACCACGGCGGCGCCGGCGAGCAGCACCGCGGTGGTGACGAGCCGGCCGAGCACGCTTTTGGTGTCGCGCAGCAGGTCGAGAAACTCCTCCACCCGCGGCCGGTTCCCCCGCTCGGCGTCGTCCAACCGCCGTACGCGGAGGTCGCCCACATCACGGTCGATGGAATTGTGTCGCCGCGACGGGTGTCCGTCGGGCCGCCGTCCGCCTAGCGTCGCGGCACGTCGACTCGGCGTCGGCGTTCACCTCGCGGGAGGGCACCATGCGAACCTTCGTCCGCGCCGTCGCGATCGGGCTCGCGGCGACGCTGTTGTCGACCACACTCACCGCCGCCCCGGCGCAGGCCGCGCCCTACACCAAGACCCCGGAGTCCGGGTCGCTGACCGGCTACGACATCTCGGGGGTGTACGTCGCCGGGGTGTCCTCGGGGGGCTACATGGCGACCCAGCTGCAGGTCGCCTACTCGTCGCGTGTCCGGGGCGCGGGGATCTTCGCCGCCGGACCGTACTACTGCGCGCAGAACAACGTGTATCAGGCGCTGTACGGGTGCATGGACGATCTCTGGCCCACGTACCTGAGCACCCTGCAGTCGTACACCCGCAGTTGGGCCTCGTACGGGTGGATCGATCCGGTCGCCAACCTGTCCGGGCAGCCGGTCTACGTCTTCCACGGCGGCAACGACGGCACCTTGAAGCGGTCGGTCAGCGACGACCTGGTCGGCTACTACCAGCATTTCGGGGCGAGTGTGCAGTACGACCACGGATCGGCGGCCGGGCATGGCTGGGTGACGCCGTACGGGACGAACCCGTGCTCGGCGACGGCATCGCCCTATCTGAACAACTGCGGCACGGATCCGCAGCAGGCGATGCTGCGCAAGCTGTTCGGGTCGGTGCAGGTGCCGAACACCGGGCCGCTGACCGGCCGGCTGATCCGCTTCGGCCAGAGCGCCCACGCGGTCAACGGCTACGCCTACGGGCTGAGCATGGACACGTACGGGTTCGTCTACGTGCCGGCGTCGTGCGCCGCCGGCGAGTCCTGCCGGCTGCTCGTCGCCTTGCACGGGTGCGGCCAGGGGTACAGCGCGGTGGGGACGGCGTTCGTCGACCGGGCGAATCTGAACCAGTACGCCGACACCAACCGCATGATCGTGTTGTATCCGCAGGCCACCGCCACATCGGTCAACCCGAACGGCTGCTGGGACTGGTGGGGGTACCTCGGTTACACCAACTATCCGATCAAGGGCGGCGCCCAGGTCGAGACGATCATGAACATGGTCCGTCGGCTCGGCGGATGAGGGGTTCGCCACAGCCCGCATTGCCTTAGGTTAGGCTAACTTTATACTTCGCCGGTGACCGTCCGACCCGACGTTCGACCGCATGTCCCGTTCGCCCGCGACCTGGACCGCCACGGCGAGCGCGTCGCGCTCATCACCCCGGCCGGGCAGCTCACCTACCACGACCTGGCGGCCCGGGTGGCGCGGGCGGCCGAACGGCTCGGCGACGGCCGGCGGCTGGTGCTGCTGGCCGCCGCCAACTCGCTCGACGCCGTCGTCGCATACCTCGCGGCGCTGGCCGCCGGCCACCCCGTGCTGCTCGCTCCCGGCGGCGACCCGCGGACCGTCGAACGGCTGACCGCCGCCTACGACCCGGACGTGGTGGTGGCCGCCGCCGACGGGCGGTGGCGCTACACCGAGCGCCGGGACGGGTCGGCGCACCGGCTGCACCCGGACCTGGCCCTGCTGCTCACCACCTCCGGGTCCACCGGATCCCCGAAGCTGGTGCGGCTGTCCCAGCGCAACCTGCAGGCCAACGCGGAAGCCATCGCCGAATACCTGGAGATCGGCGAGCACGACCGCGCCGCCACCACCCTGCCCGTCCACTACTCGTACGGGCTGTCGGTGGTCAACAGTCACCTGCTGCGCGGCGCCGGGCTGATCCTCACCGACCGGTCCGTGACCGACCCGCGGTTCTGGGAGGCGTTCCGGGCTCACCGGGGCACGTCGTTCGCCGGCGTGCCGTACACGTTCGATCTGCTCGACCGGGTCGGCTTCGACCGCATGCGCCTGCCCGACCTGCGCTACGTCACCCAGGCCGGCGGCCGGCTCGCGCCGGAGCGGGTCCGGCGGTACGCGCGGCTGGGCCGGCGCGACGGCTGGGATCTGATCGTCATGTACGGGCAGACCGAGGCGACCGCCCGGATGGCGTACCTGCCCGCCCATCTGACGCTCACGCACCCTCAGGCGATCGGGCGGGCCGTCCCCGGCGGGTCGTTCCGTCTGGAACCGCTGCCCGAGCATCCCGACCCCGACGTCGGCGAGCTGGTGTACCGGGGACCGAACGTGATGCTCGGCTACGCCGAGACGCCGGCCGATCTGAGTCTCGGGCGCACGGTGTGCGAGCTGCGCACCGGAGACGTCGCCCGCCACCTCGGCGACGGCCTGTACGAGCTGGTGGGGCGACGCAGCAGGTTCGCCAAGATCTTCGGGCTGCGCATCGACCTGCAGCACATCGAGGACCGGCTGGCCGGGCACGGGCTGACCGCCTGCTGCGTCGGCGAGGAGGATCGGCTCGTGGTGGCCGTGTCCGGCGACGTCCGGCCCGAGCGCGTGCGACGTCTGGTCGCGGACTGGTGCGGGCTGCCCACGGCGAACGTGCAGGCGGTGGCCGTGGCGGAGCTGCCCAGGCTGCCGTCCGGCAAACCGGATTACCCGGCGGTGCAGGCGCTGGCCCGCGACGCGGCCCGGCGGCCGGAGCCGGCGGCCGGTGAGACCGACCTGCTCGCCCTGTTCGCCGAGGTGCTCGGCGCCGACGAGGTCACCGAGGACAGCAGCTTCACCAGCCTCGGCGGCGACTCCCTGTCGTACGTGGCGCTGTCGGTTCGGCTCGAGGCGGCGCTGGGCCGGCTGCCGGCCGACTGGCCCACCATGACGATCCGGGAGTTGCGCCGGCACGGGACGCGGGCGAGGCGATGGCGGCGGACGTTGGACACCAGCGTGGCGCTGCGGGCGATCGCGATCGTCCTGATCGCCGGCACCCACATCCGGTTGTTCGGGCTGGCCGGCGGGGCGCACCTGCTGATCGGTGTCGCCGGGTACAACTTCGCCCGGTTCCTGCTCAGCGACGCCGAACGTCGGGTCCGGATGGGTCACCTGTGGCGGAGCATCGCGCGGATCGCGGTGCCGACGGTGCTGTGGACGGCCGGGGCGATGCTCGTCACCGACGACTACGGCCCGACGAACCTGCTGCTGCTCAACAGCGTGCTCGGGCCCCACGACGGCGATAGCGAGTGGCACTTCTGGTTTGTCGAGGCGCTGGTCTACATCCTGGTCGCGGTGACCGTCGCGCTCGGTGTGCCCGCGGTGGACCGGGCCGAGCGACGGTTTCCCTTCGCGCTTCCGGTCGCGTTGGCGGCGGCCGGCCTGCTCACCCGCTACCACGTGTTCGGGCTCGCCGACGGCCCGAACGTGCCCGACGCCGTCGTCGTGTTCTGGCTGTTCGCGCTGGGCTGGGCCGCCGCGCGGGCGCGCCGGATGGGGCAGCGGCTGCTGGTGTCGGCCGCGGCGGCGGCGACCGTTCCGGGCTTCTTCGGCCAGCCGACCCGGGAGGCCATCATCGTCGGCGGCCTGCTGCTGCTGATCTGGGTGCCGCGGCTGCCCAGCCTAGGGCCGGTGAATCGGCTGGCCGGGCTGCTGGCCGGCGCCTCCCTCTACATCTATCTGGTGCACTGGCAGGTGTATCCGGTCCTGGACGACCGTTCCCGGCTGTTGGCGCTGGTCGTCTCGCTGGCGGCCGGTGTCGGCTGCGCCCGCCTCGCCGTCGTGTGCGCGGCGGGGCTGCGCGGGTGCCGACACCGGCTCACCGCGGGGCGGGTCAGAACGCCTGGACCCAGTAGGGGCTGATGTCCATCCAGCCGTTGCCGGCGGCGCCGTAGCGGCGGCCGCTGGTGGTGGTGGCGAGGGTGTACCAGGAGTCCACGTAGTCGGGGTCGTCGGTCCACCACGAGGTGGGGATGGCGTTGAGGATCGCGTTCACCAGCGGGGTGTAAGCGCCGCCGTCGACGATGTAGAGCAGCGCGTTGACGAGCGCGGTGGCCAGCGACTGGTAGTTGGTGTCGCCGTCGTCCTCCATCATCACCACGTCGGCCAGGTTGTACTTGTAGGCCGAGTAGTGCACCACCAGCTGGTTGGGGTAGTAGGTCTTGCCGTCGTGGTCGAGGTACGGCATCTGCACGATGTCGATCTTCACCTTGCCGTCGAGGCCGAAGCCGCCGACGATGCAGAAGATCTCCGCGGCGCCCTTGATCCACGGCTCCTTGTCGTCGCTGAGCCGCACCGCGTCGACCTTGTTGGCCCAGTAGCCGCTGGTGGCGCTGACGGTGGCGGTCTTCGGTTCGGCGGCCGCCGCGTGCAGGCCGTGCGCGGCGAGGGTGTCGCGGACCAGCTGCAGGCCCAGCGTCATGGCGCGTACGACGTCGACCTCGACGGCGAGGACGGGCTGCTGCGGCATGCGGGTTCCGTCGAGGCGGATCGCGGTGCCGCTCCGGTCGTAGGCGACCACGTCGGTCACCGCGTCGTCGGACGGCACGGCCGCGACCAGCGGGGCGTCCCCGCGCTCGAGGGCCGCGAGCATGTCCGGGTGGGCCAGGCGCAGCCGCAGCAGCGACTGGTCGGTGGCCGACAGGCCCTTGGCGGCCAGCAGCGACCGGTTGGCGGCCGCCGCGGCACGCGCGAACGCCGAGCCGGGTTCGACGGTCAGCAGATCGACGGGTCCGGCGGCGACGGCGGTGCGGACCCGCTCGGCCACGGCCGGGTCGGCCAGCAGCCGGCTGAGCTGGCGGGCCAGGCGGTCGGTGACCACCGCAGCCCGGTCGGCGGCGGGGGCGGCGACCGCGGGGGCGGCCCCCCGGTCCTCGGTACGGGCCTGGGCGGGGGTGGCGACCGAGGTGGCGAGCATGGCGGCGGCCACACCCAGCGGTAGGAGGATGCGGCGTAGGGCAGGGGGATGCATTCCGGCTCCTTCGATGATCGGGCGGCGGTACGCCACAGTAGACATCGGGGTATCCGAAATCATGTATGCGATGGGCGGTTGTAGGCAAGACGCGCAGAGCGGTCAATCGGTTCGGGATGGCGCGGCTGGTGCCGACTCCCACGGGCGCCGGTCGGCCGCGCCGGCGAGCGCGGCGAGGGCCTCGTCCCGGTCGGCTCGGGCGCGGGACTGGCGAGCCGGGCCGGTTCGCCGACCGGCGGTGACGACCAGCGCGGCCAGGCCGGTGGTGATCGGTACCGCGGCGACCAATCCGACGGTGGACACGACGCTGCGCACGATCTCCTGCGCCAGATACTCGGCGGTGAGCACGTCGCCGACCGCTCCGCCGCCGGCGACGACGAGCAGCAGCAGCGGCAGGGACGCCCCGGCGTACGCCAGGACGATCGTGTTGACCGCCGAGGCGATGTGCGCGCGTCCCACCCGGGTGGCCGCGCGGTACAGCTGCCGGCGGGTCAGTTCCGGGTTGGCGTGGGCGAGCTCGGCGACGGTGGCGGCCTGGGTGACGGTGACGTCGTCGAGGACGCCGAGGGAGCCGATGATGATGCCGGCGAGCAGCAGCCCGTGCAGGTCCACGTCGGCCTGGTACACGGACAGGGTCACCGCCTCCTCGCTGCCGAAGCCGGTCAGATGGGCGGCGGCGGTGGCGACGGTCGCCAGGACCCCGGTCAACACGAGGCTGGCCAGGGTGCCGAGCACCGCGACCGAGGTCTGCGCGGTGACCCCGTGGGTCAGGTAGAGGACCACGAACATGATCAGCGCCGCGCCGGTGACCGCCACCGGCAGGGGCGACCCCCCGGTGCCGATGGCGGGCAGGATGAACGCGAGCAGGACGGCGAAGCTGGTCGCGAGGCCGGCGAGCGCGGCCACGCCGCGCCACCGGCCGAACGCGACCACCACGGCGGCGCAGAGCCCGACCAGCCACAGCAGCGGGCGCCCGCGCTGGTGGTCGGCGATGGCGTAGGCGGTGAGCGTCGGATCCGCCGGGTCGCTGAGCAGGGCGAGCACGACGTCGTCGCCGACCTGCACGGTGGGTGCGCCGGGGCCGGTGGGAAGGGGGACTTCGATCCGCCGACCGGCGTCGGGCCCGTCGTGGACCCGCACCGTGGCGGTGCCGCACGGGCCGGCGGGGTCGGGCGCGTCCGGCAGCGGCGGGCAGCTCTCCGCCACGATCCGGGTGACGGTGGCGGCATAGCGGGGTGCGTCGGCGGACGGCCGCTGCGTGCGCTCGGTCGGCCACAGCAGGATCGTGGCGATGACGGTCGCGACGAACAGCGGCGCCAGGATCGAGGCCAGGATCCGCCGCACCCGCGGCGGGGCGGGCGTCGACGGCCGGGAGTGGTTGTCGCCCATGGGGCTCCAGGGGGACTCGACGGGCAGGGGCGTGACCATTCTCTCCCCCCGGCCCGGTCTGCTCTGGTCCGGTGTGCCGCCGGCTGGCAGAGTCACGGCCATGCACATCGATGTTCTGCGGTACGCGGCGTTCACCTCGGATCCGGCCGGCGGGAACCCGGCCGGGATCGTGCTCGACGCCGCCGGGTTGGACGCGACGCGGATGCTGGCCGTGGCGGCCGAGGTCGGCTACTCGGAGACGGCGTTCGTCACCGCCGCGCGGGGTCGACGCTTCACCCTGCGGTATTTCAGCCCGCTCGCCGAGGTCGCGTTCTGCGGGCACGCCACCGTCGCCACGGCGGTGGCGCTGGCCGAGCGGATCGGGCCGGGGGAGCTGGTCTTCGACACGCCCGCCGGGGAGATCCCGGTGCGGACCGCGGTCGAGGCCGGGTCGATGCGGGCGAGCCTGACCAGTGTGCCCACCCGCTCCCGGCCGGCCACGGACGCCGAGGTCGACGGCACGCTCGCCGCCCTGCGCTGGGCGCGCGCAGAGCTCGACCCGGCGTTGCCGGCGCATGTGGCGTTCGCCGGCAACGACCACCTGGTGCTGGCCGCCGGCACCCGGGAACGGTTGGCCGACCTCTCGTACGACTTCGACGCCCTGGCCGCGGTGATGCGCCGGTACGGCTGGACCACGGTGCACCTGGTGTGGCGCGAGGACGAGTGGCGCTACCACGCCCGCGATCCGTTCCCGGTCGGCGGGGTGGTGGAGGATCCGGCGACGGGTGCGGCGGCGGCCGCGTTCGGCGGATATCTGCGGGCGGTCGGGCTGGTGCGCGAGCCGACGCGGATCGCGATCCGCCAGGGTGAGGACATGGGCCGACCGAGCGACCTGCTGGTCGAGGTACGCCCGGACGACCCCCGGGTCCGGGTCGGCGGCGGGGCGGTGCGGATCGGCTAGCGGGATCCCGCCACCGGCCCACCTCGTAATACGCGGGTAGTACGCTGGCGGTGTGCCGTACGAATGGGAAGAGTGGGCGCTGCGGGCCCTGGTCGGCGTCGAGCCGTTCGAGGTGCGGCAGGTGCTCGACGCGCCGCGCCGCTGGCCCCGCGCCGCCACGGATCCGACCAGCGGCCTGCGGCTGCTGACGGTCTGGGGGCGGACCCGGGCCGGCCGGGGATTGGTGGTGGCGCTCTACCACGGTGACGGTTTCAGTTGGAGGATCGTCGGCGCACGGGCGATGACGGAGCGCGAACTGGCCGAGTTCGCCCGATGGGAGGAGACGCGATGAGTGCCGAGCCGAGACTTCCCCGCACTCCGCGGGAGGTCGACGAACTGATGGAGAACCTGACCTTCGACGCGCCGCCCACCGCGGAGGAGGAGGCCGCCCTGCTGGACTCACTGCCGCCTGCCGGGTCGGAGGTGATGGTGGTGCGGTCGCTGCGCCTGCCGCTGGAGCTGGACGAGGCGGTGACGTCGGCGGCCAAGGCCGCCGGGGTGGCGAAGAGCACCTGGATCCGGCAGGCCATCGAGATGACGCTGGCGATGCAGGCCGAGGAGGATCAGCCGATCTCTCGTGCGGACGCGCTGCGCGCGCTGACCCTGCTCCGGCCGGTACGCCGCGTCGCCTGACCCGCGCCGGCCTGCGCCGGCGGCCGACGGGGCGGTGCGTCCCGGCCGGGCCTCAGGTGCGGGCGACCAGCAGGTAAGCCAGGTAGCCGGCGTAGGCGAGGACGAACAGGCCGCCTTCCAGGCGGGTCACCCGCCGGTCGCCCATGAACACCGGCACACACGCCAGCGTCGCGGCGGCCATCACCGGCAGATCGACCCGGACCAGCTCTTCGGTGACCGGCAGCGGGATCACCAGGGCGACCATCGGAAGGATGAGCGTCAGGTTGTAGACGCTGGAGCCGATGAGGTTGCCGACGGCGACGTCCCGGCGGTCGTGCACCGTCGCGGAGATCATGGTCGCGATCTCCGGTGCGGACGTGCCGATGGCCACGATCGTCAGCCCGATGACCGCGTCGGAGACGCCCCGCCGCTCGGCGAACTCCACCGCGCCGGTGACCAGCCACTCGGCCCCGACGGTGACGACCGCGACGCCGGCGAGGAGACCGAGCAGATCCAGTGCGGTCGAAGCGGGCGACGGGCGCCGATCCGGCGGGCTGTCCTCCGCCTCGTACTCGGCGCGGACCCGCGCCCGCTCACGCCTGCTGGCGCGGATGTTGACGGCGGTGTAGACGACGGCGACGGCCAGCAGCAGCGCCCCGTCGAGCCGGGAGATCAGACCGTCAACGGCCGCCAGGAGCAGTGCCGCCGCGGCGGCGGCCATCAGCGGCAGATCTCCCCGGAGGGTGCGGGCGTGCAGGCGTAGCGGTCGGATCAGGGCGCTGAGCCCCAGGATCAGCAGGAGGTTGACCGCGTTCGTGCCGGCGATGTTGCCCACGGCGATGTCCCCGGCTCCGACCCGGGCGGCGCCGATGCCGACGGCGAGTTCGGGGGTGCTGGTGGTGATCGACACCACCGTCAACCCGATGATCATCGGTGAGACACCGAGCCGTCCGGCCAGCCGCGAGGCGCCGTGCACGACGAGTTCGGCGCCCACCGCGAGGACGACGAGCCCGACGACGATCAGCAGCAACACCCACCCCGTACCGGACTCTACCGCCGGTGGCCCGCCCATCAGGTGGGATCCGGGCCCCGACGACGGTGGTACCGGGCGCGGGG
>DASVCA010000198.1:0-7603 GCA_036381835.1 Micromonosporaceae bacterium
GCCGGCGCGCCCCGCGGTCCGGTCGGTCAGGACAGACCGAGCTCGGCTTCGAAGTTGCCCGCCTCCAGGCGCTCCTTGACCGCGGTCAGGAAGCGCGCGGCGTCGGCACCGTCGATGAGCCGATGGTCGTACGACAGGGCCAGGTACATCATCGAGCGCACCACGATGACCTCGCCCAGGCCCGGCTCGTCGATGACCACGGGACGCTTGACCACCGCACCGGTGCCGAGCATCGCCGCCTGCGGCGCCGGCACGATCGGGGTGTCGAACAGCGCCCCGCGGCTGCCGGTGTTCGTCAGCGTGAACGTGGCACCGGCGATCTCGTCCGGGCTGAGCCTGTTGGTCCGGGTCCGCTCCGCCAGGTCGGCGATCTTCTTCGCCAATCCCGCCAGGTTGAGGTCACCGGCGTTGTGGACGACCGGCACCATCAGGCCGCGCTCGGTGTCCACCGCGATGCCCAGGTGCTCCGCGTCCGGGTAGGTGATCGTGCCCGCCTCCATGTCCATGTGGGCGTTGACCACCGGGTACCGCTGCAGCGCCTCCACCGCGGCCAGCGCGAAGAACGGCATGAACGACAGCTTCACCCCGTGCCGCTGCTGGAAGTCGGCCTTGGCCCGCTCCCGCAGCTGAGCGATCTTGGTGACGTCCACCTCGACGACGGTGGTCAGCTGCGCCATCTCGTGCAGCGACTCCATCATCCGCTTCGCGATAACGGCCCGGATGCGCGACATCTTCTCGGTCCGGCCACGCATCGGGCTCGGCTGCGGCTTCTCGGCGGGTGCCGCCGGTGCCGCGGCCGGCACGGGCGTGGGAGCCGCCTTCGCGGCCTTGGCCGCCTCGGCCGCGGCCAGCACGTCCTGCTTGCGGATCCGACCGCCGACCCCGGTGCCCCGCACCTTCGACAGGTCCACGCCGTGCTCGGCGGCGAGCTTGCGCACCAGCGGGGTCACATAACCCGGGGCCTGCTCGGCCGGGGCCTGCGCGGGCACCGGCTGCTGCGGGGTCGGGGCGGGCGGCACCGGTGGGGCCGGCACCGCGGCCGGCTGAGCCTCCGGCTTCGGCGCGGGCTGCGCCTGCGGCTTCGGCTCCGGCGTCGCCGCGGCCTGCTCCTCAGCCACCGTGGGGGTGGCGTACGAGGCACCGGCCGGTGCGGCGGCGGGCTGTGGTTCGGCCGGTGCGGCGGGGGCGGCACCGGCGGGCCCGATCACCGCGAGATCGGCACCCACCGCCGCCGTCTCGTCCTCCGGGACCTTGATCTCCAGCAGCACCCCGGCCGCGGGGGAGGGGATCTCCGTGTCGACCTTGTCGGTCGAGACCTCGAGCAGCGGCTCGTCCGCCTCGACCTGGTCGCCGACCTGCTTCAACCAGCGGGTGACGGTGCCCTCGGTGACGCTCTCGCCGAGCGCGGGCATCTTCAGCACCGTCGTCTCCCCGCCCCCGGGGACCGCCTGCGCGGCCGGAGGTTGCTCGGGCTGGGCGGGCTCGGGCGCCGGCGCACTCGGGGCGGGTGCCGGCTGGGGCGCGGCCGACGGCGCGGGTGCCTCCGGCTGAGCCGGTGCGGCCGCCGGCGCGGCGGCCTCCTCACCGTCGACCGCGATGACCGCGAGCTCGCTGCCGACCTCGGCCGTCTCGTCTTCGCCCACCACGATGCGGGAGAGCACCCCGGCCGCCGGGGCCGGAACCTCCGTGTCGACCTTGTCGGTCGAGACCTCGAGCAGCGGCTCGTCCGCCTCGACCCGGTCACCCTCCTGCTTCAACCAGCGGATGACAGTGCCCTCGGTGACGCTCTCGCCGAGCCGGGGCATGGTGACCGATACCGGCATGTCTCAGGACTCCTTCATGGCTTCAGGCAATCTTCGCCCGGCTGCCCGCCGGACGGGACGAATATCAGCGATCAGGCATGCGCGTGCAGCGGCTTGCCGGCCAGCGCCAGGTGAGCCTCGCCGAGCGCCTCGTTCTGCGTCGGGTGGGCGTGCACCAGTTGCGCCACCTCGGCCGGGTACGCCTCCCAGTTGTAGATCAGCTGCGCCTCGCCGATGAGCTCGCCGACCCGCGCGCCGACCATGTGGATCCCGACGACCGGCCCGTCCTCGACCCGGACCAGCTTGACGAAGCCGGCGGTCTTGAGGATCTGGCTCTTACCGTTGCCGCCCAGGTTGTAGTTGTAGGTCTTGATCTTGTCGGCGCCGTACCGCTCCTTGGCCTTGGCCTCGGTGAGACCGACCGAGGCGATCTCCGGGTCCGAGTAGGTGACCCGGGGAATGCCGTTCTCGTCGATCGGGGCCGGGTTGCGTCCGGCGATCTCCTCGGCCACGAAGACACCCTGCTGGAAACCGCGGTGCGCCAGCTGCAGACCGGGCACGATGTCGCCGACCGCGTAGATGCCGGGCACGCTGGTCTGCAGCCGCTCGTTGGTCAGCACGTACCCGCGCTCCATGCGGATGCCCTGCTCCTCGTACCCGAGGTTCGCGGTCGTCGGTCCCCGACCCACCGCGACCAGCAGCAGCTCCGCCTCGAGGGTCTCACCGCCGGCGATGGTGACCCGCACCCCCGCGTCGGTCCGCTCCACCTTCTCGAACGGCTTGCCCACCTTGAACTTGATGCCGCGCTTGCGGAACGCCCGCTCCAGCGCCTTCGAGCACTCCTCGTCCTCGGCGGCGACCAGCCGGGGCAGCGCCTCGACGACGGTCACATCCACCCCGAACGAACGCCACACGCTGGCGAACTCCACGCCGATCACGCCGCCGCCCAGCACGATCGCCGAGGAGGGCACCCGGTCCAGGCTCAGCGCGTGATCGCTGGTGATCACCCGCTCGCCGTCGATCTCCAGACCGGGCAGGCTCCGGGCGTACGAGCCGGTGGCCAGCACCACGTTGCGGCCGGTGTACCGCCGGCCGTCGACCTCGACGGTGCTCGGGCCGACCAGCCGGCCATGCCCCTCCACCATCGTGATCCCGGCGCCCTTGACCAGGCCCTGGAGCCCCTTGTGGAGTCGGGAGACGACCCCGTCCTTGTACGCGTTCACCGCGGCCATGTCGATGCCGATGAATTCGGCCTTGACCCCGAACTCGGCCGCGTCCCGGGCGTTGTCGGCGACCTCGGCGGCGTGCAGCAGCGCCTTGGTCGGGATGCAGCCGATGTGCAGGCAGGTGCCGCCGAGCTTGGCTTTCTCGATCAGCGCGACGGACAGGCCCAGTTGGGCGCTGCGCAGCGCCGCGGAGTAGCCGCCGCTGCCTCCACCGAGAATGACGACATCAAACGTTCCGCCATTCGACTCGCTCACAGTTGTCTCCCTGTCGCGTCGCTGTTACGAGGATCTTCTCGCGAAAGCGTGGTACCCGGGTCATCTTGTCACTTCCGCACACAGCACGGGCAACGAGGTAAGCAATGACACGTCCGACCGGCGTACGCTTGCTGGATCGATTCGACGCTCGCGCATGGAGGGATGGTCGGTGGCCTGGTTCAAACGGCGTAAACAGACGGGCAGGGCCGGTGGGGACCGGCCGGCGAACCAAGCCGACCTCGAACATCTGGAGCAGTTCGTCCGCACCCGACGCGGGGTGGAGGCCTTCATCGAGCCTCGCACCACCGTGACCGAGACCACGATCATGTTGATCGCCCACGACGGCGAGTGGACCCGGCGGCGGGTAGCCGGGCCGGAAGAGGCGCGGCGCTGGGCGTACCACATGGGGATCCCGATCTACGACGTACGGCTCGTCGGCTACCCCCAGCGGATGCGCGACTTCAACGAGCGCCGCAAGCGTCGGCCCACCTGACCCGCCGGGCCGACCTTCGCAGCCTGCCCGGCGGGTACACAGCTTGGCGGCGGTCAGCTGTTCGCCGCGACGTCCTCGATCAGTTCGAGCAGGGTACGGACCGGCACCCCGGTTCCACCCTTGGTCCAGTAGCCGGTCGGCTCGCCGGTGTGGAAACTCGGGCCGGCGATGTCGATGTGCGCCCAGGCGACGTCCTGGGTGACGAACTCGCTGAGGAACACCCCGCCCTGCAGCATGTGCCCGGCCCGATCCATGCCCGCGTTGACCTGGCAGATGTCGGCCACGCTGGATTCCATGCCCTTGCGGACGTCGTCCGGCAGCGGCATCGGCCAAGCCGGCTCGCCGGTCGCCTCACCGGCCGCCCGCACCCGGTCGCATAGGCCCGGGGTGCCCATCACGCCGGCCACCCGCTTGCCCAGCGCGATCACCTGCCCACCCGTCAACGTGGACGTCTCGAACAGGTAGTCGCAGCCGTCCGCGCAGGCCCGGGCCATCGCGTCCGCCAGAATCATGCGACCTTCGGCGTCGGTGTTCAGCACCTCGACCCGCTTGCCGTTGAACATCGTCACCACGTCGCCCGGCCGGTACGAGGTGCCCGACGGCATGTTCTCCGCCATCGGCAGGTAGGCGGTGACCGGCACCGCAGGCTTGAGCGCCGCCACCGCCAGCATCGTGGCCGCCACGGCCGCGGCACCGGCCATGTCCGACTTCATCTCCCACATGCCCTGCGCCGGCTTGATCGACACCCCGCCGGTGTCGAAGGTGATGCCCTTGCCGACCAGCGCCACGCGCTTGGCATCGGCAGCGGCCGACTGCGGGACGTAGGAGATCTTGACGAGGCGGGGCGGGGCCGCGGAACCGGAGCCCACCGCCAGGATGCCGCCGTAGCCGCCCTCGGCCAGCGCCCGCTCGTCGAGCACCTCGACCGTGAGCCCGGCTTCCCGCGCGGCCGCGGCCACCTGGTCGGCGAAGGCGGGCGGGCGCAACTCGTTGGGGGCGGTGTTCACCCAGTCCCGGGCCCGACGCACCGCCTCGGTCACCGCCAGCGCCCGGGCGACCTCGCGTCCGGCCACGGCGTCGGTGGCGTCGGGCACCCGGACCAGTACTTCCCGCACCGGCGGGCGCAGCGCCGGCTGCGGCTTGGTCTTGTAGCCGGCGAACCGGTAGCTGCCGAGCAGCGCACCCTCGGCGACCGCGCGCAGCGCGGCCGATCCGCTCGCCGGGTCGGCCGGCGGGAGGGCCATCGCCACCCGGGCGGAACCCGCCAGGGCCCGAATCACCGAGCCGGCGGCCCGACGCAGCGTCTCCGACGCACCTGCCCCGCCAGACTCCGTTCCGAGGCCGACGGCCGCGACCAAGGGAGCGTTGACGGCGCCCAAGGTGGCGACCTTGGTGACCTCGCCCGTCGCACCGGTCGCACCCAGCAACGCCAGCGTCTCGGTGAGCTTCCCGCCGAAGGCCGCATCGACGCTCTCCGCGCCGGCCGCGAGCCGCAGCCGATCCGCGTACGCGTCGGGGCCGCCGCCGCTGTCGTCTCCGTCCCGGGCGTACAGACCGACGACGATGGCATCTACGGTCAGTTCGACGGGATCGGTATCGAACAGGGCGAGCGCTGTGGTGGACGAAGTCACGTGATACTCCGGTGCTGACCAGGAGCCGCGCCGCTGCGGCTCGACGGTATCGGTTTCGCGGCGTATGCAGTTTCGGGCGATCGGGTACCCGATCTTGTCACACCTGCCGGTGATGCTATCGCTCTTACCGCAACAGGTAAGTTGCCACCCATGACTGAGGTCACCGCCACCGAATCCCTACGTCGTTCCCCGCTGCACGAGCGACACGTCGCGCTGGGCGCCAAGTTCGCCGCCTTCGGCGGCTGGGAGATGCCGCTGGAGTACGCCGGCGGCGGGGTACTCAAGGAGCACACCGCGGTCCGCGAGGCGGTCGGGGTGTTCGATGTGTCGCACCTCGGCAAGGTGCGCGTCACCGGTCCGGGTGCGGTCGAGTTCGTCAACGGCTGCCTGACCAATGACCTGAACCGCATCGCCGCCGGCGGGGCGCAGTACACGCTCTGCTGCGACGAGGCGACCGGTGGGGTGATCGACGACATCATCGCCTACCGGCACGCCGACGACCACGTATTCCTGATCCCGAACGCGGCGAACGCGGCCGAGGTGGAGCGCCGGCTGCGTGCGGCGGCGTCGCCGGAGGTGACGATCGCGAACGAACACGCCGACCATGCCGTACTGGCGGTGCAGGGGCCCCGGTCGGCGCAACTGCTGGCGGAGCTGGGCCTGCCGTCGGGTCACCCGTACATGAGCTTCGTCGTCGCCGGCTTCGGCTCCACCGAACTCACCGTCTGCCGCACCGGCTACACCGGCGAGCACGGCTACGAACTGGTGGTGCCGGCCGACCGGGCGGGCGAGGTGTGGGACGCGCTGCTGGCCGCGGGGGAGCCGTACGGGCTGCGGCCGTGCGGACTCGGCGCCCGCGACACGCTGCGCACCGAGATGGGCTACCCGCTACACGGCCAGGACCTGTCCCCGGAGATCACGCCGGTACAGGCTCGGTCCGGGTGGGCGGTCGGCTGGGACAAACCGGCCTTCTGGGGGCGTGCCGCGCTGCTCGCGGAGAAAGCCGCCGGCCCTCGGCGCCTGCTCTGGGGGTTGGTGGCGACGGACCGCGCCATCCCGCGCCCGCACATGCGCGTCTACCTGGGCGACGCGGTCGTCGGCGAGGTGACCAGCGGCACCTTCTCCCCGACCCGCAGGCTCGGCATAGCGTTGGCGCTGTTGGACGCCTCCGCCGGCCTCGGCGAGGGTTCGACGGTCGAGGTGGACGTGCGGGGCCGCCGCGCCGCGATGCAGGTGGTCAGACCGCCGTTCGTCAAATCCTCGGTGCGCTAGCGGTCCCGCCTGTCGTGGTCGGTCCGGGGCCGGCCGGCTCCGGTTCGATGAACTCCGCGCCGTCCGCCGGCCCGGGCCGGCCGGCGGCGGTGTCCGCAGCGAGGAACGGGTGTGCGGGGACGGCGGCGGCGAGAGCCAGCGCCGAGCGCAGCATCGGCAGCGTGGCCAGGGCGGTCGCACCCTCTCCGAGGCCGAGTCTCAGATCGAAGGCGGGGGTCCACCCGAGCACGTCTGCGGCGTACCGGACGGCCGGGTGGCCGCCGTGATCGGGCAGCAGACACCAGTGCCGGGTCTGCCCGGCCAGTGCCCGGCTGACCAGGCCCGCCGCGACCCCGACCGGGCCGTCCACCAGTACCGGCGTGCGCCGTGCGGTCGCCCCCAGCAGCACGCCGGTGGCGATGGCGAGGTCGCCCCCGCCCAGCTCGGCCAGCACGTCCTTGGCACCGCGCGGGGAGCGGCGGGTGCGGTGCAGCGCGTCCCGTACGGCCGCGCAGCGGGTCATCCACGCGGTGTCGTCGTAGGTGCCGCCCGGGGTGAGGACCCGGGGGAGCACCGCGGAGGGCTCCGCGCCGGAGGTGGCGGCCAGCACCGCGGCGACGGCCGCATCCACGCCGCCGCCGCACGCGCCCAGCACCAGCAGATCGACCCCCTCGTCGGCCGCCTCCTCGGCGAGCCGCCAGCCCAGGCGCAACGCCGCCTCGACGTCGTCGGGGGACAGGGCCGGGCCGTGTTCGATCGGCGCCGCGGTCGGCGCGGGCACGATCCGCAGGTCGGCGTCGGCCGCGGCGGCGAGTCGGGCCAACGCGCCTTCGCCGACCCGGGCCTGCTCGGCACGGCGGGTGGACTCGCCGGGTACGGCGCCGGCCGCCACGCCGCCATCGTGATCGCCGTGCAGCAGCAGCACCCGGGGGACGCGCCACGGGA
>DASVCA010000199.1:0-13471 GCA_036381835.1 Micromonosporaceae bacterium
GCCTTCATCCAGCGCCTCAACTCCGAACTCGGCCTCACCGCGCTGCTGGTGGAGCAGAACGCCCGGCGGGCCCTGTCGATCGCCCACCGCGGCTACATCATGGAGTCCGGCCGGATCGTGCTGGAGGGATCGGCGGCCGAGTTGGCCGACAACCCCGACGTCAAGGAGTTCTACCTGGGGCTCGGCGAGGCCGGGACACGCAAACGGTACCGCGACGTCAAACACTACAAGCGCCGCAAGCGCTGGCTGTGAAAGGGGC
This sequence comes from Micromonosporaceae bacterium, assembly GCA_036381835.1. Classification (GTDB taxonomy): domain Bacteria; phylum Actinomycetota; class Actinomycetes; order Mycobacteriales; family Micromonosporaceae; genus DASULK01. Next base: position 260 of record DASVCA010000199.1, read on the forward strand.
GACCCGTGCTGGCCGACAGGATCAGCGAGTACTTCCGCAGTCTCGACGGGCCGGTGGCGGAGGCGGTCGGCCGCGCTGCGGCGCGGGTGCCCGCGTTCGCCGCACGGCTCGCGGCCGCCGGAATCCGCGAGGTGCGCCGGGTCGCCGACCTCGACCCGCTACCGGTGCTGACCAAGGACGACCTGATCGAGGCACAGCGCGCGACACCCCCGTTCGGGGGCACGGTGGCCCCCGACGCCGCGGTGCGCAAGGTGTTCGCCTCCCCGGGACCGCTGTACGAGCCGCAACTCGGCGGCCCGGATCCGTGGCGGTGGGGCGCGGCCCTGCGTGCGGCGGGCTTCGGTCGGGGGGATGTGGTGCTGAACTGCTTCAGCTACCACCTCAGCCCGGCCGGGGCGATGTTCGAGGAGGCGGCGCTCGCCTGCGGCGCCACGGTCATCCCGGCCGGCGTCGGCAACCAGGATCTGCAGGTGCAGACGGCGGCGGCGGTGGGCGCCACCGCCTACACCGGACTTCCGTCGTACCTGCGGGCTCTGGTGGAGAAGGCGGCCGCACTCGACCTGCCGTTCTCGATCCGGCGCGCGTTGGTCACCGCCGAGCCGCTGCCCGACTCGCTGCGAAGCTGGCTGTCGGCACACCTGGAGACGGTGCTTCAGGCGTACGGCACCGCGGAGACCGGTCTGCTCGGGTACGAGACCTCGCCCGGGTCGGGACTCGCCCTGCCGTCGGACGTGCTGGTTCAGGTGTGCGACGCGGAGACCGGCCGGCCGCACCTGGACGACACCCCGGGGCAGGTGGTGGTGACCCTGCTGCGGCCCGACCAGCCACTGGTGCGCTTCGGCACCGGTGACCTGTCGGCGTGGACGCTGGGCGCGGACGGATCGCTGCGGCTGGCGGGGGTACTGGGGCGGACCGGGGAGGCGGTGAAGGTGCGCGGCATGTTCCTGCACCCGCGCCAGGCCGCGCAGGCGCTCGACGGCGAGCCGGGGGTGCAGGCGTACCGGTTCGTGGTCGAACGCGACGACTACCGCGACCGGCTCCGGTGCGAGGTGCTGCCGGCCCCCGGCGCGGACGACGGCCTGACCGACCGGGTCCGCGAGCTGATCCGCGCCCGGCTGCGGCTGTCCGCCGAAGTCGTCGCGGTGCCCGCGGTGGAGGCCGGACCGGTCCTGGAGGACCGCCGGGACTGGTCGCGGTAGCGCGCCGATCCGGCCGCATCGGGGCGAACGCTTCGATCAGTCCCGACCGGAACGCAGGGCGGCGGCGATCGCCTCCGCGGTGCGCCGCCCGATACCGGGCACCTGCGCGATCTCGTCGACCGAGGCGGCGGACAGGCGCTTGACGGAGCCGAAATGCCGCAGCAGCGCCTTGCGCCGCACCTCGCCCAATCCAGGAACGTCGTCCAGGCGGGAGGTTGTCATCCGCTTGGAGCGCCGCTTCCGGTGAAAGGCGATGGCGAACCGGTGCGCCTCGTCGCGGATGCGTTGCAGCAGGTAGAGCCCTTCGGACGCGCGGGGCAGGATGACCGGGTACCGGTCCCCGGGCAGCCACACCTCCTCCAGGCGTTTCGCCAGCCCGCACAGTGCGATGTCGTCGATGCCGAGCTCGGCGAACACCGCCGCGGCCGCGGCGACCTGCGGGGCGCCGCCGTCAACGACGACCAGTTGCGGCGGGTACGCGAACCTGCGCGGCCGGCCGGTGGCCGGATCGATACCGGGCCGGTCCGGATCGGCGGCCGTCTCCTCGCCGATCTCCCCGGTCTCCGCCCGCGCCGCCAGGTAGCGGGTGAACCGGCGGCGCAGCGTCTCGGCCAGCGCCGAAAGGTCGTCGGCCGCGCCCCGGATGACGAACCTGCGGTAGTCGTTCTTGCGGGGCAGGCCGTCCTCGAAGACCACCATGCCGGCCACCACGTCGGAGCCCTGGATCTGTGACACGTCGTAGCACTCGATGCGCAGCGGCGCGCTCGACATGCCCAGCGCCTCGGCGATCTCCTCCAGCGCCCTGCTACGGGTGGTCAGGTCACCTGCCCGGCGCAGCTTGTGCTGGGCGAGGGCGTCGGCGGCGTTGCGGGCCACGGTCTCCAGCAGCGCCTTCTTGTCCCCGCGCTGGGGCACCCGCAAGCTCACCCGGCTGCCCCGGTGCCGGGACAGCCAATCGGCCAACGCCTCGGCGTCGTCGGGCAGCTGCGGAACCAGCAGCTCCCGGGGCACATCGCTCTCCCCCCGGCCGCCGCCGTAGACCTGGCTGCAGAAGTGGTGCACCAGGTCGCCCGTGGTGAGGTCCTCGACCTTCTCCACGACCCAGCCCCGCTGGCCGCGCACCCGGCCGCCACGGACGTGGAACACCTGCACCGCCGCTTCGAGCGCGTCCTGAGCGAAGGCGACCACGTCGGCGTCCGTGCCGTCGCCGAGCACCACGGTCTGCTTCTCCATCGCCTTGCGCAGCGCCGCGATGTCGTCGCGCAGCCGCGCCGCCCGCTCGAAATCCAGGCGTTCGCTGGCCTCGTGCATCTCCCGCTCCAGCCGGCGGATCATGGTGTCGGTCCGGCCCGTCATGAAGTCGCAGAAGTCGTCGACGATGCGGCGGTGCTCTTCAGCTGAGACGTTGCCGACGCAGGGCGCGGAACACTTGCCGATGTAGCCCAGCAGGCAGGGACGGCCGACCTGGCCGGCCCGCTTGAACACGCCGGAGGAGCAGGTACGGGCGGGGAAGACCCGCAGCAGCAGGTCCAGCGTCTCGCGGATCGCCCAGGCGTGGGAGTACGGGCCGAAGTAGCGCACCCCCTTGCGTTTGGCCCCGCGCATCACCTGCAGGCGGGGGAACTCCTCGTCGAGGGTGACGGCCAGGTACGGGTACGACTTGTCGTCCCGGTAGCGGACGTTGAAGCGCGGATCGTACTCCTTGATCCACGTGTACTCGAGTTGCAGCGCCTCGACCTCGCTGCCCACGGTGACCCAGTCCACCGAGGCCGCCGTGGTGACCATCTGCTGGGTTCGGGGGTGCAGATGCCACAGATCCCCGAAATACGAATTGAGTCGGTTGCGCAGACTCTTGGCCTTGCCGACGTAGATCACCCGGCCGGTCTCGTCCCGGAACCGGTAGACCCCGGGGGCGTCGGGTACGGTGCCCGGCGCGGGCCGGTAGGTGGAGGGGTCTGCCACGCGTGCAAGCCTATCCTCCGGCTATGTCATGATCGGGCACCGAGCGGCGGCCGCCGGGTCGCCGCGATCCGCTCGGGGACTCGCCCGCCCGGCCGGGTCAGGCCAACGTGATGGTGTCCCCGTCGACCCGGATCGGCCTGGCGGGCAGCGGTCGAGTCGCCGGGCCGGTGCGCACCGAACCGTCCTCGATGGCGAACCGGCTGCCGTGACAACCGCAGTTGATCGTGCCGCCGTCCACCCCGACCAGCGGACACTGCTGGTGAGTGCAGATCGCGCTGAAGCCCTTGAACACCCCGGCGGCCGGCTGGGTGATCACGACCCCGGCTGCCGCGAAGACCTTCCCCCCGCCGACCGGGATGTCAGCGGTCCGTCCCAACGGCGTGCCGGGTTCGCCCGACCGCGCGCCACCCGCGTCCGTCCGGCCGTCGGCCCCCGCACCGTCCGCGGTGCCCGAGTCGACGCACCCGGTCAGCACCGCACCCACGCCCGCGGCACCGGCGGCCAGCAGCGCCCGCCGCGAGGTGCCTGCGGCCACCGTCCCCGAGTAGTCGTCACGCATCCCAAGCCATCCTTTCCGCGGCCGGCGGACCTGCGATCAACTCTTTGCCCGGTAAAACGTCACGGTCCGCAGATACGCCGGCGGCACCGCGTCGGTCAGCCAGACCCCGTTGGCGCTGCGGTAGAAAACATAGCCGTCGCGGGCCATCGCCGCAGAATCCACCGTGATCACCGCGACGGTGCCGCGGCGGCGGGCACCCACCCGAATCGCGCTCGTCACGTCTGCGGACAGGTGGACGTGATGGCGTTTCCCCCGGTGCAGCCCGGTGGCGTGGATCGAATCGAGCGCCGCCGCGCTCGTACCGTGGTAGAGCCGCTCCGGCGGCCGGATCGGGCGCAGGCCGAGATCAACCGGGACGCTGTGCCCCTGGTTGGCCCGGATGCGTTCCACACCGTCCGGACCGCGTTCGACCGCGAAGCGCTGCTTGTCGTTTTCCGCGACGACCGCGTCGAGCTCGGCTCGCTCGATACCGAGCGCGGCGAGCAGATCCGACACCGGGACCCAGCCGGCCGGATCGAGCACCAGTCCCACCTGGCCAGGGTCGTGCCGCAGCACCTTCGACAGCCGCTTGCTCAGCCGCACCAGTCGTGCGCGGTCCACGGCGAACTCGTCAGCCTTCGTCACGCCCGACACGTTAGCCAGGTCGTCGCCCGTGCGCGATGCCGCAGGTCCGCACCTGTGGACGACGGGCCGAACGTTCCGATGCCTCAGCCACGCGCCGTGGCGGGGGTGCGGGCGGTGGACGGGGCACGGCGGCCCGCCCGGTCGACCCGGCCGCTGTTCGCCGCAGCCGCTCGTTCGCCCGCCACCGAGCCACGTGGCTCACCGGCGAGTCCGAGGATCGGGCGCAGGAACCGGCCGGTGTGGCTCTCCGGCACCTCTGCCACCTCCTCCGGAGTGCCCGCCGCCACCACCCGGCCGCCACCGCTACCGCCCTCCGGGCCCATGTCGATCAGCCAGTCCGCGGTCTTGACGACGTCCAGGTTGTGCTCGATGACGATCACCGTGTTGCCCTTGTCGACCAGCCCTTCAAGCACTGTGATCAGCTTGCGGATGTCCTCGAAGTGCAGCCCCGTGGTGGGTTCGTCGAGCACGTAGACGGTCCGGCCGGTGGAGCGCTTCTGCAGCTCGGAGGCGAGTTTGACGCGCTGCGCCTCCCCGCCGGAGAGGGTCGGAGCGGGCTGGCCGAGCCGGACGTAGCCGAGGCCGACATCCACCAGGGTCTTGAGGTGACGGTGGATCGCGGGGATCGCCGAGAAGAACTCCGCCGCCTCCTCGATCGGCATCTGGAGCACCTCGGCGATGGTCCGACCCTTGTAGTGCACCTCGAGGGTCTCCCGGTTGTAGCGGGCGCCCTTGCACACCTCGCACGGGACGTAGACGTCCGGCAGGAAGTTCATCTCGATGCGGATGGTCCCGTCGCCGGCACAGTTCTCACAACGCCCGCCCTTGACGTTGAACGAGAAGCGGCCGGGGCCGTACCCGCGGACCTTGGCCTCGGTGGTCTCCGCGAACAGCTTGCGGATGTGGTCGAACACGCCGGTGTAGGTGGCCGGGTTGGATCGCGGTGTACGCCCGATCGGCGACTGGTCGACGCCGACCACCTTGTCCACGTGCTCCAGCCCGGTGACCCGGGTGTGCCGTCCGGGTACCAGCCGCGCCCGGTTGATCTGATTCGCCAACACCGCGTACAGGATGTCGTTGACCAGCGTCGACTTGCCCGAGCCGCTGACGCCGGTGACCGCGATGAACTGCCCGAGCGGGAAGGTGACGGTCAGGTCGCGCAGGTTGTGCTCGCGGGCCCCCTGCACGACCAGCTCTCGTCCCGGGGTACGCGGCCGGCGTTGCGCGGGGACCGGGATGCTTCTGCGGCCGGACAGGTACGCCCCGGTGATCGACTCGGGGTTGTCGAGCAGCTGCGCCACCGGCCCGCTGTGCACGATCCTCCCGCCGTGCTCGCCCGCCCCCGGACCGATGTCCACGATCCAGTCCGCGACGCGGATGGTGTCCTCGTCGTGCTCGACCACGATCAGCGTGTTGCCCAGGTTCCTCAGGCGCACCAGCGTCTCGATGAGCCGGTGGTTGTCGCGCTGGTGCAGCCCGATCGACGGCTCGTCGAGCACGTACAGCACGCCGACCAGCCCGGATCCGATCTGGGTGGCCAGCCGGATGCGCTGCGCCTCCCCGCCGGAGAGGGTGCCGGCTGCCCGGTCCAGGGACAGGTAGTCCAGCCCCACATCGACCAGGAACCGCAACCGGGCGTTGATCTCCTTGAGCACCCGCTCGGCGATCATCTTCTGTCGGTCGGTGAGGGTCAGCCCGCCGAGGAACTGCGCGCACTCGCCGACGGACATCGCGGACACCTCGGCGATGTTGCGCCCGGCGATGGTGACGGCGAGCACCTCCGGTTTCAGCCGCGCGCCGCGGCAGGTGCCGCACGGGACGTCCCGCATGTAGCCCTCGTAGCGTTCCCGGGACCACTCCGACTCGGTGTCCGCGTGCCGACGCTCGATCCAGCGCACCACACCCTCGAAACCGGTGTAGTACGAGCGTTCGCGGCCGTACTTGTTCCGGTATCGCACATGCACCTGATCGTCCGAGCCGTACAGGATCCGCTTCTGCGCGCGGGACGGCAGGGCCCGCCACGGTGTGTCGAGGTCGAAGTTCTCCGCCTCACCCAACGCCTCCAGCAAACGGAGGAAGTAGTCGAGGGTGTGGCCGCTGCCCCACGGCTGGATCGCCCCTTCGCGAAGGGTCCGCTCGGGGTCGGGCACCACCAGCTCCGGGTCGACCTCCTTGCGGGTGCCGATCCCGGTGCACTCCGGGCAGGCACCGTAGGGCGCGTTGAACGAGAACACCCGGGGCTCGAGATCCTCGATCGCCAACGGATGGTCGTTGGGGCAGGCCAGATGCTCGGAGAAGCGCCGCTGACGCAGCGGGTCGTCCTCAGGTAGATCGACGAAGTCGAGCAGAACCAGACCGCCGGACAGCCGCAGCGCCGCCTCGACCGAGTCGGTCAGCCGCTGCCGGACGCTGGGCTTGACCGTGAGCCGGTCGACCACCACCTCGATGGTGTGCTTCTCCTGCTTCTTCAGCCTGGGCGGCTCGGTGAGCGGGTACACGACGCCGTCCACCCGGGCCCGGGCGTAACCCTTGGACTGCAGCTCCGCGAACAGGTCGACGTACTCGCCCTTGCGACCGCGCACCACGGGTGAGAGCACCATGAAGCGGGTGCCTTCGGGCATGGCGAGCACCCGGTCGACGATCTGCTGCGGGGTCTGGCGGGCGATGCGTTCCCCGCAGACGGGACAGTGCGGCTCGCCGACGCGGGCGAACAGCAGCCGAAGGTAGTCGTAGACCTCGGTGATGGTGCCGACGGTGGAACGCGGGTTGCGGGAGGTCGATTTCTGGTCGATGGACACGGCCGGGCTGAGACCCTCGATGAAATCGACGTCCGGCTTGTCCATCTGCCCGAGGAACTGCCGGGCGTACGCGGACAGCGACTCGACATACCGCCGCTGTCCTTCCGCGAAGATCGTGTCGAAGGCGAGACTGGACTTGCCGGAGCCGGACAGCCCGGTGAAGACGATCAAAGCATCCCGCGGCAGGTCGAGGTTGACGTCGCGCAGATTGTGCTCACGCGCGCCACGGATGATCAGTCGATCGGCCACGGTCCGCCCACTCCCGGGTCCATGCGGTGATTTTGTCCGAGTTGCCCAAGCGTCTCGTCGCCACGATCAGACGTAGGACGCAACGCCCGCGGCAAGCCTAGCCCCCAGGTACGACAATGTGCCGTAACGAGGCATTCCCGCAGCCGGCCCGCCGCCTCACCGCCGGTGACGCGCCGCCGCCTCCCGCTGCAGGCGCTTCCACCTGGCGCGCTCCACGGCGGCCAGCCGGGCATCCCGGCGACGCATCTCGTACGCCGCCTCCCGGCGCAGCTTCTGATAGTTCGCCCAACGCCGAGCGCTCAACGCGCCCGACTCCAGCGCCTCACGCACCGCGCACCCCGGCTCGCCCTCGTGCGCACAGTCGCGGAAACGGCAGTCGTCGGCCAGCGCCTGGATGTCGGCGAACGCCTGCTCCAGCCCGACGGCGGCATCGAGCAGGCCGACGGCGCGAACGCCGGGGGTGTCCAGCACCGCGCCGCCACCGGGCACCGGGATCAACGCCCGGTAGGTGGTGGTGTGCCGCCCCTTGCCGTCCACCCGCCGGATCTGCTGGGTCGCCATCACCTCGGCACCGACCAGCGCGTTCACCAGCGTCGACTTGCCCGCGCCGGACGGGCCCAGCAGGGCGAGGGTCCGGCCCGCGGCGACCAGCGGCCGCACGTCGGCCAGACCGTCCCTTCGCCGCGCGCTGACCGCGAGGACCCGCACCCCCGGCGCGGCACGCGCGACCTGGGCGGCGACCGTCGCCGCGTCCGCGACCAGATCCGCCTTGGTGAGCAGGACCAACGGGGTGGCACCGGACTCCCAGGCGAGTGCCAGCATCCGCTCGATGCGGCCCTCGTCCGGGGCGGGGTGCATCGGCTCGACCACCGCCGCGGTGTCCATGTTGGCGGCGAGCGCCTGGCCGCTGGCGTCCTTGTCCGCCGTGCGCCGCACGATCACCGTCCGCCGGGGCAACACCCCTTCCACGGTGTGGCGACCGTCCGGCCAGCGCCGCACGGCGACCCAGTCACCCGTGCAGGGCAGCCGGACCGGGTCGCGCGCCCCGGCGGTGAGCATCGTCGCGGCGAGACTGGCCCGAACCGGACCGGCGGCGCCCAGCACCGTGCACACCCCCTGGTCAACGCGGGCCACCCGGCCGGGAAAGTGGTGATCGTCCCAGCGGTGGACGGCGGCGAGATCGGGGTCCCAGCCGAGAGCGGCGAGATCGAGCGTCATAACGAGCCCTTTCAGGGTGACGCCGACGACGGTCAACGGCCGTCGGCGACGATCGGAAGGAAGACGGGGCACAGGGTTCGCACGGTGTCCCGCATGGTCCCGACCTCCTTTCCGTCCGGTGACGCGTCGAGCAGACCGTACGACCCGCGACCGGTGGGTGGAAAGCCAATTTCCAGCCGGGGAGACGGCGTCCGTGCGGTTAAGGTCTATCCGTGACCGATCCGCTCGTCCTGCTGACCGAGGTGGACCGCGCGACCGAGCGGCTGCTGCGTACCGCGGAGTCGCTCGACGACGACGCGATGGCCGAGGCGTCGTTGCTGCCCGGCTGGACCCGTGGCCACGTACTGACTCACCTGGCGCGCAACGCCGACGCACTGCTCAATCTGCTCACCTGGGCGCGCACGGGCGTGGTGACCCCCGCCTACCGCGATGCGCGGCAGCGGGAGCGCGACATCGAAGCCGGCGCGACACGCCCGCGAGCCGAGCAGGTCGCTGACATCCGCGACAGCGCGGCCCGCCTCGCCGCAGCCGGGGACGCGATGCCGGCAGCGGCGTGGGCCGCCGTGCTGGACCTGCCCGACGGGCCGCAACCGGCGGCGTTGATCGTCTGGCGGCGGCTGCGGGAGGTCGAGGTGCATCACGTCGATCTGGCCGCCGGGTACGGTCCGGCGGACTGGCCGGAGGCGTTCAGTCACCGACTGCTGCACGAGGCGGTCGCCGACCTCGGCGGGCGAGACGACTTCCCGTCGCTGGTGCTGGAACCCGGCGAAGCCGGCCATCGGCTGATCTGCGGCGAGCCCGACGGCGCGCCGATCCTGTCCGGCCCGACGTGGGCGCTCGCCGCGTGGTTGATCGGACGTGCGAACGGCGAACGGCTCATCCGCACCCCGCCCGGGCCGCTGCCCACCCCGCCGCACTGGCGCTGACCGGCATGAGCGAAGGTACGCCCATGACATACACCGGAAACGTCGCGCCCGGCGGGCCGGCCGACACCCGCGAACTGGCGGCGCTCACCATCACCAAAATGTCGGTGGGGCCGATGGACAACAACGCCTACCTGCTGCGCTGCCGCAGCACCGGCGAGCAACTGCTGATCGACGCGGCCAACGAGGCACCCCGCCTGCTGGAGTTGATCGGCCCGGGCGGGCTGACCACGGTCGTGACCACCCACCGGCACATGGACCACTGGACGGCGCTGGCGGAGGTGGTGGCGGCCACGGGCGCCGAGTCCGTGGCGCACGCCGCCGATGCCACGGCCCTGCCGGTGCCGTGCCGCACGGTCGCCGACGGCGACACCGTCATGGTCGGCGACTGCGCCCTGGAGGTGATCCATCTCGTCGGACACACCCCCGGCTCGATCGCCCTCCTCTACCGCGACCCGAGCGGCATCCCGCATCTGTTCACCGGCGATTCGCTGTTCCCCGGCGGCCCGGGCAAGACCACGGACCCGACCGACTTCACCAGCCTGATGGACGACCTCGAGGCGAAGGTGTTCGCTCGCCTGCCGGACGACACCTGGTTCTACCCCGGGCACGGGCGGGACAGCACGCTCGGCGCGGAACGGCCGGCCATCCCGCAGTGGCGCGCCCGCGGCTGGTGACCGTCGGTGTGAGCCTGCTTGCACCGCGGGAACCGGACGACACCGGACAACGACTACCCGACGTACCCGCCCCGACTCCGGAGACAACCGTCATGCCCATCGTGCCGCCGCTACGTCCGATGATCCTCGTCAGGGTCATCGGCGGCGTCCTCGCCACCGTGCTCGTCGCGCTGGCGACCGCCACCCCCGCCTGGGCGCACAACCGGCTGATCAGCTCGGACCCGCCGCCCAGCGCCGTCCTGGACACGCCACCGAAGCAGGTCGTGCTGCAGTTCGCCGAACGGCTGGACCCCAGGTACACCACGATCGTGGTCACCGGTGCCGACCAGCGCCCGGTGCCCACCGACCAGCCGACGGTCGCGGACACGCGCGGCACGGTGGCCTTCGCGCAGCCACTGACCCCCGGCACCTACACGGTGGCCTACCGGGTGGTCTCCACCGACGGTCACCCGGTGCAGGGCTCGTACTCGTTCACCGTGGCCGGCGCGCAGTCCACCCCGCCCGCGTCCTCGCCGCCCGACGCGAGCGCGTCGCCTGCTCAGTCGGTCGAGTCGGCGTCACCGGCCGATCCGACGCCGTCGGTCGAAGCGACCGCGGCGGCCGAGCCGACCACCGACGAAACGGACACCGGCCCGGCCACGGCCGCCATCGTCGCGGTACTGGCCGTGCTCGCCCTCGGCGGCGGTTTCCTGCTGTGGCGCAGGCTCGGGCGCCGATGAGCCGGCCGGCGATGTCGACGCGACGCTGGCCCGCCGTGGCGGGGGGGCTGACCGCGGCGGCGGCCGGCCTTGTCGGCCTGCTCTGGTACGGCGGCGGTGCTCGACGCGATGCGCTGCCCGGCCTGCCGGATCCCGGGCCGGTCACCGCGTGGGCGCTGCCCGCGGCCAACCTGAGCAGCCGGGTGTTCGCAGTGGCGACCATCGGGCTGCTGCTGGCCGCGGTGGTCCTCTCCCCCCGCGACGGCGACGGGCTCGCCGCGATCGGCTACCGGCGGCTGCGTACCGCCGGATGGACCGCCGTGGCGTGGTGCCTGTCGACCCTGCTGGCGCTGGTCTACACCCTCTCCGACCTGCTGGGCAGCCCGGTCTCCGAGTCGGTCACCCCCGTCGCGTTGATCAACTTCGCGACCGACGTGCTCCTCGGTCAGTCCCTCGCCTTCTCCGCCGGACTCACCGCGCTGGTCTTCGTGCTCTGCCGCGTCAGCCTGCGTCCGCTCGGCGCCACGACAGCGCTGGTGGTGGCGGTGCTCGCGGCGATCCCCCCGGTGTTCACCGGTCACGCCGCGTCGTCGAATGACCATCACCTCGCCGTGTCGGCCCTGCTGTTGCACCTCGTCCCGGTGACCCTCTGGGCCGGTGGCCTGCTCGCCCTGGCGTTGACCGCGGGTGCCCGCACGAACGATCTGGCGGTCGCGGTCCGCCGGTTCTCTCCACTGGCCGCGGCCAGCCTGATCGCGGTGGCGCTCTCCGGTGCGCTCTCCGCGCTCGTTCGACTGACCACCCCATCCGACCTGCTGACCACCCGGTACGGGCAGCTGGTCCTCGTCAAGACCGGCCTGCTCGCCGCGCTCGGACTGGCCGGATGGGCGCAGCGGCGCGCCGCCATGCCCGCCTTGAACCGCGGCGACCGGCGCCGCTTCCGGCACGTCGCCGCGGTCGAGATCGTGCTGTTCGGGCTCACCGTCGGCGCGGCCGTGGCGTTGTCCCGGACCCCGCCTCCGCTCGGCGAGCCGGTGGAGGAGGATCTGGCCACCGCGATGCTCGGCTTCCCGATGCCGCCGCCCATGACGGTCGGGCGGCTCATCGGCCTGTGGCTGCCCGATCCGCTGTTCATCACCGCCGCGCTCGCTGCGGCCGCCGCCTATCTGGCGGGCGTGCGGCGGCTACGCCGGCGAGGAGACGCCTGGCCGGCCGCTCGCACTCTCGCCTTCCTCGCCGGCTGTGCGCTCTTCCTGTTCGCCACCTCCAGCGGGCTGGCCCGCTACGGACCGGTGCTCTTCTCCGTGCACATGGTCGCGCACCTGCTGCTCGCCATGATCGTGCCGATCCTGCTCGCCCTGGCCGCACCGGTCACCCTCGCGCTGCGCGCGCTGCGCAAGTCGACGGACCCGGCCTGGCCGGGCCCCCGGGAATGGCTGCAGAGCCTGCTGCACCTGCCCGCCTCACGGGCGCTGACCCATCCGGTGTTCGCGCTGGTCTTCTACGTGGTCAGCATGTACATGATGTACCTGACCGGCCTGTACGAGCTGGCGCTGCGGTCGCACGCGGCCCACCTGCTCATGATCGGGCACTTCGTGCTCGCCGGATACCTGTTCTTCTGGGTCGTGATCGGGTTGGATCCCACCCCGCGACCACGTCCTACCCCGCCGCTGCGCATGCTGCTGGTGGCGGTCGCGATGGTCCTGCACGCCTTCCTCGGCGTCGCGATCATGCAGACCAGCGAACTGCTCGCCGCGGACTGGTTCACCACCCTGCCCCGATCCTGGGGACCCGACCCCCTCGAAGACCAGCACACCGCGGGCGGGATCGCCTGGTCCTTCGGGGAGCTGCCGACCCTGCTGGTGGTCATCGCGCTGTTCGTGCAGTGGATCCGCGCCGACGAACGGGAGCAGCGCCGGCTGGACCGGGCCGCCGACCGGGCGGCCGCCGAGGGGAAGGAAGACGCGGCGCTCGCCGCGTACAACGCGATGCTCGCCGAACTGGCAGAACGGGACGGTCACCGGGGTTCGCCCCGGTGACCGTCCCGTTCCAACCGCCGGCTCCGATTCAGGAGGCGGCGCCGGATGGCGCCACCTCCTCGACCAGTTCGGGGCTCCAGCAGCGCTCCCCGCACTGACCGGTGTGCACGGCGAGGATCCGCGTGCCGGGGAGCCGTTCGGCCAGGCGGGCGACCGCCCGACGCAACTGGGCCCGGTGCTCGTCGTCGGAGACCGGGTTCCCGGCGCAGTCGGCGTGGCCGGCGACGACGAGCGTGCCGCTGCCGTGAGCCCGCCGGGAGACCTCC
>DASVCA010000200.1:0-11126 GCA_036381835.1 Micromonosporaceae bacterium
CCCGACCCGAGCCCCTTGAAGCTGACGTTTCCCTGATACGCCACCATCGATCCGGTCCGGGCGAAGATCTCGCCGTTCAGCTCGACCTTCACCATCTTGGCGTTCTGCAACCGCATGCCCGGCTGCGCGGACTCCTGCTCCAGATTCTCCGGGGCGAACAAGGCGCTGCGCATCGCGACCTCCTCAGACATCGGACCCCGACGGTAGGCGAGCCGCGCAAGACCGCGGGCCGGTCGCCGGACGGCCGGGGTCAGGCCCAGCCGAGGTCGTGCAGGCGCTCGTCGTCGATACCGAAGTGGTGGGCGATCTCGTGCACCACGGTGATCGCCACCTCCTCCACCACATCGTCCTCGCTGTCGCAGATCTGCAGGATGGGATTGCGGAAGATGAGGATCCGGTCGGGGAGAACCCCCGAGTAGTCCCAGCCGCGTTCGGTCAACGCGTGCCCCTCGTACAGGCCGAGTAGGCCCGGGTCATCCGCCGGCGGGTCGTCCTCGACGAGGACGACGACGTTGTCCATGAGGGCCAGCAACTCCTCCGGCACCTCGTCGAGAGCCTCGGCGACCAGTTGTTCGAAACGCTCGCGGCTCATCTCGACGGGCACGGTGACATTCTGCCGTACGGAGGGGGTGGTGCCCGCCGTCCGGCTAGGCCAGGCGTGCGGTGAGTCCGATGTCGACCCCGGGGGCGAGCAGCCGCGAGATCGGGCAGTTCGCCTTCGCGTTCTCCGCGTACGACACGAACTCGGGCTCCTCGATGCCGGACACCTCGCCGACCGTGTCCAGCTCGATGCGGGTCACCGTCTGACCCGCATCGGTCCGGTTGAGGTGGACTTTCGCGGACGTCTCGATCGAGGTGGGTGGGGAGCCGGCGTCGGCCAGCAGTTTGGCCAGGAACTGCGAGAAGCAGGCGGCGTGGGCGGCCCCGACCAGCTCCTCCGGATTGGCACCCGGACCCTCCTCGAACCGGGAGGCGGCCGTGTAGGTCCCCTCGTACCCGCCTCTGCTGGTGCGGATCATCCCGGAGCCGCTGGTGAAATCGCCCACCCAGCGGGCCTGTGCGGTGCGAATCGGCATGAATCAGACGCTAGCCGATAGTCTCGGATCTTGCGGTCAACTGTCGGAAACCACCAGGGACTAGCCTGGGCTGACTTCGACTGCTGTGATTCGAGGGAAACCGGACGGACGGAAGGCCAGCGGCATGCACCACGATGAGCCGACCACGGCGAAGGACAGGGCCGAGGTCGTCGGGGACGCTCGGCCCGAGCAGGGGCACCGACACCCGGTCCGGGGGCATCGCCTGCTGCGCCGATCCCGGTGGTCGGCCGCGACGCTCGCCGCACTCGGCGCGCTGGCCTTCTTCGCATCCCTGGTCAGCGAGTGGCAACGAACGGTGATCCGGGTGGACGTCCCAGAGTTCGCCCACGAACAGACGCTGGCAATCGGCATAGCCGAGCTCGTCGGCTGGTCATCGGCTTACCTGCTCAGCGTCCTCATGGTCACCGTCTGTGTGGCCCTGGTCCTCTTCGGCCCCGCCGCGGGCCGCGAGCACGTCCGGGTAGCCGGGCTGGCCGCAAGCGGCGTGCTCGCCGGCGTGTTGACCGCCATCGTGTTCTACCTGCATAAGCACACCGCGGTGGTGCAACAGCCGTTGTTGCTGCCCTGGGACGAGCAGCTAGAGCTCCTACTCGGGCGGGGAGTCAGCGTCGCGTTCGTCAGCGTCGGCGCGTACGCGCTCGCCCTGCTACTGGCCCCGTCGGCCCGGTCACCGGAGCGGGTCGGCGTCCGGGACGAGGAGAACCCGGCCCATGCGGGATCCGACCGCCGCCCGCCGCCGACGCAGGCATCGGACACCGAAGCAACAAGCGATCCGTTCGACCTCACCGTCGGCCCGTCCACGCCGTTCGTGCCGTTTCAGCCGAAGGGCTGACCCGGCGATATCGATATGAGCCTTGCCGGTCGAGCCGGTAGGCTCGGCGTTCGTGATTGACCTACGCCTGCTCCGCGAAGATCCCGACGCCATCCGTGCCAGCCAGCGGGCCCGGGGAGAGGCCGAGTCGGCGGTGGACGACCTCCTTCGCGCCGACGAGGAGTGGCGGGCCGCGGTTCAGCGGTTCGAGGCGCTGCGGGCCGAGCAGAAGCAGCTCGGCAAGCAGATGCCGAAGGCCACCGGGGACGAGAAGGCGGCCCTGCTGGCGCGTACCAGAGAACTGTCAGCCGAGGTTAAGGCGGCCGAAGCCGCCGCCGCCGAGGCCGAGCAGGCGCTACGCCGAGCGCAGCTGGCGATCCCGAACCTGGTCGAGGAGGGTGCGCCACCCGGCGGCGAGGAAGACTTCGTCGTGTTGCGCGAGGTCGGGGACAAGCCGGACATCCCGAATCCCCGGGACCACCTGGAGCTGGGTGAGGCCCTCGGTGCCATCGACGTCGAGCGTGGCGCGAAGGTGGCCGGCAGCCGCTTCTACTTCCTCACCGGGGTCGGCGCCTTGCTACAGCTCGGCCTGCTTCAGCTCGCCATGGCACAGGCGGTCGAGTACGGCTTCATCCCGATGATCCCGCCGGTGCTGGTCAAACCGGAATCGATGGAGGGGACCGGATTCCTCGGCGCTCACGCCAGCGAGGTCTACCGGTTGGAGGCGGACGACCTGTACCTGGTGGGCACCTCGGAGGTGCCGCTCGCCGCCTTCCACAGCAACGAGATCCTCACGCTGGACACGCCGGTGCGCTACGCCGGTTGGTCGTCCTGCTTCCGCCGTGAGGCCGGCTCGTACGGCAAGGACGTACGCGGGATTCTCCGCGTGCACCAGTTCGACAAGGTCGAGATGTTCGCGTTCTGCCGTCCCGAGGAGGCCCACGACGAGCATCTGCGCCTGCTCGCCTGGGAGGAGGAGATGCTCGCCAAGGTCGAGGTGCCGTACCGGGTGATCGACGTGGCGGCCGGGGACCTGGGCGCCAGCGCCGCGCGCAAGTACGACTGCGAAGCCTGGGTGCCGTCCCAGGGTCGCTACCGCGAGGTGACCTCGACCTCGAACTGCACCACGTTCCAGGCCCGTCGGCTGAACATCCGCTACCGCGACGAGAGCGGCCGCACCCAGGTCGCCGCGACGCTCAACGGCACCCTCGCGACCACCCGTTGGCTGATCCCGATCCTGGAGAACCATCAGCGGCCCGACGGTTCGGTACGGGTGCCGAAGGCGTTGCAGCCCTACGTCGGTGGCCGCGAGGTGCTCGAACCGCGCTGACACCGTCGATCGTCGACCAGAACTTCACCGGAAAGTAGTGGTCGCGTCGCGGCATGCGAGATACGGTTGCTGCCCCGTGGTCTCGGCCGATCGACGACCGCCGCTGCCGGAAGGCCGAGCGGCTTCCCGACAGCGGGCGGTGAGGAGGAACCATGCCGCGATACGGACTACCGAAGTTGATCGCCACCGATTTGGACGGCACCCTCGTCCGCAGCGACGACACCGTCTCCGCCTACACCCATGAGGTGCTGCACCGGATCCGCCGGGCGGGCATCCCGGTGGTCGGCGCCACCGGACGAGGGCCCCGGCTGGCCGAACTGACCCGCAACGACATCCGGGCCGCCGACTTCCTGGTCATGGCCGGCGGGGGCCGGGTGATCGACCAGAGCAGCACCGGCGAGCCGGTGGTACTGCGTGACGAGCGGTTGTCGGGGGAGGCGCTGGCCAAGGTACTGACGGCGTTGGAGACGGAGGTCGGGCCGCTGAGCGTGATGGTCGAGGCATTGGACGGGCACAACGATCCGCTGTGGGGCGACCTGGACCCGGCCTGGCCCTACCCGGAACGGGTGGTGTTCCGCACCCGGGACGACTGCTGCTCGGTGGATGTGATCAAAGCGTTCGCACGCAGCCCGCGGCACGACGTGGACGAGCTGCTCGCCGTCGCCCAGCGGGTGATCCCCCCGGCGCTGGCCACGATCACCCAGGCCGGCCTCGGATTCATCGAGATCTGTCCACCGGGCACGGACAAGGCGAGCGGGCTGGCCGTGATCGCCCGATCCCTCGGCATCGATCCCGGCGACGTGCTCGTGTTCGGTGACATGCCCAACGACCTACCGATGTTCGAGTGGGCCGGTTGGCGACGGGTAGCCGTGTCGAACGCACACGCCACGGTACGGGCTGCGGCGGACGAGGTCACCCTGCGCAACGACGACGACGGCGTCGCCGTCTGGCTGGATCGACTGCTGTCGTAGGCGCTGTGCGACGTCTGCCGCGACCGTACCCGGGCGGCGGTAGTCTCGCGACGATGGGACACCTGCCCCGCCTGATCGCCACCGATCTCGACGGCACACTGCTGCGCGACGATGAGTCGATCAGCGCACGCACCGCCGATCTGCTCGACCGGCTGACCGCCGAAGGTCGGCAGGTCGTGCTCGTCACCGGCCGCCCGATCCGGTGGCTGCAGCGGGTGTACGAGCAGCTGTCCATGCCGCTGCCGGCGATCTGCGCCAACGGCGCGGTGGTCTACGACCCGGTCGAGGACCGGGTGCTGCGCACGCATCCGCTCTCGCCGGGCAGGCTCGCCGAAGTGGTACGGCGGTTGCGGGCCGAGGTGCCCGAGGTGCGCTTCGCGGTGGAGGTGACCGACGGCCGCGAGCTGTGGCATGAGACCGGCTATCCGGTGTACCGGCAGGACGAGCCGGTGCGACTCGTGGATACCCCGGAGGAGCTGTTCTCCGCGCCCGCGGTCAAGCTGCTCGCCCGCTCCGGGGATCACGACGCGGAGACGTTCGTGCGACTGGTCGCCGGCGCGGTGCAGGGCCTTGCGGAGGCCACCCACTCCTCGTACTCCGGGCTGGTCGAGATCTCCGCGATGGGCGTGACCAAGGCCGCGGGCCTGGCCTGGTTCTGCGACCGGCACGGGCTGTCGGCCGACGACGTGCTCGCATTCGGCGACATGCCCAACGACCTACCCATGCTGACCTGGGCCGGGCGGGCCGTGGCGGTCGCGAACGCGCACCCCGCGGTACGGGAGATCGTCCACGATGTGGCGCCGACGAACGACGAGGACGGGGTCGCCGCGTACCTGGAGCGGCTCTTCCCGCCGGCCTGACCGCCCCGGGCCGCAACGCCCGACGAAGGCTGCCTACAGGTACTGGCCCGGCGCGTGTCCCTCGCCGGGTGAGACCGCGATGTTCGGCATGCCGGGTACCGCGCCGCCGGTCGGAAGGGCCTGCCGACCCGCCCGCATCTGCTCAAGCTGCAGCCGGGCCGCCATCTGCTGCGCCACCAGCGCCGCCTGGATGCCGTGGAACAGCCCCTCGAGCCAGCCGACCAACTGCGCCTGGGCGACCCGCAACTCGCCCTCGGTCGGGGTGGCGTCCTCACTGAACGGCAGCGAGATCCGGATCAGCTCCTCGGTCAGCTCCGGTGCCAGGCCTTCCTTCAGCTCGGCGATCGACCGCTCGTGGATCTCCCGCAGTCGGTGCCGGCTCGCTTCGTCGAGCGGTGCGGAGCGCACCTCCTCCAGCAACTGCTTGATCATCGTGCCGATCCGCATGACCTTGGCCGGTTGTTCGATCAGCCGGCTCGGGTCCTCGCTCGCGGATTCGCCGTCGGTCTGCACGGTGCCGACCGGCCGCCCGTCGGGGCCCACCACCACCACCGTGCCCGGTCCACGGTCCTGTGGGACGTGCTCGTTCTCTTCTGGAGTACGCGGGTCGTCGGTCATGTGCCTATCTTCCCGCATGCGGGCGCGGACCGGCGGATGGGATAGCGTGCAATCATGCCCGCCGACCCCCGCTCGGTGCTGACCCGCCCCGCGTGCGCCCCGGATGCCCAGGTCCGCTACGGCGAGCATCCGGATCAGATCGCCGACATCCGGCTGCCCGCGACCGGTGTCACCGAGGCGACGCCGCTGGTGATCGTGGTACACGGCGGGTTCTGGCGGGCCGAGTACGACCGCAGCCACACCGGACCACTGGCCGCCGATCTGGCGGCGCGCGGTTATCTGGTGGCGCAGCTCGAGTATCGGCGTACCGGGCAGGGCGGCGGCTGGCCCGCGACGTTCGACGATGTCGCCGCCGGGGTGCAGGCCCTGCCCGGGTTGGTCGCGGCCACCCTGGGTCGCCCGGACCTGGGCAATCGACCGGCGGTTCTGCTCGGTCACTCCGCCGGGGGTCATCTCGCGCTGTGGTGTGCCGCCGAACTGCCCGAGCGTGTGGCCGGGGTGCTGGCGCTCGCGCCGGTGGCGGACCTCGCCGAGGCGTACCGGTTGAACCTCGACGAGGATGCGGTGGCCGCGCTGCTCGGCGCCGGGCCGGACCTCGTGCCGGACCGGTATGCGCGGGCCGACCCCGCGCGACGTGTTCCCCTGCCGGTGCGGACCGTTATCGTGCATGGTGCCAAGGACCTTCAGGTGCCGATCGAGATCAGTCGCAGGTATGTTGATCTCGCCCGCACCGCCGGTTCAGACATCTCACTGGTCGAACTGCCAGAAGCGGAGCATTTCGGGCTGATCGACCCGGAGTCCCAGGTCTGGACCGTGGTGACAGCAGCATTACATTCGCTTCGCGACCCGTTCCCGCGGATTGACGCCGGGTCGCACGGCAGGTAAAACGCCGGTAGGCCGTGACCGGCCCGAAATTCGAGGAGGAACAGCCCGTGTCGCAGATGGACCGCCGCCAGGTACTCAGACTCCTGGCCGCGCTGGGCGCGACGGGGTTGATCACCGGATGTGCCACAGACCTGGACGACGACTCCGAGGTACTCAGTGACGAGCCGGTACGGATCGGCCTGATCATCCCGGAGAGCGGCCGCAACAAGCCGATCGGTGACGACGTCCGTCGGGGCCTTGAGCTCTTCCTCTCGCTCAACGACAACCGATTGGGCGGCCATCCGGTGGAGCTGCTCATCGCGGACGAGGGGGACTCGGTCAAGTCCGCGCTTGCCGCGGTGGACAGCCTGATCAAGAAGGATGTGCTTGCGCTCACCGGGGTCGTCGACTCGGCGATCATGCTCGGGATCCGGGACGCCGTCGAGCAGGCGAAGGTGCCGCTGATCGGATCCGCCGCGTCGCCGACGGCGTTGCAGGGCGTCGTCTACATCTGGCGGACCTCGTACGTCGATCACGAATTCGGCCAGGCCATGGGCGCGTACGTCGCCCGACAGGTGCCGAGGGGCACGGTCGCGATCGTGGCGGAGCAGTATTCGCTCGGCCAGGACGTCACGACGGGGTTCCGGCAGAGCTTCGGCGAGTCGGACCCCCGGATCGCCGAGCAGACCATCTGGGCGCCGTACGTCCAAAGCCCTCGCCCGAACAGCTATTCCGACCAGATTCGCGACATCGAGCGGCTCGACCCGGAAGCGGTCTTCTGCGCGTTCTCCGGTCCGGCCGCGGTGGCGTTCATCAAGCAACTGCGCGCCAAGGGCTACGAGAACCCGATCTTCGGCCCGGGCTTCCTGACCGAAGGCAAGGTGCTGGACGAGCTAGGCGCGGACGCACTCGGCATTCGTACCGCCCTCAATTACTCCGCCGACCTGCGTAATGCCGCCAATGGTCGGTTCGTCACGGCCTGGTCGGAGACGCACGACACTCAACCGACCGCCTACGCCGTGTCCTCCTACGACGCCGGCCAGGTGCTGGACAAGGCGATTCGGCTGGCCGGGCCTCGACTGGACCGACAGGAGCTCCTCCTCGCGCTCGGCAAGGTGGGACAGATCGACAGCCCTCGCGGGGCGTGGCAGTTCAACCAGCCCCGCACCCCGCTGCAGACGTGGTACCTGCGCGAGGTGCGCCGGGACGGGCAGCTGCTCTCCAACCTCGTCATCTCCGAGCTGGCGATCCTCGGTTAGGCAAGCCACGGGGGCCCGCTGGTTTACCGGCGGGCCCCCGTGGCCGATCTACTCAGCGTCGCGTGGCCGATCCGCTCAGCGTCGCAGTTCCGCCACGCAGCACTTGACGCTACCGCCGCTCTTCTTCAATTCCGACAAATCGACCGGCACCGGGCTGTAACCGAGGGCGGCCAGTTTGTCGGCGAGCGCCGCCGCCTCGCTGTTCAGGACCACGTTGTATCCGTCGCTCACCAGGTTCAAGCCGAAGGCGAGCGCATCGGCTTCGTCGGCTAGCACCGCGTCCGGGAAGAGCTGCGCCAGCACCCGCTGGGACGACGGGGAGAAGGCTCCGGGGAAGTACGCGATGTTGCGGTCATCGAGCGGGGCCAAGGCGGTGTCGAGGTGGTAGAAGCGGGGGTCGACCAGGCGCAGCGACACCACGGGGCGGCCCAGCACCTCCTGCGCCTCGGCATGCGCCCCGATCTCCGTACGGAACCCGTACCCGGCCAGGACCAGGCCACCGTACGCGTCGGGCAGATACGTGAAGTCACCCTCCCCCTCGTTGGTCTCGGTCGGGGCGACGTACCGCCACCCGTTCGCCTCGTAGAAGGCGCGGTGCGCCGTGGCCTCTTCGGCGCGCTGCGGATACTTGAACCTCGCCCCGTAGACGGTGCCGTCGACCACGAACGCGCCGTTAGCCGCGAAGACCATGTCCGGCAGCCCCGGCTCGGCGGGCAGCACGTGGACCTCGTGGCCAAGCCCGACAAGCAACTCCCGCAGTGTCTCCCATTGCTTGAGCACCAACCCGGTATCCACCGGAACGGATGTGTCCATCCACGCGTTGATCGCGTACTCGACCACGAAGTGCTCCGGCGGACAGAGCAGGTACGTCCGCTTCCTGGGCTTGAGCTGATGGACCATGGCCCCCAAGGGTAGGTACCTTGGCTGTTTGCGAACAGCCGCGAGCATTGCGTTCGGAAGGCGAAACATTGCAGGTTGACGAGATAGATCAGCGAATCATTGCGTTTTTGGTGGCGGATGGACGCGCCTCGTATGCGGAGATCGGCAACCGCGTGGCGTTGTCCGCTCCCGCGGTGAAGCGCCGCGTCGATCGGCTGCGGGCGGCCGGGATCATCCGGGGATTCACGGCGGTCGTGGACCCGGCCGCAGTGGGTTGGACGACAGAGTCGTTCGTCGAGCTGTTCTGCACCGGGCGGACCACTCCGGCGCAGATCGCGGCGGCGGCCCGTCGCCACCCCGAGGTGGTCGGTGCCTATACGGTCTCCGGCGAGGCGGACGCGATCGTCCACCTGCGGGCCGCGAACATCGCTCACCTGGAGGAAGCGCTCGAACGGCTGCGCGCCGAACCCTTCGTCACCTCCACCCGAAGCACGATCGTGCTGTCCCGCCTGGTCGAAGGGCCCACCGTGATATCGGCGTCCCCCTGACTCGCCCGCGGCCGCCGTGTCGTCGGCCCGCCGCTGGGCACCGATCACAGATACATGCCGGTACGGTGCTCGCGTTCGGAACCGCCGACCGGTTTGTCGCCGTCGGCGAAGAACCGCCGCCCACCGAACTCGCCGTGCAGCCGGTCGTCCAACTCATCGGCGAGACCGGTCATGACCTGAACCGCCAGCATCAGGTGCACCGGCTGGAAGTTGCGCCCGAAGACCGGGATCGAAGCCCACACGGTGTCGTCGGCGCAGTAGAGCCGACCGATCGGCATCCGGTTGGTCAGTTCAGAGAGCCGGACATAGAGCCGCTCGGTCGGCTCCACATCGGTGAGCACGGGAGAGAACACGTCAACAAGGGGCGGAGTGTCCCGAACCCGTACGAACACCATCGCCGAACCGGCCCGGATGCTGATGTCGCCGTCCGCGTCGACCTGCAACTGCTCCGGCGCGGCATGCATCATCGCGGCGATCACCGCACGAACCTGCTCTTCGAGCGTCAGGGCGTCGTGCCCGGGCTGCGCCACCGCGGCGAGGGCGTCATCGAGATCGGAGATCGTCTCGTCGGACACCGTGAGGGGCCGCGCCGAGCCGAACGAGACGACCGGGAGCGGCTGGCGGGCGGTGCCGGACACCTGGAACAGCAGGAACGCGGGATGCGGCACCCGATAGATGTCGCGCAGCGTACGCGAGACGACGGTGGCCAGCGATGTCGCCCGATCTGTCGTGGTACGCAGCCCGAAGTTGCCGTTCGAGCCATCGATCACCCCGGGCGGCGACCAGCCGAGTGCGATCATCTCGGCGACGGCGGTCCGATCCAGTCGGTAATCGTCCGGAAGCGTCGCGTTCCCGACCGCCAGCGCGAGAAGCTGTCCCGCGTCGTCGGCGCCGATGCTGATCGAGTACACCGTGTCTCCGGTGCCCGACGCGGTGGGATCGAGAGTCAGATCAATGCGTGCCGCGGCCGGAAGCGTCTGCAGACCCTCTGCGAGCGCCTGCGCGAAGTCCTGCCACGCCTGCGCCACCTTCGCGCGAAGATCTGCGGTGGTGGGCTCGTCGAGCAGGATCTGATCCTGGTCCGCGCTCATGATCGCTCCCCTCGGTCAGCACCACCTTAGTCGGCCGCCCACCACCGTTGCTGCGCCGGCGGCGGGCGCGGCGCCGTCGGTTGCGCTGGGGCCGCCGCCCGCGATCGGCGTACGGCCAGCCCTCCAGGGCGGACGGTGGTATTCCCTTCTGCAACACCTCATCCATCAGCTGCGCCATCGAGTAGTCGGGCGCGGCCGAACGGGCCCGTTCCACCGCAACGCCAGCCAGCGCGCCCTGACCGGATCGCCAGGCGGCGAACGCGAGCAGCCCGGCGGGTGCCGCGACCAGGTCGGGCTCGACGCGACGGACCACGTCCAGCCAGAGCCCGACCTGCCACTCCTCGACGCCGATCCGCTCCCACGCGTAGTCCCGTACCGGTATGTGTGTCAGCAGTAGACCGAGCCAGGCGACCTCGTCATCGGTGAGATGCCCTCCGCCGCGGTGCCGCTCCATCGCCTCCCGTACCGCCGCCTCGCCCGCCTTGCGAACCCGTCGTCGGCCCGCTGGGTCCATCGGCGAACGGCCGTCCAGCAGTGCGTCTAGTCGCTCAAAGGCCGCCTCTGTCGCCCGGCGCATCGCCGCCCGTGCCGCGCCCGTCACGGGTGCCACCTGCTGGACCAGGGCGTCCCGGTCCGGCAACGCCACCTGCCCGGCGAACGTCGCCGCAGCGGCGATCTCGCTGGTCGTCACGTCGTAGCGGGTGCCCTCCGGCGAGCAGCACTGCGGATCGTCGCAGGTGTAGGACCAGTAGCGCCCGTCCGCGACGCGCAGCGCGTCAACCACTTCCAGTTCGGCTC
>DASVCA010000201.1:0-2736 GCA_036381835.1 Micromonosporaceae bacterium
GGCACAATGGAGAAGTGGACCTCGATGACCCGATTCTCCGGAAAGCTGCGACCGGCAAGCTTGCGCACGCCCTCGCCCTCGCGCGGGCGCTCCGATCTGACATGGATGCATGGTGGGCGACGGGTCCTGTCTCACTCATTCAGGAGCTGCGCTCCGACGGCAGGACCATCGACCTGGTGATGCTTACCTCGCCAGTGCCTCCCGTGGACGACTGGTACAACCGTGCGGGCGACATGCTCCAGAACTTCCGGAACGCGCTAAACCGCCTGACCAACTCGATCGGCTACACGTTCACGAAACCGGCGAAACCAAGTGACGGCAACTTCCCGATTCACAATGCCGAGGTCGGCTGGCAGAACTGGCTCAAGAAGCATCCGGAGTTTCCCGTCGACGTTGCAGACCGATTCCGAGCGTTCGAACCCTTCGTATCGGGACGACCGTTCCTCCTTGCACTCCGCGATTCGAACAACCTGGAGAAGCATGACATCGGGTTCACCGTGTCCGTAACGCTCACCGAATTGAGAATGGGCGGGACGTTCCAGGCCGAGGGCCTATGGGAGGACGACCACCTCGGCGACCAGCTGAAGCTCATTGCAGGCGAGAGCTTCGATATCATTAGCGAGCGCCAGGTGATCGGAACGATTGAGATACCGACTCGCGTGATCGAGATCGGCCCCGACACGGACTCGAAATTCTTCTTCACCCCGATGATCCGCTTCGACGGGAATGTGATCCCGTTCTTGACCGCGATCGACTCGATCGGCCGTGAGGTAACGTGGGCGATCGCCTACATCACTGGCCTGGTCGACAATGCGATCAAACCGCCGCCCCGCATCGACCTCTAGCCTCGGCCCTTCGGTAGCGCGGACCTGACGGCGGGTCGTGAACGAGGAAGTGCCTTCCCTGCTGGGAAGATGACGGTTGTCTACGCCTCATCCACACCCGCACGAAAGGCACCTGCGAGGTGAAGGTTACCGCAACGCGTCCCCGAATCACGGTCACCGCGGATGGTCGGGGTGTCGTGGGCCATGTCGGGTCCCGACTGCTGGCTGACGTGGCCGACGCAACCGGGCTGACCCACCGCTTCAGCGATGCGCTGGCCGTGCTGCGGCAGCGGCAGCGCGGTCACGATCGAGGTCGGGTCGCGCTGGACCTGGCCGTGATGCTCGCCGACGGCGGCGAGGCGATCGCCGACATAGCGGTGCTGCGCGACCAGCCCGGCCTGTTCGGCTCGGTGGCGTCGGACGCGACCGCGTGGCGAGTTTTGTCCACTTTGGACGGCGGTGCGCTGGCGCGGCTGCGGGCGGCGCGGGCTGCGGCCCGGGAGGTCGCGTGGGCGCAGCTGACCGAAACTCGCGGCGAGTTCCCGACGGCCGCCGCGGCCGGCCAGAGCATCGACGCCCTGGTGCTGGACCTGGACGCCACGATCGTGGTCTGCCACTCGGAGAAGGAATCCGCCGCCCCGACCTGGAAGCGAACATTCGGCTACCACCCCCTGTTGTGCTTTCTGGACAACACCGGCGAGGCCCTGTCCGGGCTGCTGCGGGAGGGACGGGCGGGGTCGAACACCACCGCCGACCACATCAGCGTGCTGGACCAGGCGATCGAGCAGATCCCTGACAGCTACCGGTTCGGCCGCGAGATCCTGGTGCGCACCGACTCAGCCGGCTGCACCCTGGGGTTCCTGGCCCACATTCGAGCCCTGCGTGTCGACGGCATGCGCGCGTTCTTCTCCGTCGGCGTAGCGATCACCGAACCGGTCCGCGCTGCCATCAAAGCCGTCCACGACTGGATACCGGCGATCGAGGCCGACGGCGAGTTCCGCGAGGGTGCCGAGATCTGCGAACTGACCGGGCTGGTACCCGACAACGGCTACCCGCAGGGCACGCGGTTCATCGTGCGCCGCGAACGCCCCCACCCCGGCGCGCAACTGTCCATGTTCGACACGGTGGAAGGCATGCGCCATCAGGTCTTTGCCACCGACACCCCCGCCGGCGGCGGCAGCATCCAGTTCCTGGAAGCCCGTCACCGCGCCCACGCCCGGGTCGAGGACCGCATCCGCTGCGGCAAGGACACCGGCTTCGGTCGCTTCCCCTCCCGCGAGTTCGCGATCAACCAGGCCTGGCTGCTCCTGGCGCTGGTCGCGATCGACCTGATCGCCTGGACTCAACACCTCACGCTCGACGGCGAGCTGGCCAAAGCCGAGCCGAAGAAGCTGCGCTACCGACTGCTGCACGTCGCCGCCCGCATCACCCGCTCCGCACGCCAGACCCGCGTCCGCCTTGCGGAACGCTGGCACTGGGCACCCCATCTCGTCACCGCGTTCACCCGGCTCGCCGCCCTGCCCCGACCCGCCTACTGAACATCGGCCCGAGTCACTGCGAGCACGCCCGGAGGAACCCGGCCACCCACGCCGGGCGACCAATCACGGACAAGCGACAACATCCACCCACATGAGATCAACAAGACCTGGACGTGATCTCAACCGGCCTTACTGAAAGACCGAGGCTAGCATCGGCCGTGCAGTAGCGGGGTCCTGACCGGCGGGACGCGGCCCGGCGCGCCTCGTCGTCAGCCATGCCGAGGATCTCGCTGAAGTACTCCTTGTCATGTACGGCCAGGTCCGGGAACTCGTAGACGTCAGCGATCTCATCAAGATCCAGCACCTCGTGCAGGACGACTTTGTAGGTGCCGGCCGGCACGATCTCGATCCACCGGACTCCAGCACGTCCGTCC
>DASVCA010000202.1:0-38416 GCA_036381835.1 Micromonosporaceae bacterium
ACCAGCCGCTGCGGATCGACGGTACGCCCGGCGGCGACCAGCGCCTGACCGGCCACCTGCCCCCCGTAGACCCGCTGTGGGCCGACCAGTGGACTGATGCCGCGGAAGGTCCACTCGTCGATCGGCTGCAGATCGAGAACCTCCAGCAGGTGGTCGACCGCGGCCTGGCCGACCGGCACCCGGGCGGCGCTCACCAGGGAACCCTCACCGAGGCGGGGTCCACCAGCGAGCCGAGCTGATGGACGCGGAGGGTGTTGGTGGAACCGGGCGTGCCGGGCGGGCTGCCGGCGACGATGACGACGTGATCGCCGGGCTCGGCCATGCCGAGCCCGAGTAGCGCGTGATCGACCTGACGAAACATGTCGTCAGTGTGGTGCACGAACGGCATCAGGAACGCCTCCACCCCCCAGGACAGGGCGAGCTGGCGACGGACCTCCGGTACCGGGGTGAACGCGAGCAGCGGCAGTTGGCAGTGCAACCGGGCCAGCCGCCGCACGGTGTCCCCGGTCTGCGTGAACGCGACGAGGGCCTTGGCGCCGATGGCCCGGGCGATCTGCGATGCGGCGATGGTCAGCGCACCACCGTGGGTACGCGGATCGTGCTGGAGCCGGGGGACGGCGAGGGACGATCCCGATTCGGTGGTCGCGATGATCTTCGCCATGGTGCTGACCGTCAACACCGGGTACCTGCCGACGCTGGTCTCGCCGGAGAGCATCACCGCGTCGGCACCGTCCAGCACGGCGTTGGCCACATCGGATGCCTCGGCACGGGTCGGCCGCGAATTGTCGATCATCGAGTCGAGCATCTGCGTGGCCACGATGACCGGCTTGGCGTTCTCCCGACACAACTGCACCGCGCGCTTCTGCACCAGGGGCACCTGGTCGAGGGGCAGCTCGACACCGAGATCGCCCCGGGCCACCATGATCCCGTCGAACGCCGCCACGATGGCCTCCAGGTGGGCCACCGCCTCCGGCTTCTCCACCTTGGCGAGCACCGGCCGGTGCACCCCGACCTCCTGCATCACCCGGTGGACCAGCTTGATGTCGTCCGGGGAACGGACGAAGGAGAGCGCCACCAGATCGAATCCCAGGTTGAGCGCGAAGCGCAGATCGTCGGTGTCCTTCTCGGAGAGGGCGGGCACGCTGACCGCGACGTTCGGCAGCGAGATGCCCTTGTTGTCGGAGACCGTGCCGCCCTCGATCACCAGGCAGCGGACGTCGTTCCCGCTGACCTCGGTCACCTCGACCACGACCCGGCCGTCATCGATCAGCAGCCGGTCGCCGGGTTTGACCTCCTGCGGCAGTCGGGCGTAGGTGCACGACACCCGCTCCCGGGTGCCCGGGACCTGCTCGCCGGTGATCACCACGGTGTCCCCGGTCCGCCAGTCGTGCGGCCCGTCCGCGAACCGCCCTAACCGGATCTTGGGCCCCTGCAGGTCGGCGAGCACCGCGATCGGTCGGCCGGACGCCTCGGCGGCCTGACGCACCAGGCGGTACACCCGCTCGTGCTCCTCGTGGCTGCCGTGGCTGAAATTGAACCGGGCCACGTCCATGCCGGCCTCCACCAGCCCGCGGATCCGCTCGGCGGACGAGGTGGCGGGCCCGAGGGTGCAGACGATCTTCGCGCGACGTGTCACGGCTATCAAGGCTAGTCTCTCCCGTCCAAGGCGGCCGTTGTCGTAGAGCTGAACAGCGCCCGACATTCGGGTACCGACCGGGCAGATGTGTCTAGTGCGGGCCACCCGGATGCGCCGATTGACACGTTCGGTGCCGACACGAGTGCCCCCGGTCATCACAGGACGGCTCGCAAGCCTTAGCCTCCCTTGGGCGACCGCGGCAAGGGGGAACGGATCGTGGCCGGTATCGACCTGCACAGCCATCTGGCACCCGCGTTGGCGTACGCGAACCTGCCCGGACTCGGCGCCGACGGTGGCCGCATGGTCCTCGACGGCGCCCCGGTCGGCCCGGACGACCTTTATCGACCGGACCGTCTGCTCGCCTTCCTGGACCGGGCCGGCTTGGACGAGGCGGTGGTGAGCGTGCCCCCGCTCTTCTACCGCCAACACCTCTCCCCGTCCGAGTCGGCCGCCTGGGTGGCCGCGCTCAACGACGGCCTCCTGCGGGCGGTGGCCCGCCACCCTCGGCTCCTCCCGCTGGCCTACCTGCCGCTGGAGCATCCGCGGCTGGCGCTGCTGGAGTATGCGCGGATCGCCGCGGACGACCGGTGGGTCGGCGTGGTCGGGGGCGCGGGCGGGCTCAGCGTGCCGCTCGACGACCCGCGCCTGCGTCCGTTGTGGCGTCGCCTCGATCAGGACGGCCGTCTGGCCCAGCTGCACCCCGCCTGCTCCCCCGACCGCCGGTTGACCCGCTACTACCTGTCGAATCTGCTCGGCAATCCGGTCGAGACGGCGCTGGCGGCCGCCCAGCTGGTGTTCGGACAGGTACTCAGCGACTTCCCGCGGATCCGTTTCGTCCTGGTGCACGGCGGGGGCTGCCTGCCCGCCGTCGTCGGGCGTTGGCAACGCGGCCACACCACCGCCCGGCCGGGGGTGCCGGCCCTGTCGTTGCCGCCGGACCGGGCGGTACGCCGGTTCTACGTCGATGTCCTCCTGCACGATCCGGCCGCGGTCGACCTGGCCGCCGCCGTCTTCGGCGAGGATCGCCTCGTGCTCGGCAGCGACTGGCCGTTCCCGATGGGCACAGACGATCCGCTCGGCCTGATCGCCCACCGCGGGACGGCGTTCGTCCGACGGGTGGCGACCGCGAACGCGGCGGCGGCCCTCGGGCGTACGGGCCGCACACCGGTCGCGGCGGCACCCGGCGGCGATGCCGCATCGATGCCGGCCGGGTGCTAGCGGGCGTCTCGCGGGTCGGTGTACCACTCCGGTTGGGTGGGATAGTGCGGCCCGTCGTAGATCTCCAGCAGCACGCTCTCCTCTTCGGCGAGAGTGGGACCGTGCAGGCAGCCCTTGGGATTCCAGTAGAACGACCCGGGAGTCAACGTCAGCCCGGTCGGCAGGTACGTGTACCGCCCCCGCAGACAGAACATGAACTGGTTGGACGCGTGCGAGTGCCGTTGCGGGATACCGGACCCGCGCTCGAACCGGACCACCGCGATGGACGCCCCGGTCTGCTCGTCCCGCCACAGCATCTTGTGGGACAGACCGGCGAGGGTCTTGTCCACCCAGCCGAGTTCGTCGGTGTGCAACAGGACCTCGCGGAACCGCGCCAGGAGCTCGCCCGGCGCCCCCGGCACCAACCGCTCCCGGCTGCGGTCCGGTGCGGCACCGGTGTAGCGCGACGGCTCGGAAAGGTTGTTCGCCCATTCGGCGGGATCGACCCCGTCGGGAACGGGCGGAGCGGGCACGAGCCGCGGGTGCTCCGTCACTCGCCCCGCCCTTCGGCCACCCGGTTCTCGCCCAGGCACTTGAGCTCGACCAAGCGGCTGCGGTAGCGGGTGCCGCCCCGGTTGGTGAGCATGTGGATCTCCCCGGGTTCCCGGTAGACCACCCCGCCGACCGGCTCGTGCACCAGGCGCGGCTCGCCGCCGACGAGCGCGTCGATGCGGTTGTCGCCCGCCTCCAGCGCGATGACGAGATACGGGTTGCGGTGGTGGTGCCACGGCTGGCTCTCCCCCGGCCCAAGATCGATCTCCCAGACCCGCACCTGGTCGTTCTCGAAGACGATCCGCTGGCCGACGGGACCGAGGTCGATCTGCCGTCCGTCCGGGCCGATCACGGTCTCGGGCATCTGCTGATCTCCTGTCTGTCGCGGGCGGCCGGTGACCCGCGCGGTGCCCCGCGCACCGTCGGGCGCCGCCCTCCGGAGACGATAGTGATCGCCTCCGGAGGGCGGGCATCCACCGTGGACCGTCCCCGGTCAGCGTGCCGACAGCGGCACCGCCGACGGCCCGACCGGCGCGGGCAACTCGCCCGCACCGCCCAGGTAGGCGTGGATGGCCGCGGCGGCGGACCGCCCCTCGGCGATCGCCCAGACGATCAGCGACGCGCCGCGGTGCATGTCACCGGCGACGAACACCCCGTCCGCCGCGGTCTGCCAGTCCGGTCGGGCGTCGAGCACGCCCCGCCCGTTGCGGGTGAGCCCGAGCTGCGCCAGCAGCGGCTGCTCCTCGGTCCCTTCGAAGCCGATCGCCAGCAGCACCAGTTCCGCGGGGAGTTCCCGCTCCGTGCCCGGCACCTCGGTCACCATGCGCCGGCCGTCGCGCCGTTCCACCCGTACCTCGACGATGCGCACCGCGCGCACCGCGCCGGTGCCGTCGTCGACGAACTCCCGCGCGGCTACCGCGAATACCCGCTCACCGCCCTCTTCGTGCGCCGGATAGGTACGCAGCACCCAGGGCCAGGTCGGCCACGGGTCCCGCAGCTCGTCCCGCTCCTGCGGTGGCTGCGGGTAGCGGTCGAGCTGGGTGACGCTGCGGGCACCCTGCCGGTGGGCGACCCCCAGGCAGTCCGCGGCGGTGTCACCGCCTCCGATGATCACGACATGCTTGCCGGCGGCGTCGATCGTCGGCGCGGCGGCGCGGCCGGCCACGACCCGGTTGGCGCCCACGAGATGCTCCATCGCCAGGTGCACACCGCGCAGCCTGCGGCCCGGAGTGTCCGGCACGTCCCGCCCGGCGAGCGCGCCGCAGGCGAGCAGCACCGCGTCGTTCGTGGCCCGCAACCAGTCAGCGGTGATGTCGACCCCGACCTCGACGCCGGTGACGAAACGCACCCCCTCCGCGGAAAGCTGCGCGATGCGCCGCTCGATGTGGCGCTTCTCGAGCTTGAAGTCGGGGATGCCGTAGCGCAGCAGCCCGCCGATCGCGTCGTCGCGCTCGTACACGGTCACCGTGTGTCCCGCCCGGGCCAGCTGCTGGGCGGCGGCCAGGCCGGCCGGACCGGATCCGACCACCGCGACCCGGCGGCCGGTCGGCGTCGCGGCCGGCCGGGGCGCGACCAGACCGCGGTCGAACGCCCGTTCGATGATCTCCACCTCGACCTGCTTGATGGCGACCGGCTCATCGCCGATGCCGAGCACGCACGCCGCCTCGCAGGGCGCGGGGCAGAGCCGACCGGTGAACTCCGGGAAGTTGTTCGTCGCGTGCAGGGCCTCGATCGCATCGGCCCACCGCCCGGTGCGGACCAGGTCGTTCCAGTCGGGAACGCGATTGCCGAGCGGGCAGCCGTCGTGGCAGAAGGGCACCCCGCAGTCCATGCAGCGGGTCGCCTGCTCACGGATCAGCGGGTCGTCGGCGGGCGGGTAGACCTCCCGCCAGTCCCTGATCCGCACCGGCACCGGTCGGCGTGCCGGCAACCGCCGGCGGTAACGCAGGAAGCCGTTCGGGTCAGGCATGCGGCACCTCCCGGGACAGTGCGGCCATGACCGCCTCATCGACGCTTCGACCGGCGGCCTCCGCCGCCTGCATGATCTCCATCACCCGTCGGTAGTCGCGGGGAACGACCGCGGTGAACTCGCCGACCGCCTCCGGCCACCGTTTGAGCAGGGACGCGGCGACCGCCGAGTCGGTCTCCGCGAAGTGGCGGGCCACCAGGTCGTGCACCACGACCCGTTCCTCCTCGGTCAGCGCGGTCAGCTCCACCAGCTCGGGGTTGACCCGGCACGGGTCCAACCGCCACACGTACGCCGTTCCACCGGACATCCCGGCGGCGAAGTTCCGGCCGGTCGGTCCGAGCACCACCACCGTCCCGCCGGTCATGTACTCGCAGCCGTGGTCCCCGACGCCCTCGACCACCGCCACCGCGCCCGAGTTGCGCACCGCGAACCGCTCCCCCACCCGGCCGCGCAGGAACAGCTCACCGGCGGTGGCACCGTACAGGATCGTGTTGCCGGCCACGACCTGGTCCTCCGCGGTGAACGGCGCGGCCGGATCGGGCCGGACGATGACCCGTCCGCCGGAGAGGCCCTTGGCGACATAGTCGTTGGCGTCGCCGAACAGCCGCAGCGTCACGCCGGGCGGCAGGAACGCACCGAACGACTGCCCCGCGGTGCCGTGCAGGTGGAACTCGATGGTGTCGGCGGGCAGCCCACCGCCGCCGTACCGGCGGACGACCTCCCCGGCGAGCATCGCGCCGACGCTGCGGTGCTCGTTGCGCACCGGGATGTCGGCCCGCACCGGGGTCCCGTCGCGCAGCGCCGGGTCGGCCAACCGGAGCAGCTCGTTGTCGAACGCCGCGGAGATCTCGTGGTCCTGAGCACGGGCCCGACGCCGGGGGGCACCGGCGGGCACCGGCGGCAGCGCCAGCAGCCGCGACAGGTCCAGACCCTTCGCCTTCCAATGGTCGACGGCCGGCGCCACGTCGAGGAGCTCGACCTGCCCGATCGCCTCGTCGAGGCTGCGGAACCCGAGTTCGGCGAGGTGGCCGCGGACCTCCTCGGCGAGGAAGAGGAAGAAGTTCTCCACGAACTCCGGCCGGCCGGTGAACCGCTCGCGCAGCACGGGGTTCTGTGTGGCGATACCGACCGGGCAGGTGTCCAGGTGACAGACCCGCATCATCACGCAGCCGGAGACGATGAGCGGGGCGGTGGCGAAGCCGAACTCCTCCGCACCGAGCAGCGCGGCGATCACCACGTCCCGCCCGGTCTTGAGTTGACCGTCGACCTGCACGGTGACCCGGTCGCGCAGGCCGTTGCGCAACAGCGTCTGCTGGGTCTCGGCCAGCCCCAGCTCCCACGGCGTGCCGGCGTGCTTGAGGGAGTTCAGCGGGGCGGCGCCGGTGCCGCCGTCGTGGCCGGAGATCAGGATCACGTCCGCCTTGAGTTTGGCGACGCCGGCCGCGACCGTGCCCACCCCTACCTCACTGACCAGCTTCACGTGCACCCGGGCGTCCGGGTTGACGCACTTGAGGTCGTACACCAGCTGAGCGAGATCCTCGATCGAGTAGATGTCGTGGTGCGGCGGCGGGGAGATCAGCCCGACCCCGGGTGTGGCGTGCCGGGTCTTCGCGATCCACGGCCACACCTTGTTCCCGGGCAGCTGCCCGCCCTCGCCGGGCTTGGCGCCCTGCGCCATCTTGATCTGAATGTCGTCGGCGTTGACCAGGTACTCCGTGGTGACCCCGAACCGGCCGCTGGCGACCTGCTTGACCGCCGACCGGCGGACCGGGTCGTAGAGCCGCTCGACGTCCTCGCCGCCCTCGCCGGTGTTGGACCGCCCACCGAGCCGGTTCATCGCGACGGCGAGCGTCTCGTGCGCCTCGGCCGAGATCGACCCGTAGGAGATCGCACCGGTGGCGAACCGCTTGACGATCTCGCGGGCCGGCTCGACCTGCTCCAGCGGCACCGGCTCGCGCACCCCCGTGCGCAGCCGGAACAGCCCGCGCAGGGAGCCCGCCCGGGCGGCGAGTTCGTCCACCTTCGCGGTGTACCGGCGGAAGACCTCGTACTGCCGGGTGCGCGTCGAGTGCTGCAGCAGGAAGACCGTCTCGGGGTTGAACAGGTGCAACTCGCCGTCCCGGCGCCACTGGTACTCGCCGCCGGCGGGCAGCCGCCGGTCGGCGACCGGCTCGCCGACCGCGGGTGCGGCCGACCACGCCTGGGCGTGCCGGGCGGAGACCTCGGCATGGATCTCATCCAGCCCGATACCGCCGATCCGGCTGGACGTGCCGACGAAGTACCGCTGGACCAACCGCTCGTCCAGTCCGACCGCCTCGAAGACCTGGGCACCGCAGTACGACGAGACGGTGGAGATGCCCATCTTCGACATGATCTTCAGGACGCCCTTGCCGAGCGCCTTGACGTAGTTGCGCACCGCGGTCGCCGGGTCGATGCCGGACAGGGTGCCGGCGGCGATGAGGTCCTCCACCGTCTCGAAGGCCAGGTAGGGGTTGACCGCCGCCGCGCCGTACCCGATCAGCGCGGCCACATGGTGCACCTCACGGCAGTCGCCCGACTCGACGACGAGCCCCACCAGGGTACGGGTCTGCTCGCGCACCAGGTGCTGGTGCACCGCGGCGGTGAGCAGCAGCGACGGGATCGGGGCCAGATCCGCCGTGGAGTCCCGGTCGGAGAGCACCAGGATGCGGACCCCGTCCTCGATCGCCTCCGAGACGTGCCGGCAGATCTCGACCAGCCGGGACCTGATCCCGGCCGCGCCGTCGCGCACCGGGTAGAGCCCGGAGACCCGGACCGCCTTGAGCTGCGGGAGAGTGCCGTCCTCATCGATCGACAGGATCTTGGCCAGCTCGTCGTTGTCGATGACCGGGTACGGCAGCACCAGTTGCCGGCAGCTGTCGGGCCCCGGGTCGAGCAGGTTGCCCTCCGGCCCGACGGTCGTGGCGAGGCTGGTGACCAGCTCCTCCCGAATGGCGTCCAGCGGCGGGTTGGTGACCTGCGCGAAGAGTTGATGGAAGTAGTCGTAGAGCAGCCGCGGCCGGGTGGACAGCGGCGAGATCGGCGTGTCGGTGCCCATCGAGCCGATCGGCTCCGCGCCGGTCTGCGCCATCGGCGCGATCAGCAGCTTGAGCTCCTCCTCCGTGTAGCCGAAGGTCAACTGACGCCGCCGTACCGAGTCGTGGGTGTACACGATGTGCTCGCGCGGCGGCAGGTCCCGCAACTCGACCAGACCGGCGCGCAACCAGTCGCCGTACGGCTGCGCCGCGGCCAACTCGGCCTTGATCTCGTCGTCTTCGACGATCCGGCCGGCGACCGTGTCGACCAGGAACATCCGCCCCGGTTGCAGTCGCCCCTTGGCGACCACGGTCGCCGGGTCCAGGTCGAGCACCCCCGCCTCGCTGCTCAGCACCACCAACCCGTCGACGGTCCGCCACCAGCGGCCGGGACGCAGGCCGTTGCGGTCCAGCACCGCGCCGACCAGCGCCCCGTCGGTGAACACCACCGCGGCCGGCCCGTCCCACGGCTCCATCAGCGTGGCGTGAAAGCGGTAGAAGTCACGCCGGGCCGGATCCATCGCCGAATCGTTCTCCCACGCCTCCGGGATCATCATCAGCACCGCGTGGGGCAGGCTGCGGCCGGCCAGATGCAGCAGTTCCAACACCTCGTCGAAGTTCGCCGAGTCGGAGGCGCCCGGGGTGCAGACCGGCAGGATCCGCTTCAGCACGCCCGGCAGGTTCGGGCTGGCCAGCAGCGCCTCCCGGGCCGACATCCAGTTACGGTTGCCGCGAATGGTGTTGATCTCGCCGTTGTGGGCGATGAACCGGTACGGGTGCGCCAGCGGCCAGGACGGGAAGGTGTTCGTCGAGAACCGCGAGTGGACCACCGCGATCGCGCTGACCAGTCGCTCGTCGGTGAGGTCCGGGTAGAAGGACGGCAACTGGTCAGGGGTGAGCATCCCCTTGTAGACCAAGGTCCGGGTGGACAGCGACGGGAAGTAGGCGGGGATGCCCCGCTCGGCCGTCTCCCGTTCCACCTGCCGGCGCAGGCAGTAGACGACCCGGTCGAGGTCGAGCCCGGTGAGCGGGGTGCCGGCCGGCACGCCCGGGGCGGCGGTGAGCCGGTCGGCGGCGAGGAACACCTGGCGGATACGCGGCCGGGCGGCCAGCGCCGTCTCGCCGAGACCGTCCGGATCGACCGGGACGTCGCGCCAGCCGAGGATCCGCACCCCTTCCACCAGCGCGTACTTCTCCAGCACGGTCAGCGCACGAGCCGCGTCGGCCTCGGCTGCGGGCAGGAAGACCAGTCCGGTGGCGTAGTGGCCGGCCGGCGGGAGCGGGAAGTCCACCACCGCTCGCAGGAACTCGTCGGGGACCTGCACCAGGATGCCGGCACCGTCTCCGGTGTTCGGCTCCGCGCCCCGTGCTCCGCGATGATCGAGGCGGCGCAGCGCCGCGAGTCCCTGCGCCACGATGTCGTGGCAGCGGCGACCGTGGAGGTCGGCGACGAAGGCGACACCGCAGGCGTCGTGCTCGTACGCCGGGTCGTACAGTCCCTGACGCTCCGTCTGAACGCGGTCAGGGTGCGCGAAAACCATGAGGCCTCCCGTCGTCTCGATCTGATCGGGGTCGGGACGACGTCGGCCCTGTTGCAACTGGCAGACGATTCTACGGCAGAGTCGCGGGGCGACGCGAAAGCCGATTGAGCGTCCAGCATCCGGGAACGTAGTCTCCCGAAGTGACCGACGAGGACCTGCTGCGACGCCTGGAGCGCTTCTACGACGCGCTGCCTCGCGAGCGGGCCCGGGTGGAGGAGTTCGGCGGGCTCGTGCTGTTCGTACGGGAAGGAGCGGGCTGGCCGTACTACGCCCGGCCCCGTCTCGACGCCACCACCGCGCCCTCGATCGGTGACGTCGAAGCGGTACGCGCCCGCCAGCGCACGCTCGGCGTACCCGAGGCGTTCGAGTGGGTCCACCAGAACAACCCCGAACTGCTCGACATCGCCCGCGCCGCCGGCCTGTCGGTGCTGGAAGCGCCGCTGATGGTGCTCGATCCGGCAGCCCTGCCCCCGTCGGCGACGTTCTCGGACGTGCCCATCCGCCTGCTCGACCCGGATCGGCCCGGCTTCGCCGACGACATCGCCCTGCAACGGGCCATCGCGGGCATCGCCTTCGCCAACCCGGGCACCACGGTCGGCTTCGCCGGCTCGGCCGAGCGGAACGCCGGAGCGGTCCCGCCGGACCCCGCCGAGCTCGCCGAGGAGCGAGAGCAGGCCCGCACCGGGCGGCGACTGTCCGCGCTGGCCGAGACGCCGGCGGAAGGTGCGTTGGCCTGCGGCACCGCCATGCGCGTCGGCACCGTCGCGGAGATCGTCGGGGTCGGGACGCTGCCCACGGCCCGGCGACGGGGCCTGGCCGCCGCGGTCACCGCGACGCTCGCCCGACGGCTGTCGGCCGACGGCTGCGATCTGATCTTCCTGTCCGCCAGCAGCGACGAGGTCGCGCGGATCTACCGTCGGGTCGGCTTCCGTCGGGTCGGCACCGCCTGTATCGGCGAGCCGCCCGGGAGCAACGTCTGAGTCAGTCGGGTGGCTGCCACCGGGCCACCTCGGCGGTGGCCCGGCCCAGCAGCCGGGGCGCGAGCGAGCCGAACCCCGCGTACCGCCGTGCACCCAGCGCGAGCCGGCCGCGGGCCTGAAGCACCGCGGACATTCGGCGGACCTGACGCACCACGAGTTGGATACGGGGACGCCGCAGGCGGTGGTAGGTGCCGATGGCGGTGCGCAGTTCGGGTCCGGGAACCGCCGCACGCAGCACCGTGCGCAGGGTGGCCGCGTCCTCCAGCGCCAGGCATGCGCCCTGGCCGAGGTGGTGCGGCATGGCGTGGGCGGCGTCACCGAGCAGAACGACCCCGCCGTGCTCGGTCGGGTAGGCGAACGTGCGCGGCAGCGGACGCAGTTCGCGCACCTCCTGCGGCATGAGGTCCTCCGGCTCGGTCGCCGCCAGTAGCTGGCCGATCGGCGCGGGCCAGTCGGCGAACCAGCGGCGCAGCAGGGCCAGCTGGGTGGTCGGCGGCTCGGGACGGGAGGCGCCGGTGACCGTCGCCGCCCAGTAGATCCCGCGCCGGCCGGAGCTGCCGGATGAGGCGGCGGCACCCAGCGAGGCGGCGACGAACCGGTAGCCGTTGCCCAGCGTCTCGCCGTTGACCAGATCCTCGCTGATCTTCGGCGCGCGATACCACGGAATGACCGCGCGCCAGGCCGCCCATCCCGAGCTGACCACCCGGGCCTGCGGTGCCAGCCGCTGCCGTACCGTGCTGTCCACGCCGTCGGCCGCGACCACCAGGTCCCCCTCGAACGCGGTACGGCCGTCACTGACCGCCGGGCGGTCGCCGTCGCCCACCCGAACGTCCCGCACGCGTATCCCCGTCCGGATGTTCACCCGGTCACCGAGCCCGGCCACCAGCAGATCGTGCAGGTCCTCTTGGTGGATCACCACCGGGCGGCGCTCGTCGACCCGTCCGGTCGGCTGCACCAGCCACTGCCCGTCCGGTCGGCGTACACCCATATCCGGCAGGGGCGTGGCGATGGCGTCCAGGCCCGCGTCCAGGCCCAGGGCACGCAACGCCCGCAGACCGTTGGGCCAGATCACCAACGCCGTCCGACCGGCCCGGATCCGGTCGTCCTGCTCCAGCAAGGTCACATGCCAGCCCGTGCGGGCGAGGCCGCCCGCGACCGCGAGACCGCCGATACCGGCACCCACCACCACAGCCGTACGCATCCGTGCGGCTCCCTCGGCCCGTCAGTGCTCTTCGCCGGGGCGGGCGGGGGCCCGGTCGGCGGCACCGTCGCCGACCGCCGGTGCCGTGCCGCGGCGGCGATAGGCGGCGAACTCCGCCTCGGTGACCACCCGGTAGCCGGTGGGCTCACCGGGGCCGGCCGGCTTCGCGGAGACGTCTACCTGAGACACGTCGCCCTTCGACGGCTCGCCAGAGGCCGGCTCGTCCAGCGGGACGAGGTAGGCGCGCGGCCCCCGGACCCGTACCAGGTAGATCAGGGCGCCGAGGAAGACGACGGCGGCGGTCCACACGTTGAGCCGCAGCCCGAAAATCTCGTTGGCCGGGTCGGTGCGCATCAGCTCGATCCAGGAGCGTCCGGCGGTGTAGCCCATCACGTACAGGGCGAACGCCCGTCCCCGGCCGAGCTTGAGCTTTCGGTCGACCAGCAGGACCAGGATCGCCACCGCGATGTTCCACAGCGCCTCGTACCCGAAGGTGGGGTGCACCAGACCCGGCTCGGCCGGCACCGGCTCACCGGTCTGCGGGTCCCGCTCCGCCCGACCGTCCGCCATCTTGTAGACCTCAAGTCCCCAGGGCAGGGTGGTCGGACCGCCGTAGAGCTCGTTGTTGAACCAGTTGCCGAGTCGGCCCACCGCCTGGGCCAGAGGCAGCCCGGGCGCGAGCGCGTCGGCCACCACGCTCAGTGGAATGCCGAGCTGACGCGCGGCCAACCAGGCCCCGAGGGCCCCACCGGCCACCGCCCCCCAGATGCCGAGACCACCCTCCCAGATGTAGAGGGCTCGGATCGGATCGCCTGCCGCCCCGAAGTACTTCTCCGGCGAGGTGAGCACGTGATAGATCCGGGCGCCGAGGATGCCGAACGGCACCGCCCAGGCCGCGATGTCCAGGGTCGCCCAGGGTGCGACGCCGCGGCTGCGCAGCCGGCGTTCGGTCACCAGGACGGCGATCGCGATGCCGGCCACGATGCACAGCGCGTACGCGCGGATCGGAACCGGACCGATCTCCCAGACGGCGGTGGTGGGGCTCGGGATGGCCGCCAACGGGGTAAGCGAGGCGAGGATCACGGATGCACACGCTACCCGCGCAACCGGTTTTCCGGCATCCGGGGCTCCGGCCGTCGATCAATGACGGGGCGCCCGCACCCCCTCGGCCAGTTCGGCGCCGAGTGCCCGCAGCCGAGCCAGGCCGGTCGTCTCGTCCGGGGCGTCGAGCAGGCATCGGATCAGGGCGCTGCCGACGATCACGCCGTCGGCGTAGGAGGCCACCTCGGCCGCCTGCGCGCCGGTGCCGACGCCCAGGCCCACGCCGATCGGCAGATCGGTGACCGGCCGCACCCGGGCGACAAGGGCGGGCGCGGCGGTCGAGGTGCGTTCCCGGGCGCCCGTCACCCCCATCACCGCGGTGGCGTAGACGAACCCGCGGCAGTGCGCGACCGTCATCGCGATCCGCGCGTCGGTCGAGGAAGGGGCGACCAGGAAGGTGCGGTCCAGGCGGTACCGGTCGGAGGCGGCCAGCCATTCGTCGGCCTCGTCCGGGATCAGATCGGGGGTGATCAGCCCGGTGCCCCCGGCTGCGGCCAGGTCCCGGGCGAAGGCGTCCACCCCGTACCGCTCCACCGGGTTCCAGTAGGTCATCACCACCACGGGAGCGCCGGTGGCCGCCACGGCCTCGACCACGCGCAGCCCGTCGGCGACCCGCACGCCGCCGGCGAGCGCGATGTCGCTGGCCCGCTGGATCACCGGTCCGTCCATCACCGGGTCCGAGTACGGCAACTGCAATTCGATGACATCGACCCCGGAATCGAGCATCGCCTTCATCGCCGCGATGCTGCCCGGTACCGTCGGGAAGCCGGCCGGCAGGCAGCCGATCAGCAACGCCCGCCCATCGGCGCGGGCCTTCTCGAAGGCCGTCCGGATACTCATGATCCCGCTCCGTCGAGCAGCCCGAAGTAGGTGGCCGCGGTGTGCATGTCCTTGTCCCCGCGACCGGACAGGTTGACCACGATGGTGGGCTCGCGCCCCAGTTCGGCGGTCAGCTCGGGAACGAGTTTCAGCGCCCCGGCCAGGGCGTGGGCGCTCTCGATGGCCGGAATGATGCCCTCGGTGCGACACAGCAGCCGGAAGGCGTCCATCGCCTCGGCGTCGGTCACCGGTCGGTAGGTGGCCCGGCCGATGTCATGCAGCCAGGCGTGCTCCGGCCCGACCCCCGGATAGTCGAGGCCGGCCGAGATCGAGTGGGACTCCCGGGTCTGTCCGTCCTCGTCCTGCAGCACGTAGGTGCGGGCCCCGTGCAGCACCCCGGCCGAACCGCCGCTGATCGACGCGGCGTGGCGGCCCGTCGTCACGCCCGCGCCACCGGCTTCGAAGCCGTACAGCCGCACCTGCGGGTCGTCGACGAAGGCGTGGAAGATGCCGATCGCGTTGGACCCGCCGCCGACGCACGCCGCGACCGCATCGGGCAGCGTGCCGGTCGACGCCAGGCACTGCTCCCGCGCCTCCACCCCGATGCCGCCCACGAAATCCCGCACGATCTCCGGGAACGGGTGCGGTCCGGCCGCGGTGCCGAGCAGGTAGTGGGTGTGCTCCACGCTCGCCACCCAGTCACGCAGCGCCTCGTTGAGCGCGTCCTTCAAGGTGCGCGACCCGGTGGTCACCGGGATCACGGTCGCGCCGAGCATCCGCATCCGGGCCACGTTCAGCGCCTGCCGCTCGGTGTCGACCTCGCCCATGTAGACGACGCATTCCAGGTCGAGGTACGCCGCCGCGGTCGCGCTGGCCACCCCGTGCTGCCCGGCGCCGGTCTCGGCGATCACCCGGGTCTTGCCCATCCGTTTGGCGAGCAGCGCCTGCCCCAGCACGTTGCGCACCTTATGGGCGCCGGTGTGGTTCAGATCCTCCCGCTTGAGCAGCATCCGCGCCCCGACCCGTGCCGACAATCGCTCGGCATGGTAGAGCGGGGACGGCACGTCGGCGTAGTCGCGCAGCATGCCGGCGAACTCGGCCTGAAACCCCGGGTCGGCCTTCGCCTGCCGGTAGGCCGTCTCCAGCTGGTCGAGCGCGGCGATCAGCGCCTCGGGCACGAATCGACCGCCATAGCGACCGAAATGGCCGCGGGCGTCCGGCAGCGACGGGTTCGCGGCCGCAGCGGTCGGCGGGGTCACCGGACCGGCCTCGGCGTCGCCGGGTGGTTGCCGGCGTTGACCAGCTCGGCGACCGCCTCCCGCGGGCTCTTCTGGGTCACCAGGCCCTCTCCGACCAGTACCGCGTCCGCTCCGGCCGAGGCGTAGCGGATCAGGTCGTGCGGCCCGCGCACCCCGGACTCGGCCACCTTGACCACGCTGTTGGGCAGGCCGGGGGCGACCCGTTCGAAGACCGACCGGTCGACCTCGAGGGTACGCAGGTTGCGGGCGTTGACGCCGATGACCTTGGCTCCGGCCGCCAGTGCCCGGTCCGCCTCCTCCTCGTCGTGCACCTCGACCAGCGCGGTCATGCCCAGCGATTCGACCCGTTCGAGGAGGCCGACCAGGACGTTCTGTTCGAGCGCCGCCACGATCAGCAACACCACGTCCGCGCCGTGGGCGCGCGCCTCGTGCACCTGGTAGCTGGAGATGATGAAGTCCTTGCGCAGCACCGGCACCTTGACCGCCGCGCGCACGGCGGCCAGGTCCTCCAGTGAGCCGCCGAACCAGCGGCTCTCGGTCAGCACGCTGATGCATCGGGCCCCGCCGGCCGCATACTGCCCGGCCAGCTCGGCCGGGTCGGGGATGTCCGCGAGCTGTCCCTTCGACGGCGACGAGCGCTTCACCT
This sequence comes from Micromonosporaceae bacterium, assembly GCA_036381835.1. Lineage (GTDB taxonomy): Bacteria > Actinomycetota > Actinomycetes > Mycobacteriales > Micromonosporaceae > DASULK01. The sequence goes on from DASVCA010000202.1 coordinate 15,955, forward strand.
CGGCGATCACGCCGACGCCGGGGCGACGCAGCACCGCGAAGGCGTCGAGCGGCGGCGGCGCCGCGGCCGCCATGCGCCGGATCTTTTCGAGCGGGATCCTGTCCTGCCGGCGGGTGACATCCTCCCGTACGCCGGCGAGGATCTCGTCCAGGACGTTCGCGTAGCGGGTCGACCCGGTCGTACCCCTGTAGGGGTGCGCGTGCTCAGCAATCTCCAATGGACTCCCCTCCCCGGGTGCCATGGGCCGATGCTAGGTGGCACCGGCGCGACGCCGGTGCCGGGGGTGGGGCGCATCTCACAAATCGCGATGCGAGATAATGGCGAACTGTTCGTAAACAGATGATCACTCTCGGTCCCGATTCGGCGACCGTTCCGCCGCCGAAAGGTCATCCCCGTCCTCGGTCGGATCCTCACCCCGATCCAGGGCATCCCACACCACAGCGGTCGTGCGCTCACCCGCGGCCACGCCAGCCACCGGCCGCTCGTACCGGTCGCCCATGCTCGGCCAGTCCCGACCTCGAACCGCGACAAGCCACCCGCCGCCGGCGGTGAGCAGCCCACCGAGCCCGCACAGCACGGGCCACAGCCGGCTCGCTCCGGCCTGGGGCAACGTCGCGCCCCATACGCCCGCGGCTGCGGCGCTCGCTCCGACGGCCAGGATGACCCCACCTACGCCGCGCCGTACGACGCCACGGGTGGCCAGCACCGCACCGGCGCCGGCGAGCGCGACCAGCGCCAGGGGCACCAGCCAGGGCATCAGCTCGGCACCGGTCCGCCCGGTACGCACCTCGGGCAGGGGCGCCGGGCGGGCCGTCACCTCCACCACCCACTCCCGGGTGGCGGCGAACAACGTCAGGCCGGCACCGACCACGGACGACGCCGGCGCGAGCCGCTCGCGGCGGCGTCGCTCGTCGGGGGCGCTCACCGCGCCGGCCGGAGGGTCTCAGCGGCGGCGACGGCGGCCAACACCGCCGCCGCCTTGTTCCGGGTCTCCTGCTCTTCCGCGGCCGGCTCCGAGTCGGCCACGACGCCGGCGCCCGCCTGCACGTACGCCCGCCCGTCCCGGATCAGCGCCGTGCGGATCGCGATCGCCATGTCCATCTCACCGCCGAACCCGAAGTACCCGACGGTGCCGCCGTAGACACCGCGCCGGGTCGGCTCCAGCTCCTCGATGATCTCCATGGCGCGTACTTTCGGCGCACCGGAGAGCGTGCCGGCGGGAAAGGTCGCGGCGAGCGCGTCGAACGCGGTCCGGTCCGGCCGCAGTACGCCCACGACGGTGGAGACGATGTGCATGACATGGCTGTACCGCTCGATCCGGGCGAACTCGGGCACCTCCACGGTGCCGGGCACGCAGACCCGCCCGAGATCGTTGCGGCCGAGGTCCACCAGCATGACGTGCTCGGCCCGCTCCTTCGGGTCGGCGAGCAGTTCGGCGGCCAAGGCGCTGTCCTCCTCGGGGGTCCGGCCCCGCGGACGGGTGCCCGCGATCGGATGCAGCGTGGCCCACCGGGCGCCGTCCTCGGCCACCGTGACCTTCAGGTGCGGCTCGGGTGAGGAGCCCACGATGTCGAAGCCGTCGAAGCGCAGGAAGTACATGTACGGGCTCGGATTGGTGGTGCGCAGGACCCGGTACACGTCGAAGGGGTCGGCGGTGGTGGCGCGCTCGAACCGCTGGGAGAGCACGATCTGAAAGCACTCCCCCGCCCGGATCGCCTCCTTGGCTTCCGCGACCGCCTTCGGGTAGGCGCCGTCGACCGTCCGGCTGATCACCTTGTCCATCGAGGCGCGCTCCACCGTCGAGACCAGCGGCGGGGTGGGGCGGGACAGTGCGGTGGTCATGGCGTCCAGCCGCCCGACCGCCTGGTGGTAGGCGGCGGTGACCTGCGCGTCCCAGTCGCCGTGATCGACCGGGGGCAGGATCGCGTTGGCCACCAGCATCGCGGAGCCCTCGAAGTGATCCAGGACGACCAGATCGGTGGCGAGCATCATGCCCAGCTCCGGCACGTCGAGGTCGTCCTCGGCGAGTTCCGGCAGACGTTCGAACCGACGGACCAGGTCGTAGCTCAGGTAACCGACCATGCCGCCGGTCAACGGCGGCAACCCGACGGCGGGCTCGGCGGCCGCGGTCAGCGTCGAGATGCTCTCGCGCAGCACCTCCAACGGGTCACCGCCCTCGGGCAGGCCGGTGGGCGGGCTGCCCAGCCAGCCTGCTTCCCCACCCCGGGCCACGAGGGTGGCCACGCTGCGCACGCCGATGAAGGAGTACCGCGACCAGACCGCCCCGGCCGCGGACTGCTCGGCCGATTCCAGCAGGAAGGTCCCGGGGCCGCCGGCCAGCTTGCGGTACACCCCGACCGGTGTCTCCCCGTCGGCGAGCAGTCTGCGGATCACGGGCACCACCCGCTGCCGGCGAGCCAGCGTGCGGAAGGTGGACTCGTCCGGACTGACGACCCCGCTGATCATGCTGTCTCCCCATCGGATGCGACCGGCAACTCGTGGTGGAAGCAGGTGCGGCTGCCGGTGTGGCAGGCGGGCCCGATCTGCGCGACGCTGAGCAGCACGGCGTCCCCGTCGCAGTCCAGCGCAGCGGAGCGGACGTACTGGCGGTGTCCGGACGTCTCGCCCTTCACCCAGTACTCCTGCCGACTACGTGACCAGTAGGTCGCCCGTCCGGTGGTGAGGGTGCGGTGCAGCGCTTCGTCGTCCATCCAGGCCACCATCAGCACCTCGCCGGTGTCGTGATCGCGGACGACCGCGGCGATCAGGCCGTCGGCGTTGCGGCGCAGGCGGGCTGCGATCGCCGGGTCGAGGGCGGATTGGCTGACCCGGGATCGGGGCGACGGGCCGGCGGCCGCGCCTTCGGGTATCGGCAGGTCGGATACGGGCACACCCGATTGTGTCGCATTCGGGGCCGCCGCCGCCCGTCAGGGCCACTACCTGCGACCCCACCGCCCAGGATCAGCCGAGGTCGACGCCGCGCTCCCGCAGCCACGGCACCGGGTCGATCTGGTTCCACAGGCCGCGGTGCACCTCGAAGTGCAGATGGGGGCCGGTCGAGTCGCCGGTCGAGCCCTCCCAGCCGATCAGATCACCGGGGCCGACCCGGTCGCCGACCGCCACGTTCGCCTTGTTGAGGTGCGCGTAGTGGGTGAGGTACCCGTCACCGTGATCGATGAGGACCGAGATGCCGTATCCGGCGTATACCCATCCGGTGGCGAGCACGGTTCCCGCGCCCACGGCGAAGATCGGTGCGTTCTCCGGAGCGCCGAAGTCCATGCCGGCGTGCATGAGTCCCCACCGGGGACCGTAACTCGACGTGATCTTCGCACCCGGCATGGGGTGGACCCAGTCCGGCGGCTCGACCGGTGGCGGCGGGGGCTCATCTTCCCGGACGGCGCGCTCCGGGCGTTGGGCGGCCTCGGCGCGGCCGGCCTCGAGGGCCCCCGGGTCCTCGACCACCGCATCGGGGCCGACCGGCGTCCCCGCCGGTGCGGTCGCCGCGGAGGTGCCCGCCAGGCCGAACCCGGCGACCAGCACGCCGGTGGCCGCCACGTAGGCGCTGTGACCGGCGAGTCGCTTCGCGACCCGATCACGCCAGGTGCGCACGGCGACGACGAGCGCGTCCAGTCGCTCGAATATCTCGTTTACCTGCATACGTGTCACGACCTCCTGCCCGACCGGCCGGGGCGGGACGCAACCGGGCGGTGTTCGGCCCGAGCCCCGGACGGCACACGGACCAGGTACAACGCCGGCCGGAGGAGGAGTCATCCCGGCGGCCCGAATGGGCCGGGTCACGGTCTTGCCCCGGCACAGACAATTCACCTACCGTTGAATTCATCGGTAGGTGAATTACGGAGGGCGCGATGGAGCCCGCGATCGAAATCCGTGATCTCGTCGTCGACCGGGGCGGGCGTCGGGTGCTGCACGGCTTGAGCTGCGTCGTTCCCCGTGGCCGGATCACCGGCCTGCTCGGACCGAGCGGCAGCGGAAAGACCACCCTCATCCGGGCCGTGACCGGCACCCAGATCATCCGCTCCGGCACGGTCCGGGTGCTCGGTGAGCCAGCCGGATCGGCCGCGCTGCGACACCGGGTCGGCTACGTCACCCAGACACCCAGCGTCTACCCCGACTTGACGGTGCGAGAGAACGTCCGATACTTCGCCGCGCTGCACGGGCGCTCCCGCGCCGAAGCGGATCAGATCGTCGGCGACGTGGGGCTCGCCGCGGTGGCGGCACGACCGGTGGGAGAGCTGTCCGGTGGGCAACGCAGCCGAGCGTCCCTCGCCTGCGCCCTCGTCGGTCGGCCCGACCTGCTGGTACTGGACGAGCCCACGGTCGGGCAGGACCCCGTGCTGCGCGCGGAGCTGTGGGCTCGATTCCATGAACTGGCCGCCGCCGGCACGACCCTGCTGGTGTCCAGCCACGTGATGGACGAGGCAGGCCGCTGCCACCGGCTGCTGCTCATCCGGGACGGCAGGCTGATCGCCGACGACACACCGGACGCGGTTCGGGCCGCGGCCGGCACGAGCGACCTCGACGAGGCGTTCCTAAGCCTGGTCCGGCGACAGTCGCCGGCCCCGGCTCGCGCGGGAGGCGACTGATGCACCCTCGGATCCTGGCCGTGACCACCGCGCGCATCCTGCGCCAACTGCGCCACGACCGGCGTACCGTCGCGCTGCTCACCGTGGTGCCGGCGCTGCTGCTGACGGTTCTCTACTTCATGTACGAGAATCAACCCGTTGCGCCCGGCCAACCCCGGACCTTCGACCGGGTGGCGTTGATCATGCTCGGGCTGTTTCCCTTCGTGGTCATGTTCCTGGTGACCAGCGTCGCGATGCTGCGGGAACGGACCTCCGGGACCCTGGAGCGACTGCTGACCACGCCAATGGGCAGACTCGACCTGCTCTTCGGCTACGGCATCGCGTTCGGACTGACCGCCGCGGTGCAGGCGGCGATCGCGACCGGGGTGGCCTACTGGCTGCTCGATCTGCACACCGCGGGCAGCCCCGGGCTGGTCGTCATGATCGCCGTCGCCAACGCGGTCCTCGGCGTCGCCCTCGGGCTGTTCTGCAGCGCGTTCGCCCGCACCGAGTTCCAGGCCGTACAGTTCATGCCGGTCGTGGTGATACCGCAGAGCCTGTTGTGCGGGCTGTTCGTCCCCCGGCACGAGATGGCCGACTGGCTGCAGGCGGTCAGCGACGTGCTGCCCCTGACGTACGCGGTGGAGGCGCTGCAGGAGGTCGGCCGGTACGGCGAACCGACCGGGACCATGTGGCGGGACACGGCGGTGGTGGCCGGCGCGGTGGTGGTGTCCCTGCTGCTCGCCGCGACCACGCTGCGCAGGCGTACCCCCTGATCCAACGGACGAAAGGACCATGGCACGACGTCCCGGACGACGACCCGGCAGCCCGGACACCCGGGAGGCGATTCTGACCGCGGCCCGGCAGGCGTTCGCCGAGCGTGGCTTCGACGGCGCCTCCATCCGTGCCATCTCGGCCGACGCGGGCGTCGATCCCGCACTGGTCCACCACTACTTCGGCACGAAGGAACGGTTGTTCCTGGCCGCGCTGAACTTCCCGATCGACCCCGCCGAACTGTTGCCCGAGGTGCTGGCCGGTGGCCGGGACCGGGTCGGTGAACGCCTGATACGCGCGTTCCTGAAGGGCTGGGACTCACCCGCCCGGGTAGCCGGGGTGGCATTGCTGCGCTCCGCGATGACCGGTGACTGGACGGCCCGACTGCTGCGCGAATTCCTGGTGACCCAGATCCTGCGGCGGGTGGCGCGGCAACTGGATCTGGACCCGACCGAGGCGCCGCTGCGTTGCTCGCTGATCGCATCGCAGGTCGCCGGACTCGCCGTCATGCGCTACATCATCAAACTCGAACCGCTCGCCTCCGCCCCCGCGGAGGCCGTGGTCGCCGCGCTCGCCCCCACCCTGCAGCACTACCTCACCGGGGACCTGACCGGGTTCGACCGCCCGCCCGACGGCGGTCAGCGGGTCTGTTCCAACCAGGAGGCGTAGAGCCTGCCGTAGACGGAGTCGGGGTCGCGGACCAGTTCGGCGTGGGTGCCCCGCTGCACGATCCGCCCCCGGTCGACCACGATCACCTCGTCCGCCGCCTGCGCGGTGGAGAGCCGGTGCGCGATCGTGACCGTGGTCCGCCCGCGGGTGACCGTGTCCAACGCCCGCTGCAGCCGCAGCTCGGTGGCCGGGTCCACGGCGCTGGTCGCCTCGTCGAGCACGAGCAGGTCCGGGTCGGCGACATAGGCCCGGGCCAGCGCGATGAGCTGCCGTTCTCCCACGCTGAGCGCCTCGCCGCGTTCGCCCACCGGTGTGTCCAGGCCGTCCGGCAGCCCCGTCACCCAGTCGGCCAGGCCGAGCTGATCGAACGCCTGGAACAGCTCCTGGTCGGTGAGCGCCGGCCGACCGAATCGCACGTTCTCCGCGACGGAGGTGTTGAACAGGAAACCGTCCTGGGGCACCATCACCACCCGTCGGCGCAGGGAGCTGAAGCGGACGCGGTCGAGCGGGACGCCGGCGAGCGTCACCGTGCCCGCGGTCGGATCCATCAGCCGGGTGAGCAGCTTCGCGAAGGTCGTCTTGCCACCGCCGGTCTCCCCCACCACGGCGGCCCGGGCGCGGGCCGGGATGTCCAGGGTCACCTCCGTGAGGACCTGCGGGCCGCCCGGATAGGCGAAGCAGACACCCGAGAATCGGACGTCGATCGGCCCCGGCGGGATGTCGACGCCGTCCGGACCGGGGTCGGCGACATCCGGTGCCGTGTCCAACACGTCCAGCACCCGACGCCAGCCGGCGATCGCGTTCTGTGCCTCGTTGAGCACCTCGGTCGCGATCTGCACCGGCTGGATGAACAGGGTGACCAGGAAGAGGAAGGCGGTGAGCTGGCCGACCGTCAACCGGCCGTCGGTGCCGAGATGCACGCCGAGCACGACCACGCAGGCGAGGGCGAGGCCGGCGGCGATCTCACCGGTGGAGAAGCTGATCACGCTCGTGCGCAACGCGTGCTGCTGGGCTCGGCGCTGCGCCTCGATCGCCTCGTCGAGTCGGCGCGCGGTGCGCGCCCGGATCCCGTACGAACGGATCACCGGCGCACCCACCACGCTCTCCGCGATCGCCGCCAGCAGGGCCCCGGTGCGCTGCCGGACCGTGCGGTAGGCGACCGCCAGCCGGCGCTGGAAGGCCCGGATCACCAGTACGGCGGGCAGGAACGCCGCGATCACCACGAGGGTGAGCTGCCAGGAGTAGACCGCCATCACGACCGAGGTGACCATCACCTGGCCGATGCTGACCAGCAGGATGACCCCGCCCCACTGCAGGAACTGGGTGATCTGGTCGACGTCGCTGGTGACCCGTGAGACCAGGGCTCCGCGGCGCTCGGCCTGCTGGTGCAGCATCGACAGGTCGTGCACGTGTCGGAACGCGCGGACCCGCACGTTGGCCAGCGCGGTCTCGCTGACCGTGAACAGGCGGCGCATCATCAGGTAACCGCACAGGGTGGTCGCCGCCAGGACCGCCGCGGTGAGCGCCACCACGGTGGCGACCACGCCGAAGTCGGGGCCGCCCGGCACGGCCAACCCGCGGTCGATGCCCTGCTGGACGGCGACGGGTACGGCGGCCCGGCCGACCATGTAGACCATCGCGAGCGCCAGGGTTCCGGCCAGACCGGTACGCAGCTCGGGAGACAGGGCGAGTCCTCGCCGCATGGTCGCCCATGCGTTCTCCGCCCGGTCCGCGGTCCGGTCCGCGGTCGACGTGGCGCTGCTCATGCCCGCACCTCTTCACTGGACGTCGTCGGGCGCGTCGCCGAGTCCGTCGCGGCCCGGTCCGCTGCGAGCTTTTCCGCGTCGTACCCCAGCTCCCGCGCTCGTTCGGCCTCGGCCCGCTGGTACGCCGTCACCAGTTCGACGTAGCCGGGGCAGTCCCGCAGCAGGGTCGAGTGGGTACCTCGGGCCACGATCCGCCCCTGTTCGACGTAGACCACCTCGTCGGCGAGCGCGATCGTGGCGAGCCGGTACGCGACCACCAGGATCGATACCTCTCCGCGATCGCGGGCCTCGCCCCGCAGCGCCGACAGGATCGCCGCCTCGACCCGGGGGTCCACCGCGCTCGTCGCGTCGTCGAGGACCAGCAGCCTGGGGCGTCCGGCGAGCGCGCGGGCGAGGGTCAGTCGCTGCCGCTGTCCCCCGGACAGGGAGGTGCCGCGCTCCCCGACCCGGGTGTCCAGCCCGTCGGGCAGCGCGGCCACGAACCCGTCCGCCTCGGCCAGCCGCAGCGCACGCCAGACGTCGTCATCGGTGATGCCGGGCCGGTCGAGGGTGATGTTGGCCCGGACCGTGTCGTCGAAGACGAACGGCACCTGGGCGACGAGCGCGGTGGTGGCGACCAACGATTCGGCGGTCAACGAGCGCACGTCTACGCCGTCCACCCGGACCGTGCCCCGCTGTGGATCGAGCAAGCGGACGGCCAGCGCGGCGATGGTGGACTTGCCGGCACCGGTGGGACCGACCAGCGCGACGGTGCGGCCGGCCGGCACGGTGAAGGTGATGTCGTGCAGCACCGGCTGGCGGTGCCCGTCGGCCGACTCGTAGCCGAAGCCGACCCGGTCGAAGGAGAGGGCCGCCGCCTCCTGTCCGCGCAGCACGGTCTCGCCGTACGGCATCTGCCCGGTCGCCTCGAGCACGCGCCGCACCCGCTCCCAGCCGGCCACGCTGCGCGGCAGTTCGGCGAGCACCCATCCGATGGCGCGGATCGGGAAGGCGAGGACGGTGAACAGGAATGCGACGCTGACCAACTCGGTGACCCCGATCGCCTGCTGATTCAATCGGATCGCGCCAACGAGCAGCACCGCGAGGGTGCCGAGGTTGGGCAGCGTCTCGAGCATCGGATCGAACAGCCCGCGTAGCCGCCCGACGGCGATCAACGCGTCCCGCAGCTCGTGCGCGCGGGCGGCGAACCGCGCGGTCTCGTGGGCTTCGCGCCCCATGGTCTTGACCACCAGCGCCCCGTCGAAGCTCTCGTGCGCGATCGCGCTGACCTCGGCCCGCAGTTGTTGGGCGCGGGCCTGGCGAGGGGCCATCCGTCGCGAGTAGACGACGTTCAGGGCGAACAGCAGCGGAAAGATCGCCACGCCGACCAGGGCGAGCACCCAGTCCGTGGCGAACAGGGCGGCGACCGCGGCGACCAGCATCACCACGGTGCCGACGGCGAACGGCAGCGGGGCGATGGGGAACCAGGTCGCTTCGACGTCGGAGTTGGCGTTGGACAGCAGGGTGCCGGTGGCGTGCCGCTGGTGCCAGGACAACGGCAGTTCCAGGTAGCGTCGGGTGACCCGACGTCGGTAGCGGGCCTGCAGCCGGTACTGCATGAAGCCCGCACCGAGCCGCCGTCCGAAGATGGCGACCACGCGCAGCACGCTGACCGCGAGCAGGGCGGCGGCGCCGAGGGCGACGAGTCCCGGCTCGGCCCGTCCTGCGGCGAGCGCGGGCACCACCACCTCACCGACGATGGCCCCCACCACGTAGGCGCTGGCGACGGTCAGCAAGCCGAACAGCACGCTGCCGCCGACGCCGACGGCGAAGACCCGGGGCTCCTCGCGGATCGCCCGGCCGAGAATCCGCAAGCCCTTGGCCAGCACATCTCTGCTTGTCTTGACCGCCACGTTCTCCCCCGTCTGCCCCGCCTACCTCCGTAAGGTACCGCTTGCGGGTACCTCCTTACCGCCCGACCCTCGATCAAGGGTCGAGTCCCAGCGCCGGGCCGCGCGGGCGGGCTCCGTCGCACGCCGAAAGGCGCGACCCGTGTCTAATATCGACAGATGCCGCAGTATGCACGGACCGAGCGCAAGGCCCTGGCCGATCTGCTGTCGACCGTCGGCCCGGACGCACCGACGGTAGCCGAAAGCTGGACGGCTCGTGATCTCGCCGCGCATCTGGTCGTACGCGAACGCCGGCCGGACGCCGCCCCCGGCATCCTGCTACGCCCACTGCACGGCTATCAGGAGCGGGTCCGGCGGGCGGTCGCGGCGTTGCCGTTTCCCCGACTCGTCGAACTCGTCCGCACCCCGCCGTGGTGGAGCCCGATCAGCAATCCCCTCGTCGATGGGCCGGCCAACACGTTGGAGTTCTACCTCCACCACGAGGACGTGCGCCGGGCCCGACCGGGCTGGCAGCCCCGTGATCTCCCGGGCGGCCACCAGGCGGCCCTGTGGCGGCGGACGGCCGCGCTGGGGCGGCTGCGGCTGCGCCGCTTCCCCGCCCGCCTGCTCGTCCAGGCACCGGGGCACGGGGAGGTGACGACCGGAGCGGGCGGCGTCTCGGCGCGCCTGATCGGAACCCCCGGGGAGCTGGCGTTGTTCCTGTCCGGCCGGCAGCGGGTCGCCCGGGTGCAGATCGACGCGCCGGCCGGGCTGGCCGAACGGTTGCGTACCGCCGACCTGAGCCTCTGACCGGCGCGTCGATTGCGGGCGAGTCGTCAGCACCAACCGTTGATCGGACCGCTCATCCCGGTCCACAGGTACGCGTCGGACACCCAGGTTCCGTCGGTCAGCCGGTTCCACAGGTTGGTGGTGCCGTACCGCCCAGTGTGCGAGGTGCCGTACGCCGAGCAGGACACGGTGACGACGGAGCCGTCGGCGACCGAGCCGACGATGGCGTAGCCGGTGCCCGGGCCGGAGCGCTTGTTGACCCAACCGCCGCCGAAGGCGTCGACGATGCCCTGGTTGAGGCCGAGCGCGCCCCTGTTGTAGAGGCCGCTGCCCGGCCCGCGCCAGGTCGATCCGTTCCGGGCACCGCCCTGGTAGGCGGAACCGCCGTTCTCGAACACCCATGCGCCGAGGGCGTGCCCGGCCAGCGGCACGTACGCGCCGTTCTGCCGCAGCCCGAAGTGCACGTGCCGGCCGGAGGCCGAACCGCCGCAGGTCACGTCGGTGCCGGTGTACCCCAGGAAGGCGCCCTGGCCGACGCTCGCACCGTTGACCGAGATGTTGCTCCACAGGTGGTAGTAGTCGGTCGCGTAGCCGCGGTCGTGGATGACGCGCACCCAGCCCTGGCACATGGTGTAGGCGGTGCCGGAGCGCACGGCTCGGACGATCTGGTCGCCGCCGGCGAAGTCGGCCGAGCTCCACGGGGTGTCGTACCCGCTCCAACCGTGCGGCCCGCCGGTCAGCGTCCAGGTCTGTCCGGTCGTCCACGGCAGGGACATCCCGGTGCGGTAGTCCCCGCCGGCGTACATGACGCCCGGCTCGGCGTCGGCGGTGAAGACGGTTCGCTCGGCCTCGGTGACGACCGGTGCCTGGGCGGCCAACTCGCTGAAGGCGGCCTCGCCGTCGAAGGCGACCTGCCAGTGCCGGCCCGTCGCCCGGGCGAGGAACACCGCGCCGGTCGGGTAGGCCCCTTCCTCGTTCGGGGCGGTCAGGACCGCGATGCCGAACACCCAGCGGTTGCCGTCCCGACGGTTGATGGTGATCCGCGCGTCCTGCGGTCGGACCGTCCGCTGGCCGGCCGCCTGCGCGGCGTCGAGCAGCTTGGCGGTGACCGCGGCGGTGACCGGGGCGGAGCCGGCCGAGGGTGTGGCGTGCCCGGCGACCGGAAGCGCGACCAGGCTCGCGCCGGTCAGCACGCCGACCGCGAGAGCCGCTGCTTTGCGTAGCACAGTGCCTCCTAGGTGCTCTCGTCCGACGGTCGTGACCGTCGGGAAAGAGATCGACCAACGGCCAGCAGACCGGCGGACTCGCCGGCGGCCGCAGAACGATCGCCGGAAGTCTATTTAATCCCCCGACAGTAAGTCGATACATTTGAAAGGATAAATTGATGACCCGGGCCGTCGGGGCATGCGACCGAAGGCGGCGGGCAACCGCGACGAGGCGGGTTCTGGCACCTCGGGGACTAGCCGATCAACGGATAACGCAATACTCTGCGGTAGCTACAGATGTGACGTGACGAGCATCACGCTCGATATGGAGGCACCCCGCCATGGCACTCGACGTTCCATACCGGTCTGTTCCGGATATGTTCTTGAAGCGGGTGGCGGCGACCCCTGATCGCCAGGCGTTCGCCTACCCGACTCCAGACGACTCCGGCATCGTCTGGTTGACCTGGGCCCAGGTGGGACAGCGCGCCAAGGCCATCGCCGCCGGGCTGCGCGGGCTCGGCGTCGGCAACGAGGACCGGGTATCCATCCTGGCCGGCACCCGGATCGAGTGGGTGCTCGCGGACCTCGGGGTGATGTGTGCCGGCGGTGCCACCACCACCGTCTATCCGACCACCGCGCCGCAGGAGGCGCAGTACATCATCGCCGACTCCGGCTCCAGAATCCTGATCGCGGAGGACGCCGCGCAGGCCGCGAAGATCGCCGGCGCCGACCTGCCGGCCCTGACCCACGTCGTGCTGATGGACGGGCCGGCCGACCCGTCCGCCTCACCGCCCCAGCTCACCCTCGCCGAACTCGAGGAGAAGGGCAACCAGGCGCTCGCCGCCGAACCGGACCTGATCGACATGATCATCGCCGGGATCAGCCCGGAGCACCTGGCCACCCTCATCTACACCTCCGGCACCACCGGACAACCCAAGGGTGTCGAATTGCTGCACCGCGGCTGGTGCTGGCAGGGTGTGGCCCAGGCCGAGCTCGGTCTGATGAAACCGGAAGACCTTCAGTACCTGTGGCTGCCGCTGTCCCACTCGTTCGGCAAGTCCCTGCTGTGCGGCGTCATCCACGTCGGCATGCCCACGTATGTGGACGGCCGGGTCGACAAGATCGTCGAGATGCTCGCCGTGGTCCGGCCGACCCTGATGTGCGGAGCGCCGCGGATCTACGAGAAGGTCTACAACAAGGCGGTCGCCTCGGCCCGGGCGGAGGGCGGACTGAAGGCCAAGATCTTCAACTGGGCGGTCCGGGTGGGCCGAGAGAAGGTCCGGCTCGAGCAGGCCGGCAAGACGACGCCGACCGGGCTGAAACTGCGGTACGCGATCGCGGAGAAACTCGTCTTCAGCAAGCTCCAGGCCCGCCTCGGCGGCCGAATCCGGGTGCTGGTCTCCGGGGCCGCCCCGTTGAGCAAGGACATCGGCGAGTTCTTCGCCGCCGCCGGCCTGCCGATCTCCGAGGGCTACGGCCTCACCGAGGCCAGCGCCGCCGACTTCGTGAACCGACCGGGCGCGTTGAAAATCGGCACGGTCGGGCAACCGCTCGGCGACCTCGAAGTCAAGATCGCCGAGGACGGCGAGGTCCTGCTGCGCGGCGCACCCGTGATGCGCGGCTACCACAACCTGCCCGAGGAGACCACGGCGGCGTTCACCGAGGACGGCTTCCTGCGCACCGGCGACGTCGGGGAACTCGACGACGAGGGCTACCTGAAGATCACCGATCGCAAGAAGGACCTCGTCAAGACCTCCGGCGGCAAGTACATCGCCCCGTCGTACATCGAGGGCATGTTCAAGGCGCTGTGCCCGTACACCTCCCAGGCGGTGGTGATCGGCCAGGCCCGCAACTACTGCACGATGCTGGTCAGCCTCGACCCCGACGCGATCACCGGGTGGGCGGCGAACACCCCGCTCGCCGGCAAGTCGTACACCGAGATCGTCACCTCGCCGGAGGCGAAGGCGATGGTCGAGGAGTACGTCGCCGAGCTGAACAAGAAGCTCAACCGGTGGGAGACGATCAAGAAGGTCACCGTGCTGCCCCGCGACCTGACCATCGAGGACGGCGAACTCACCCCGTCCCTGAAGATCAAGCGTCGCGCGGTCGAGCAGCACTTCGCCGACGATATCGAGAAGATGTACGAGGGCACCCTCGCCGAGATCTGACGCGCTCCTCGGGCCCGGCGACCCGCTGGGTCGCCGGGCCCCGCCGGGCTCGGCGGCGAGCTAGGCGATGACCGCCGGCTCCTGCCACCGCGACCGACCGGCACGGTCGAGCCCGTACCGCACCGAGGCGATCCGCTGTACCGCCTCGGTCAGCTCCGCCGCGGGCAACGTGAAGGGCAACCGCAGAAACCTTTCCAACGTGCCGTCCAGCCCGAACCGCGGCCCGGGCGCGAGCCGCACCCCGACATCTTCCGCGGCCCGCGCGAGCGCGCTGGAGATCGGCCCGTCCAGTTCCGCCCAGAGGGTGACCCCGCCGTGCGGTACGGTGATCCGCCATTCGGGGAGCGCGACGCGCAGCGCGGCGAGCAGGGCGTCCCGCTGGGCCGTCAGCTCGGCCTGGCGGGTGGCCACGATCGCCGGGGCCTTCGCCAGCAGCCGCACCGCGACCAGTTGATCCAGCACCGAACTACCCATATCGACACCGACCCGGGCCGCGGCGAGCCGCTGCACGAACGGAGCCGACGCCCGCACCCAGCCGATCCGCAGCCCGCCCCAGAAGGGCTTGCTCATGCCGCCGATGGAGATCACTCTGGAGTGTCGGTCGAAGAGCGCGGTGGGGGGCGGCACCGCCACACCGTCCAACGGCAGACTCACAAAGGACTCATCGACCACGACGTCGGTGCCGCCGACGTGGGCCGCGGCTACCAACTTCTCACGCAGCTCGGTCGGCATGAGGTGGCCGGTCGGGTTCTGAAACTCGGGGATCAGGTAGGTCAACCGCGGCCGAGTCTGACGCAGGGTGTCGAGCAGCAACTCCGCGTCCCAACCCGCGTCGTGGGCGGCCAGGCCGTGCGTGGCGACGCGGGCCCGGCGCGCGGCCAACGCGGCGAGGGCGTTCGGGTATGTCGGGGACTCCACCAGCACCCCGGCACCCGGCGGCACGGTCAACCGCAGCACCAGGTCCAGGGCATGCTGGGTGCCGTTCGTGATCATGATCTGGTCGGGACTGGTCGGCAGGCCCCGATCGAGATATGTCTGCGCCACCGCCTCGCGCAGCTCATCGATCCCGGTCGGGTGGTAACCGGCACCGCCCAGGTAGCGGGTCAGATCTTCGGCGGCGGCCCGGGTGGCCTCGACGAGCTGGGGCGGGGCGGCCAGGGCCGCGCAGCCCAAATCGATCATGTCGAGGGCTTCCGACGGCGCCCAGAGCCCGGAGCTGACGACCCGGTGCCCATTCGGCAGCCGGGTCCAGCTACCCGCCCCACGTCGGCTGACCAGGTGCCCGGATTCCCGCAGCTGCCGGTAGGCGGCGGTTACCGTGGTGCGACTGACTCGCAGAGCCTGCGCCAGCTCCCGCTCGGCCGGTAGGCGAACGCCGAGCGGCAGCCGACCGTCGGCGATCAGCGCGCGTATCGCCGATGCCAGAGCGGCGTAGTCGGGGCTGCGTCGGCGACCCGGTAGCGCGTGCCATTGGCCCAGCAGGCGGGCGAGCTGGGGCCCGCGAACGGTAGCCATCATGCCACCCTCCCACGATTGGCCCTTCAAAGATCCGTAATTGGCCACCAGAGTGGCAGGCATGACGCTGATTGGCAACCTCCGGGACCGATTGGTTCGACGCCTGATTCAGCTCTACGTCGGACTCTTCCTGTACGGCGTGAGCATGGCGCTGATGATCGAGTCGGCCCTCGGGCTCAACCCCTGGGACGTCTTCCACCAGGGTCTGTCCCGGCACACCGGCCTGTCCATCGGCACGGTCACCATCCTGGTCGGCGCGATGGTGCTCCTGCTGTGGATCCCGCTGCGCCAGCGCCCGGGACTGGGCACGGTCAGCAACGTGCTGGTCATCGGGATCGCCGTAGACCTCTCACTCGCGCTCCTGCCGACCGTGACGCCGCTCGCCGGCCGGATCGGGTTGCTGGTGGCGGGCATCGTCCTCAACGGCGTGGCGACCGGCCTCTACCTGGGTGCCCGACTCGGTCCCGGCCCGCGCGACGGGTTGATGACCGGCCTCGTCGCGCGCCGCCCCGGTCGCTCGCTCCGCGCGGTACGGACCGGCATCGAGCTGGTGGTGCTGGCGACCGGTTGGCTCCTCGGCGGCACGGTCGGCCTCGGCACCGTGGCGTATGCGCTGGCCATCGGTCCACTGGCGCATCTGTTCATACCACTGTTCACCGTCGCGCCGGTGCATCGGGAACCCGCCCGACCCTCGGGTGCGCAGGCGCTCCCGGCCGGACAGGCGTAAGTCGGTGACCGGGCATCGCGCCCGGCCCGGTCATCACAATCGGGAAAACGGTCGGGCATCGGCGGTTCCATCGACCGCCATCCCCCGGCATTATTTCTCCATGGCGGACGAGGGATGGCGCCGGGCGGACGCATGGGTCTTCGCAGCACTTGTCATCGCCAGTGGGGCCGGCCGCCATCGTCGAGCCCCGACCACACGACGTCCGGAGGGAGTTCGCCTCGCCGACGTGCTCGCCACCGCCGACCACCTCCGGCGGGTCATCCCGGCCCGGGATGACCTCGAACTCGCGGTACGCCGGCTGCTCGGTGCCGGCCTGGTCAGCGTCTGCGACGGATGGTTCCGGGTCACGCCGGTCGGTGAGCGGCTGTGGCGCAGCCGGCCCCAGCTCGGCACCGCGGTGGACAGCGTCTACACCGTGCTGGTTCAGCGGCATCCCCCGAACGGCAGCGCCGATTGGACCCTCGACGAACGGGAGCACGCCCTCGCCGTCCGCGAGTTCACCGCCCGCCGGCACCCACCGGCGCCCCGCCGATCCCCGGAAGGCGGACCGTAGGACGACGCCCGGGTGAGGTGCGACGTCGGCGGCTAGCGGACCGGGTACCCCGCGGCGCGCAACTCGTCCTTCACTTCGCCGATGCTCGCCTGTCCGAAGTGGAAGACGCTCGCCGCCAGCACGGCGTCGGCACCGGCCGCGACAGCCGGCGGGAAGTCCGTCGCCGTCCCAGCGCCGCCGCTGGCGATGATCGGAACATCGACCACCCGGCGTACGGCGGCGATGAGCGCCAGATCGAAACCGGTCTTGGTGCCGTCCGCGTCCATGGAGTTGAGCAGGATCTCGCCGGCCCCCGACTCCGCCCCGCGCTGCGCCCAGCTCACCGCGTCGATGCCGGTGCCGCGCCGGCCGCCGTGCGTGGTCACCTCGAACCCGCTGCGGGTCACACCCGGCGGCGTGCGGCGCACGTCGAGCGAGAGCACCAGCACCTGCCGGCCGAACCGTTCGGCGATCTCCGTGATCAACTCCGGTCGCGCGATGGCTGCCGTGTTGACCCCCACCTTGTCCGCCCCGGCCCGCAACAGCGTGTCCACGTCGGCGACGCCCCGCACCCCACCCCCGACGGTCAGCGGGATGAACACGGTCTCCGCGGTCCGCCGCACCACCTCCAACATGGTGCCGCGGCCCTCGACGGAGGCGGTCACGTCGAGGAAGGTCAGCTCGTCGGCGCCGGCGGCGTCGTACGCCGCGGCCAGTTCCACCGGGTCGCCGGCGTCTCGCAGACCACGGAACCTGACCCCCTTGACCACCCGTCCGTCGGCCACGTCCAGGCACGGGATGACCCGCACGGCGACCGTCACCGCGCCGCCGCCTCGTCCAGCACGGCGAGCGCCTCGGCTACGGTGAACGCCCCGGCGTAGAGCGCCTTCCCGGTGATCACACCCTCGATCCCGAGCGGCTCCAGGGCCGCGAGCGCCCGCAGGTCGTCCAAGGTCGACACGCCGCCGGAGGCGACCACCGGCGCGTCGGTATGCGCACAGACCTCGCGCAGCAGGTCCAGGTTCGGCCCGCGCATGGTGCCGTCCTTGGTGATATCGGTGACCACGTACCGCGCCGCGCCGGCCTTGTTCAACCGCTCCAGCACCTCGAACAGGTCGCCCCCGTCCCGGGTCCAGCCACGGGCCGAGAGGGTGCGTCCCCGCACGTCCAACCCGATCGCGACGCGATCCGCGTACTCGCCGACGATCCGGTCGCACCATCGCGGATCCTCCAACGCGGCGGTGCCGATGTTCACCCGCGCCGCCCCGGTGGCCAGGGCCGCGGCCAGCGACTCATCGTCGCGGATGCCGCCCGACAACTCCACCGCGACATCGAGCCGACGCACCACCTCGGCGAGGAGCTCGGCGTTGGAGCCCCGACCGAAGGCGGCGTCGAGATCGACGAGGTGGATCCAGGTAGCGCCGTCCCGTTGCCAGGCCAGCGCCGCCTCCAGCGGATCGCCGTACCGGGTCTCGCTGCCGGCGGCACCCTGCACCAGGCGTACCGCCTGGCCGTCGGCCACGTCGACTGCGGGTAGCAAGGTCAGGGTCACAGCATCTCCCAGTTCAGCTTCGACGACCGAGCGCGATCACGACCATCGCCGGTAGACCGACCACCAGCACCAGGGTCAGCACCAGGCGTAGCGCCGGATCCCGGACGAACAACCAGATCGCGGTCAGGGCGGTGACCGACGCTACGGCGATCCCGGCCCGCTGCCGGCGGCTGCGGCGGGGCAGGAGGCGTCCGGTACGCCGGTCGAGCCATCCGGGACGCAGCCGACGCAGCAATGCCCGGCGGCGCTTGCGGCGTGCTTCGGCTCGGGCCCGTGCGGCCCGCAGCCGTGCCGCCTCGGCCTCCCGGGCCGCGCGTCGACGGGCGCGTTCCTTGCTCATCCGGCCGCCCCCGCCGCCGGGCCGCCGCCGGCCGCTGCGACCGTCGCCAGCCAGTTGCGCAGCAGCGTGGCACCGGCCCGGGCCGACTTCTCCGGATGGAACTGCACCGCCGCCAGCGGCCCGTGCTCCACGGCCGCGATGAACGGGACCTCGTGGGTGGCGGTGGTCACCGCCGCGCCGGCGCGAACCAGCGCGGCCTCGTCCCGGGCGGCGTAGGAGTGCACGAAGTAGAAGCGGGTGTCGACGGACAGCCCGGCGAAGAGCGCAGACCCGGGTGGCGGAGCGACCGTGTTCCAGCCCATGTGCGGCACGCGGCGGGCGGGCAGCCGATAGACCCCTCCGGGCAACAGCCCGAGCCCCTTGGTCACCACGCCGTGCTCCTCGCCGTGTTCGAAGAGGATCTGCATCCCCACGCAGATGCCGAGCACCGGCCGTCCGGACGCGACCCGATCGGCGATGACAGCTCCCGCCCCCAGCCGGTCGATGCCCGCCATGCAGGCGGCGAAAGCCCCGACGCCCGGCACGACCAGCCCGTCGGCCTCGGCCGCGGCGGTCGGATCCGCGGTGACCGTCACCTCGGCGCCGGCGTGCGTCAACGCCCGTTGGACGGATCGGAGGTTGCCCGAGCCGTAGTCGAGCACCGCCACCTGGATCATCGTCCCCCCTCCGGCAACAGCCACAGCACCCCGCCCACCACGGCGAGCAGCGCGAGCCCGGCCATCAGGACCAGCGTCGCCCGGCCGCCTCCCTGCCGGTACACCGACCACATGCCGCCGACCAGCACTCCGGCCAGGGCGAACAGCGCGACCGGCAGGAGCGTGCGGATCACAGCGCGCCCTTCGTGCTGGGCACCGCGCCGGCCGACTTCGGATCCGCCGAGACCGCCTCCCGCAGCGCCCGCGCGACCGCCTTGAACTGGGCCTCCACCACATGGTGGGCGTCCGGTCGCCCGCCCGGGCGGGCGGCACGCAGCACGTCGACGTGCAGGGTGAGGCGGGCGGCCTGCCCGAACGACTCCCAGATGTGGCGGGTCATGCTCGTCGGATAGACGGGCCCGATGTACGGCGGCAGCTCCGGCTCATCGTGCACCACGTACGCCCGGCCGGACAGGTCGACCGCCGCCCGCACCAGCACCTCGTCCATGGGCACGGTGGCGCACCCGTAGCGGCGGATGCCCGCCTTGTCGCCCAACGCCTGCGCGAAGGCCGTTCCCAGGGTCAGCGCGGTGTCCTCGATGGTGTGATGTGCATCGATCTCCAGGTCCCCGACCGCGTGGACGGTCAGGTCGAAGCCGCCGTGGCGGGCGATCTGGTTGAGCATGTGGTCGTAGAAGCCGACCCCGGTGCTGATCTCAGCGTCACCGGTACCGTCGAGATCGATCTCGACGAGCACCTTGGTCTCGGCGGTGGTCCGCTCGACGCGGGCGGTTCTGCTCACAGTGACTCCAGTGCGGCGAGGAACGCATCGGTCTCTTCCGGGGTGCCGGCGGTGACCCGCAGCCAGCCGGGCAGCCCGACGTCGCGGACGAGGACCCCGCGGTCCAGCAGGGCCTGCCAGACCGCCCGTTGATCCCCGCCCACCTGGAACAGCACGAAGTTGGCGTCGCTGTCGGCGACCACGTAGCCGTGCCCGCGCAGCGCCGCCACCATCCGGTCCCGCTGCTGTTTGATCGCGGTGACGTTGGCCAGCAGGACGTCCCGGTGCGCCAAGGCGGCACGGGCCGCGGCCTGGGTCAGCGTGGAGAGATGGTACGGCAGGCGGACCAACTGCACGGCCTCGACGACGGCCGGGGCCGCGGCCAGATAGCCGAGTCGCCCACCGGCGAATCCGAAGGCCTTGCTCATCGTGCGCGTCACCACCAGACGGGGCTGTCCGGGCAGCAACGCCAGCGCGGAGGGGGTGCCGGGGCGGGCGAACTCCGCGTACGCCTCGTCCACGATCACCATGCCGGGTGCTCGGGCCAGCACCGCCTCGATCACCGCGGGATCGAGCGCGGTGCCGGTCGGATTGTTCGGCGAGCACAGGAAGACCACGTCCGGCCGGTGCTCCTCGACCTGGGCGGCAGCTTCCGCCGCGGTGAGCTGGAACGACTCGTCGCGCCGTCCGTCGATCCAGGTCGTGCCGGTGCCGAGGGCCAGCAACGGGTGCATGGAGTAGGCGGGTGTGAAGCCGAGTGCGGTCCGGCCCGGACCGCCGAAGACCTGGAGCAGCTGCTGCTGGATCTCGTTGGAGCCGTTGGCGGCCCACACGTTCGCCGCCGACAGCCCGTGCCCCAGGTAGTCGGCCAGGTCGGCGCGCAGCGCCACCGCATCCCGATCCGGGTAGCGGTTGAGGTCGCGCAGCTCGGCGCGCAGCGCCTGGTCGATCGCCGCGGCCACCTGCTCCGGCAGGCGGTACGAGTTCTCGTTGGTGTTGAGCCGCACCGGCACGTCCAGCTGCGGCGCACCGTACGGGACGCGGCCGCGCAGGTCGTCGCGGATCGGCAGATCGTCGAGCGTGGTCACCGCAACCGCACCTGCACCGCCTGCCCGTGCGCGGGCAGATCCTCGACGGCGGCCAGCGTCACCACGTGCCGGGCGACGTCCTGCAGCGCGGCCCGGTCGTACTCGACGATGTGGATCCCGCGCAGGAACGACTGCACCGACAGCCCCGAGGAGTGCCGGGCGCAGCCGCCGGTCGGCAGCACATGGTTGGACCCTGCGCAGTAGTCGCCCAGCGAGACCGGTGAGTAGGGCCCGACGAAGATCGCGCCGGCGTTGCGTACCCGCAGCGCCCAGTCGCGCGCGTCGCGGGTCTGGATCTCCAGATGCTCTGCCGCGTACGCATCCACCACCCGCAGCCCGGCCTCGAGGTCGTCGACCAGCACCGCGCCGGACTGCTCGCCGGTCAGGGCCGCGGTGATCCGCTCGCTGTGCTTGGTGGCGGGTACCTGGCGGGCCAGCTCGCGGTCCACCGCGTCGATCAGTTCCACCGACGGGGTGACCAGCACGCTCGCGGCGAGCGGGTCGTGCTCCGCCTGGCTGATCAGGTCGGCGGCGACGTGGGCCGGGTCGGCGGTGTCGTCGGCCAGGATCGCGATCTCGGTCGGGCCGGCTTCGGCGTCGATGCCGACCACGCCGCGCAGCAGGCGCTTGGCGGCGGTGACCCAGATGTTGCCCGGCCCGGTGATCAGATCCACGGGCGGGCAGTAGCCGACACCGTCGACGTCCGTCACCGCCCCGTACGCGAGCATGGCGATCGCCTGGGCGCCGCCGACCGCGTACACCTCCTCCACCCCGAGCAGCGCGCAGGCGGCGAGCACCCGCGGATCGGGTAGCCCGCCGTGGTCCCGCTGCGGCGGGCTCGCCACGACCAGCGACCGGACCCCGGCGACCTGCGCGGGCACCACGTTCATGACGACCGTCGACGGGTACATGGCCAGGCCTCCGGGAACGTACAGACCGACCCGGTCCACCGGCACCCAGCGTTCCGTGACCGTGCCGCCGGGGACCACCTCCGTCGTGACGTCGGTCCGCCGTTGGTCCAGATGCACCCGCCGGACCCGGTCGATGGCCTCGGTCAGCGCGGCCCGCACCTCGGGGTCGAGGGTGTGCACGGCGTCCGCGATGGCTTGCTCCGGGACCCGCAGTCGGTCGAGGTCGACGTCGTCGAACCGCTTCGTCGCATCCCGCAGCGCGGTGAAGCCGTGCTCGCGCACCGCCTCGACGACCGGGCGGATCCGCTCGACCGCGGCGGAGACGTCGATACGGGCGCGGGGCAGCAGACGGCGCGGGTCGCGGACATCCCCGCGCAGGTCGATCCGGTTCAGCACCCTTGCGAGTCTATGCTGCTCGGGCGCGCTGACCGCGCGCCCGTCCAGGGGGCGGGACGGCCCCTCCCGCGCGTCGGCAGGCGGGGCACCGGGCCGGCACTCGGCAAGATCACGCGAGGTGCGGGGGCGGCGGCCCGATCGGGTTAGGCTCGTGCGGTGGACA
>DASVCA010000203.1:0-7612 GCA_036381835.1 Micromonosporaceae bacterium
GTCCAGGGCACGCGGCCCGAGGCCGGAATTCTGGCCGGTGTGCCACGGTCGTAGCGGCCGGGGCCGAACCACCGGACCGGTGACGACCCACCGTTGGTCGGCCGGACCACCCTGGGCGGTTGGTGGGGCGATGACCTGGGACAATGGGGGAGCATTCCGACTGCGAAAACCGGGAGGGTGGGCACAACCGTGGCCCAGTTCATCTACACGCTGGAGAAGGCACGCAAGGCGCACGGCGACAAGGTCGTCCTCGATGACGTGACGCTCGCCTTCCTGCCGGGCGCCAAGATCGGCGTCGTGGGACCGAACGGCGCGGGCAAGTCGACCCTGCTGCGGATCATGGCGGGGCAGGAGACCCTCAGCAACGGCGAGGCGAAGCTCATGCCCGGCTACACGGTGGGCCTGCTCGCCCAGGAGCCGCCGCTGGACGAAACGAAGACCGTGCTCGGCAACATCGAGCAGGCCGTGGCCCCGATCAAGGCCAAGCTCGCCCGGTTCAACGAGATCGCCGAGAAGATGGCGACCGAGTACTCCGACGAGCTCATGGAGGAGATGGGCCGGCTGCAGGAGGAGCTCGACCACGCCGACGCCTGGGACATCGACGCCCGCCTGGAGCAGGCGATGGACGCGCTGCGCTGCCCGCCCCCGGACTGGCCGGTCACTGACCTCTCCGGCGGTGAGCGCCGCCGGGTGGCGTTGTGCAAGCTCCTACTGGAGCAGCCGGACCTGCTGCTGCTCGACGAGCCGACCAACCACCTGGACGCCGAGAGCGTGCAGTGGCTGGAGCAGCACCTGGCCAAGTACCCGGGCACGGTCGTCGCCATCACCCACGACCGGTACTTCCTGGACAACGTGGCCCAGTGGATCCTCGAGCTGGACCGCGGCCGGGCCTACCCGTACGAGGGCAACTACTCCACCTACCTGGAGAAGAAGGCCGCCCGCCTGGCGGTGCAGGGGCGCAAGGACGCCAAGCTGCAGAAGCGGCTGGCCGAGGAGCTGGAGTGGGTCCGCTCCAACGCCAGGGCGCGCCAGACCAAGTCCCGGGCCCGGCTCAACCGGTACGAGGAGATGGCCGCGGAGGCGGAGAAGACCCGCAAGCTCGACTTCGAGGAGATCCAGATCCCGCCGGGCCCGCGGTTGGGTAGCACCGTCATCGAGGTCCGGAACCTGACCAAGGGGTTCGGCGACCGGCTACTCATCGACGATCTGAGCTTCACCCTGCCGCGTAACGGCATCGTCGGCGTCATCGGGCCGAACGGGGTGGGTAAGACCACCTTGTTCAAGACCATCGTCGGCTTGGAGCCGCCGGACAGCGGAACGGTCAAGATCGGCGAAACGGTGAAACTGTCGTACGTCGACCAGAACCGGGCGGGCATCGACGGAGATAAGACCGTGTGGGAGGTGGTCTCCGACGGACTCGACCACCTGATGGTCGGCAAGGTGGAGATGCCGTCGCGCGCGTACGTGGCCGCCTTCGGGTTCAAGGGCCCGGACCAGCAGAAGCCGGCCAAGGTGCTCTCCGGCGGCGAGCGCAACCGGCTGAACCTGGCGCTGACCCTGAAGATCGGCGGCAACGTGCTGCTGCTCGACGAGCCCACCAACGACCTCGACGTGGAGACCCTGTCGTCGTTGGAGAACGCGCTGCTGGAGTTCCCCGGCTGCGCGGTGGTCATCTCCCACGACCGGATGTTCCTCGACCGGGTCGCGACGCACATCCTGGCCTGGGAAGGCGACGAGGAGAACCCGGCGAAGTGGTTCTGGTTCGAGGGTAACTTCGACGCGTACGAGAAGAACAAGATCGAGCGGCTCGGTCCCGAGGCTGCCCGTCCCCATCGGGTGACCCACCGGAGGTTGACGCGTGACTGAGGCGGTGCCCAAGGAGCGGTTCGTATACCAGTGCGCGCTGCGTTGGTCGGACCTCGACGCCTTCGGCCACGTCAACAACGCCCGCTATCTCACCCTCCTCGAGGAGGCTCGGGCGGCGCTGTTGTTCCTCGGCGCCGCCGCCGACGGAGTGGAAGCCTTCTCCGCCGGTGTCGTCATCGCCCGGCACGAGATCGACTACCTGCGGCCGGTCGGGTACGTGGTGCGGGAACGCGGACAGCAGGTGCCGACGGTGCGGGTGGAGCTGTGGGTGACGGACCTGCGCCCCTCCCGGTTCACCATCGGTTACGAGCTGTTCGACGGGGAGACCCTCGCGTGCCGGGCACGGTCGGTGCTTGTGCCGTTCGACCTCGACCGCCAGCGACCGCGTCGGTTGACCGAGGCGGAGATGACGTTCCTGATGCCGTACACCGTGCCGTCGGCGGATTCCGGCAGCGGAGAGTAGGCGGTGTGGTGAGCGGCCCGGGGCACGGGGTCGGCGCATCCGGGCACGGGCTGACCGGCATCGCCGACGCCGGTGCCTTCCTGACCCGGCTTACCAGGCTCGATCCCGGTGCTCTCGTCCGGCTGCGTCCGCTCGGTGACACCGGGCGGACCAGCCTCTGGGCGCGCGTGCCGTGGCAGGTGCTCGTCGGTCGTACGGTGGCCGGGACCGCTCCGGGTGACGTCACCGTTTCGGCCGGCGAGTTGCTGGCCGAACTGCGGGCCGGACGCCAGGCGCTACCGGTGCGGCGGGACGCCGACTGGCGCCAGGCGTTGCCGCCGTCCGCCGGCCGGGTGGTGGAGTCCGTACCGGCGGAGGAGTTGCGTCGGCTGGCGGCCGCGGCTGCGGACGCTCTTCGGGCGGCGGCCGCGGCCGCCCCTGCGGTGGGTGAGCGGCGGGTGCGGGACGCCCTGCTCGATCACCTCGCGATCGTCGTTTCCGGCCCACCGGGGACCGGCCCGGCCCGGGTGGAGGTCCCGCAGCGGCTGGTGCAGGCGGTGGTCCGGATGGGGTTTCTCGGCCCACGATCGGATGCTGCGCCGGCTCGGTCCGGGCAGACTGTCCCTGATGTCGTCCATGTGTTGTTCATCCGGAATTGGGTGGGGCTCTCTGCGCCCTTTGGAGTCGCCTGGATGCGGAGCGTAGATAATCTCGCTCTTACTCCCGTCTGAATTCATCCGAACGGATGATGTCGCATCAGCTGAACGGTTTGTGCAAGGCGTTAGGGGGGTGCTTCGAACCGCCTATACGGGTACCGTCGTCCCTCGGATCCCACCCGTACAGGGTCTGGAGTCCGAGGCGGGAGCGAGGTGGGCGAGCAATGGCGTGGTGGTCATGGCTCCCCGGCTACACCAGTCGCGGTGAGTCGGAGGCAAGGGTCGAGGCTGCTGCGGAGCGGACCGTTCGAATCGGGCCGCCCATGCCGAGGGAACCGATCATCGAGTGCAGCCCTCGGCAGACACTCGACGACTCCTCGGCCGTGGCCCCGGTGACGCTCGAGCGGGTCGGTGCCGCGCTGGACCGGATCGGCGTTCGTTACCTCGCCGATGGCGACGGCAACCTGCTCGGGATGTGGGAGCGGCACGCGGTGCTGTTCACTCTCGAGGGTCCGCAGGACGAGATCCTGGTGATTCGGGCCCGTCCACACGCGACGGTGCCCCCGGACTGGATGGACCGGGCTTTCCGCGCGGTCAACGAGTGGAACCACACCCGGCGCTTCTGCAAGGCGTACGTGGGTGACCTGACCGAGTACGGCCAGTTGCCCGTCTACGGCGAACTGCAGGTGCCGCTGAACGCCGGAATCCACGACGCGCTACTGGTCGAGGTCCTCGAATGCGGGACCGGGGTCGCCTCGGCCTTCGTCGACTGGCTATACGACGAGGGCGCTCTGCTCTAGCGGCGTTCCCCGGCCGCCGGCGAATCGACGGTGTTCACGAGGAAGTGGGCGGCCCGCTCCAGATAGTCCCAGAGTTGGTTCGCCAGGTCTTCCTGCAGGTTCAGGCTGTCCAGCGCGCGGCGCATGTGCCGCAGCCAGGCGTCGCGCTCGGCGGGGCCGATCCGGAACGGAGCGTGGCGCATCCGCAGCCGGGGATGTCCCCGCTGAGCGGAGTAGGTGTGGGGGCCGCCCCAGTACTGCATCAGGAACAATCTGAGCCGGTCCTCGGCCGGGCCGAGATCAGCCTCGGGGTACATCGGGCGCAGCAGTGGATCGGTCGCGACCCCGGCGTAGAACTCCGACACCAACTTACGGAAGGTCGGCTCACCGCCGACCGCCTCGTAGAAGCTGATCGGCGGCTGGCCCTGAACGTCTTCGCCTGCTGGGTTCACCGTTCCATCCTGCCAGGGCCGGACGGCATCGGACAGGCCCGGCTCAACCGGCGTTGGCCCCCGCCTGGGACGGACGCGCCGGTGCCGGATCACGGCCATCCCCTGCTTTGTCCGACGGCGCCGCCGCGGCATCGGCGTTCTCCCGGCTCACCTGTGCGATCACCATCTCGATGTGGGCCGGTTGCGGCCAGGTGCTCGCGGCCACGGCGACCAGGACCACCCCCGCCAGGCTCCACACACCGACCACCAGCGGGATCGAGAACATCTCGGACAGCATGCCGGTCACGAGCACCGCGGCACCCTGAATGACCTGGACCCCGGTGGCCATCACGCCGAAGGCCCGGGCACGGAACCCGTTCGGGAGGCACTGAACGAACAGCGCGTTCGCCGCCGGCAGCATCCCCGCCACCGCGAAACCGCACGCCGAGGCGAGCAACGCCACCACGACCGGCGGCGGATTCAGCACCGCGGGCACCAGGGCAAGCGGTGCCGCTACGGCGAACGGTCGGATCAACGCCCGCCGGACCTCCGGTCGGATCAGCCGGCCGACGAGCAAGCCGCCCAGGGTGAACCCGACCGGGCTCGACGCCATGATCAGCGCCTGCGCGACGCCGCGTTGGGAGTCGTTCTCGGTGGTCTCGGCCGCCCAGGCCGCAGCCAGTCCCTCGGGCACGATGGCGAACAGCATCGAGGTGAAGACGATGATGGCGATGGCGCGCAGGATCGGCGTGCCGAAGACCAGTCGCATCCCCTCGCTCGTCTCCCGCAGCAGGTGGCTGCGGTGCTCGGCCTTCATGGCGGACGGGCGGTGGCGAACACCGAAGCGGACCAGCAGCGCCGAGAGCGCGAACGTCGAGGCGTCGACGAGCAGCGCGAGTCGCGGGTTGACGGTGGCGATCGCGGCACCGGCGACGTAACCGATGACCTGGGCGGCCTGCCCCGTGCTGATGTTCAACGACAGGCCGAGTACCAGCCGATCGCCGGTCAGGATGAGCGGTAGCAGCGCCGAGCGCGCAGCCTGGCTCGGGGGATTGGCCAGGGTGAGCGTGAAGAGCAACACCAGCATGACGCCCACCGGCAGGCCGGGGTAGGCGAGGAGCAGGACCAGACACATCCGGACCACGTCGCATGTGACCATGACCGACCGGTACGGCCGTCGTTCGGCGAGCGTCGCGAGCAGTGGCCCGCCGACCAGCCAGGGCAGGTAGCTCACGGCGAACGCGGCCGCGGACAGCGCGACCGAACTGGTCTGCTGGTAGACGAGGACCGTGACCGCGGCCTTGGTGATGTAGTCGCCGATCCACGACAGCACCGCTGCGGAGAACAGCGCCCGATACTCCGGCTGCGCGAACACCTCGCGGAACGTGGCGGGTTTAGCCGGGGAATGTGTCGCGTCGGACACCTGGCCTCCATCGTTCTCGACCGCTGACCATCCCCGATGGGAAATCAACCGGGAAAGGGCATCAGCACTGGCCAGCGAGGCGGTCGTCGTCACGCTCCGAGAGGAGCCTGCCACGGATTTTGCCCGACCGTCTGACCGGCTGGCTAGTCCCGACGGACAAATAGTCGCATCCCCGACTGAACGAACGGCTGATCCCCGCGCGTCCGTCCGGTGGCCGGGCCAATCCGGTCGGCGGTCCGGGCTGGACCGGACGACCGAAGACGACTCGGGTCGATGAGGGCTGCCGATTTCGGCGCGCGTCGCCGCGACTTCATCGTTCGCCCCAGATTTGTGTGTGCAATCGAGGTCGGGATCAGGGAATATTGGCACACGGTAGTGGTGCCGCTGCGCCGCCGCACCGACTTCTGCTCGGTGCTCGAAGCGGACCCGGTCAGGACCGAGAGGGTGAGCGCGATGCCTGACATACGACGCCCGGCGGGTACGGGTGCGCTGGTGCTCAACGCAACCTACGAACCGCTAGGCGTCGTGTCCGTGCGCCGCGCGGTGCTTCTGGTCCTCACCGCGAAGGCGGTCTGTCTGGTCGATGGTGAAGGTGCGCTGCACAGCGAGCGATACGAGCTTCCGGTGCCGTCCGTGGTCCGGCTGACCCGGTTCGTGCGCGTCCCCTACCGTACGCACGTCGGCCTGTCCCGTCGGACGATCTTCGCACGTGACGGCTGGCGGTGCGCCTACTGTCGAGGCCCGGCGGAAACCATCGATCACGTGATCCCCCGCAGCCGCGGCGGCCAGCACGTCTGGGAGAACGTCGTCGCGGCGTGTGCGAAATGCAACCACACCAAGGGCGACCGGACTCCCGCCGAGATGGGCTGGCGGCTGCCGGTCACGCCGGCTGCCCCCAAAGGCACCGCCTGGCGGGTGCTCGGACACCGCGCGCCGGATCCCCGGTGGGCCGACTGGCTCGACCTGCCCCGGGCGGACGCGGCCTGATTTCCGACGCGGCCCGTAGCGGGTACGACCGGGAGCACGGCGTCCAGCAGACCAGGGGGAGAACGGTCGGATCGGCGGCCCGACGGCCGCAGCGGCACAGGTGTCGGCTACGGTGAAACGAAGACTGGGTCGGATCGGCGAAGACCGGCGATCCAGTGCTCTGTCGGATATGACTGCATGGGGGCGTAGAGGTTGGCAGTTAGCGACACCGTGCTGGTCTTCGTCGGCCTCCCGGCCGCCATCGTACTGATCATCACCGCTCTGGCCATGGCCGGCGGGGGACGCAGTCCCGCACGGTACCGGCCCGGTCGTCCGTTCGATTTCACTCCGGTCTGGTTCCTCTCGTCCCCCGACCAGGTGGCCGGGTCCCCGAGCAGGGCCGGACTGCATGTCGAGGGGCGACCCGAGCGGGCCGAACTGACCAAGGGCGAGGTGGAGATCAAGGCCGCACCCGTGCGGCCCGGCTCGACGGGAGGCGCAAGTGACCGGTGGTGAGAGCATCACCGTTCGGCGGCAGGACGCGGCCCTGGCCCTCCGGCCGGGGGTGCTGGACGGGCCCTTCTCGACGCGGCAGTTGATGCGTCTCGACCATGCGCTTCGGGCCGCCGACCGGTCGACCGGGCTGACCTTCTCGATCTACGTGGGTGAGCTCGCCGAGCCGGTCCGGGAGCACGCGGAGAAACTCCACGCGCAACTGGCCGACCCGGCGACCTCGGTGCTCATCGCGGTATCGCCGAACCAGCGGCTGCTGGAGATCGTGACGGGCTCCGAGGCCCGCAAGCGGATTCCCGACCGGGACGCGAAGCTCGCCGCCCTGTCCATGTCGGCCGCCTTCGGCGGCGGAGATCTGACCGGCGGGCTTGTCGCCGGGCTGAACCAGTTGGCTGGCCGGGCCGGTCGGGAGAAGCACTGACGAGCCGGTCCCCGGGCCGGCCCGATGCGGAAATCAGCACACGACACAGCGA
This sequence comes from Micromonosporaceae bacterium, assembly GCA_036381835.1. Classification (GTDB taxonomy): domain Bacteria; phylum Actinomycetota; class Actinomycetes; order Mycobacteriales; family Micromonosporaceae; genus DASULK01. Next base: position 7,550 of record DASVCA010000203.1, read on the forward strand.
CGAAGCCGGGTGCCGCGCGTAGCGCGGCACCCGGCTTCGTCTTCTTCCGCCAGGATCGCCGCA
>DASVCA010000204.1:0-9797 GCA_036381835.1 Micromonosporaceae bacterium
CCCGACCGCGACGCCGTCAGCCGGTGAAGGGCTCGAACCCGACGACGGTGACCTTGACGTCGGCACCGCTGGGGGCGGTGTAGGTCACGGTCTGGCCGGCGCGGGCACCGAGGATGGCCTTCCCCAGGGCGGACTCCGGGCTGTAGACGGTCAGATCGGTGGTCGCGGCGATCTCCCGCGAGCCGAGCAGGAAGGTCTCGGTGTCGTCGGGATCGTCGTCGAAGTAGATCGTCACCACGGTCCCGGGTACCACGCCGTCCCCCGTCGGCGGCTGGCCCACTTTCGCCGTCCGCAGCAGCTCCTGCAGGTAGCGGATGCGGGCCTCCTGTTTGCCCTGCTCCTCCCGGGCGGCATGGTATCCGCCGTTCTCCCGCAGGTCACCCTCCTCGCGTCGGGCATTGATCTCCGCGGCGATCACCGGGCGCGCGGCGATAAGCTCCTCGAGCTCTGCCTGCAGACGATCGTAGGCGTCCTGGGATAGCCAGGTGACTTGCGCCTCGCGGTCAGTCGACACAGACGATCTCCTCGGGCTTCTGGAGCACTCGGGCTCCGAGACGAATAGGGACGAACTTCCAACTTAGCAGCGGGGGCTGCGCTACGGGGCGGACCGAGTCCGGCGTACGACCGATCGACCCGTGCCGTCAGTCCACGGGCCGGCAGCCCAGCACCTCGCCGACGAACGGGCGACGCGTGGTGGACACCGGGTGCTCGGCCGAGGCCTGCCGTGATCCAGGCTCGGCGGTCACCTGTACCTCCGCCCGGCCCACCTCGGCACCGTCGTACGCCCGGGCCCGCAGCACGCAGCGGGCGGACCCGCCGGGCGGGACGTGAACCTGGAAGGCGATCACCACCTGGTGGTCGGTGATGTCGGTGTAGGTGATCACCTTGGCGTCGTAGGTGGGATCCCCGTAGCTGCGGTAGAGCGCGAAGGAGAGCGCGGTTCCCGCGGCCAGCGCCGCGACGATCAGGAGCGCGGTCAGCCAGCGCGGGGTGCGGCGCGGTGCCCGCCGACGGCCGTACCGGCCCGGCGGGAAGGTCACCGCCGAGGGATCGGCGGCGGATCGGATGGTGTGGCCGCTCTCGCTCAACTCCGTGCGCTCCCCGCGCTACTGTCACAGTCGTCCGTAAAAATTACCGCGTCTATCTTCCCAGCCGGTGACCGAAACCAGTACGGCGGGTCAAGCTGCGCGCCCCGCCCGGAACGAGAGGGCATCCCGTGGCAGAGCGATTGCGACTCATGGCTGTTCACGCACATCCCGACGACGAGTCGAGCAAGGGCGCGGCGACGATGGCCAAGTACGTCGCCGAGGGGGCCGAGGTGCTGGTGGTGACCTGCACCGGCGGGGAACGGGGCAGCGTGCTGAACCCGAAGATGGACCGGCCCGAGGTCTGGGAGAACATCGCCGAGATCCGTCGGGCGGAGATGGATGCGGCGCGGGCCATCCTCGGCGTCGAGCAGGCGTGGCTGGGCTTCGTCGACTCCGGGCTGCCCGAGGGCGACCCCCCGCCGCCGTTGCCGGAGGGTTGTTTCGCGTTGCAGGACGTGAAGGTCGCGGCCCGACCCCTGGTGCGGCTGATGCGGGAGTTCCGACCGCACGTGGTGACCACCTACGACGAGGACGGCGGATATCCGCACCCGGATCACATCATGTGCCACAAGATCACCGTCGAGGCGTTCGATGTCGCCGGTGACGCAGACCACGACCCGGAGCTTGGGCCGCCGTGGCAGCCGTTGAAGCTCTACTACGACATCGGCTTCCACAAGTCCAAGATCATGGCCTTGCACGAGGCGATGCTGGCCGCGGGACGCAAGTCGCCGTACGAGGACTGGCTCAAGCGATGGGACGGCCGGCCGGACAAGGGCGCACGTATCACCACCCGGATCGAATGCGCCGAGTACTTCCCGGTCCGTGACGACGCGTTGCGGGCCCACGCCACCCAGGTCGATCCGGACGGGTTCTGGTTCCAGGTCCCGATGGAATTGCAGCAGCGGGCGTGGCCGACCGAAGACTTCCAACTGGTCCGCTCACTGGTGGACAGTCCACTGCCCGAGTCGGATCTCTTCGCCGGTGTGCGTGAGCTGCTTGCCGCCGAACCGGCGTACGGTGGTACGGACGCGCCGATCGAAGGGGCATAGGGAATGCTGACCGTCGCACAGATGCTCGCCCAGAACAATTTCGGTGACACCCGCACGGGTGGGCTCGCCGGGCCGATGGGCCTGTTCATCCTGCTGTTGATGGCGATCGCCACGATCATGCTGATCCGCAACATGAACACCCGTCTCCGCCGCCTGCCCGACCGGTTCCCGCAGCCGGACGACAAGGCCGGCGCGTCCGGTGGGGAGGCGACCGCGCAGACCGGGGAATCCGTCGGCTCCTGACCTGCGCCGCGCATCGACCCCTGTTGTGCTCGTCCGGTTTGCCTTAACCTTCGCCCGGGGGGACTGTGCCAACCGCGGGAGGGGGCGCCGATGCGACAACCACCCGGCGTCCGTTTTCCGTCCTGTCTGACGGCGCTGCTCATCGTGGCCGTCGGTGGGCTCGCGACGCTCGCCCTTGTCGACCGTGACCCGCGGTGGCTGCTGCCGGCGGCGGCGCTCGCCCTGCTCTGGCACGGATATCGGCAGTGGCTGCTGGCTGACGTCGAGCGACGGCTCTGGCTGGACTACGCGCGGGCCGTCAAGGCGCTGAACCAACTCGATGAGCGCGCGGTGGCGGTGGCCGGCGTGGCCGGGGCGACCAAGATCTTCAGCGGCGCGCACGTCGAGTTGGATGTGGTGTCCGACGAGGGCACGGCACGGCGATATCGCGGCGACCCGACCGGCACGATCCTCATCGACCCGGCTGACGACGCCCCCACCGGCGGGGAGCTGGCGCGTCAGTCGCTCGTCTTCGCCGACGAACACCTCGGCGAACTGCGGGTGCGACTGCCCAGCCCAGTCGTGCTCCGCCCGTACCAGGCAGCCGCCCTCAGCGCGTACGGGGAGGCGTTGGCCGCGGCCTTACACAATGCGGCGGCCGACCGCAGACGCCGGACCCTGGTCGCCGAGACACGACATGCCGCCACCCACGATCCGTTGACGGACCTGCTCAATCGCGCCGCGCTCATCCAACAGGGCGACGACGCGCTGCGGCGCGCCACCGCCGAGCAACCGGTCGCGCTGACTCTGATCGACATCGATAACTTCGCGGAGCTCAACGAGACGCTGGGACACGGGGCTGGCGACGACCTGCTCCGCCTCGTCGCGGATCGGCTCCGCGGCGTGCAGCGCCCCGGCGAACTGCTCGGCCGAACCGGCGACGACGAGTTCGCCCTGCTGGCCGTCGCGTCACCGGTGGTGCCCGCGCCGCGTCGGCACCGTCGAGCCGGCCCGGCACCGCACGCCCTCCGCCGAGCCCGGCAGATCGCCGAGCTGCTCGCCGACACCGGCGAAGTCGCCGACGTCCGAGTGTCGGCCGAGATCTCGGTGGGAGTGGCCGTCGCCGAGGCGGGCACGGTGGACCTGGCGGAACTGCTGCGACGCGCCGACGTCGCCCTCCATCAGGCGAAGGCGGACGGTGGCGTGGCCTCGTACGACAGCGTGCGAGATCCCGCCGACACCGACCACCTGACCGTGCTCGCGGAACTGCGGGAAGCACTGGCCACCGATGATCAGCTCGTGCTCGTGGTGCAGCCCGCGGTGGATCTCGTCACCGGAGCGCCCATCGGGGTCGAAGCGCTCATCCGCTGGCAGCATCCCCGGCGTGGGCGGCTCGGCCCCGCCGAGTTCGTCCGAGCGGTCGAGAACAGCGATCTGCTCGGTCCGTTCACCCGGTACGTGATCGACAAGGCGCTCGCGGTGGCAGCCGAGTGGGCGCGTCGCGGTGTCACGGTGCCTGTCTCGGTCAACCTCAGTCCCCGCAGCCTGTTCGATGCGCGGCTGCCGCTCGACGTCGCGGAGCTGTTGCGGCACCATCGGGTGCCGGCTCATCGACTGGTACTCGAGATAACGGAGACCGTCGAGGTCAGCGAGCTGAAGATCATCGACGAGGTGCTGGGCGCGCTTCAGGCGCTCGGCGTGCAGCTGGCCGTCGACGACTTCGGCACCGGGTTCTCCTCGCTGGCCTTCCTGACCCGGGTCGCGGTGGACGAACTCAAGGTCGACCGCTCCTTCGTGAGGCGGATGGCCGAGTCGCCGGAGGCGGCCGCGGTCGTACGAGCCACCATCGCGCTGGGTCGGGAACTCGGCCTGCGCGTGATCGCCGAAGGTGTCGAGACCGCGGAGCAGCGCCAGGTGCTCGCCGGGCTCGGCTGCGCGGCAGCGCAGGGCTACCACTTCTTCCGTCCGATGCCGGCGGACAAGGCGTTGACCGTGTTGCGTCGTCTGCTCGCCGCCTCCGGTGCCCAGGTGCTACCGCTGCCCGCCGACGGAGCCTCCTAGCCCCCTACCGCAACCAGATCTGGGCAGGCGGCACTAGAACCGAGTGGGTGGGTTGTCGCCGCCGCAGCAGCGGGGGAGGGCTTGCGCGGTTATGGTCGTCCGGTGAACCGGTTGAGCAACGCCACTTCGCCGTACCTGCTGCAGCACGCCGACAACCCGGTCGACTGGTGGCCGTGGTGTGAGGAGGCGTTCGCCGAGGCGCGTCGGCGAGACGTGCCGGTGCTGATCTCGGTCGGGTACGCGGCCTGCCACTGGTGCCACGTGATGGCGCACGAGTCGTTCGAGGACGACGAGATCGCCCGCGTCCTCAACGAGAACTTCGTATCGATCAAGGTGGACCGCGAGGAGCGCCCCGACGTCGACGCGGTCTACATGGCGGCGACCCAGGCGATGACCGGCCAGGGCGGGTGGCCGATGACCGTGTTCGCCACCCCGGACGGCACGCCGTTCTACTGCGGCACCTACTTCCGTCGTCCGGACTTCCTGCGGCTGCTGCACGTGATGACCACCCTGTGGCGCAACCAGCGTGCGGTGGTGTTGCGCCAAGGGACGGCGCTGGCCGAGGCGGTCAGCAACGCGCAAGGGGTGGGCGGCCAGACCGCGCCGGTCACCCCGGACCTGTTGGACACCGCCGCGGAAGAGCTCGCCAAGGAGTACGACCCGGTGCACGGCGGCTTCGGCGGTGCCCCGAAGTTCCCCCCGCACCTGATCCTGCTGTTCCTGCTGCGCCACCACCAGCGGACCGGTGCAGCCCGCAGCCTGGAGATCGTCCGCCACACCGCCGAGGCGATGGCCCGCGGCGGCATCTACGACCAGGTCGGCGGCGGCTTCGCCCGGTACGCCGTGGACGGGCACTGGACCGTGCCGCACTTCGAGAAGATGCTCTACGACAACGCGCTGCTGCTGCGCGTCTACACCCAGCTGTGGCGGCTCACCGGCGATCCGATGGCGCGCCGGATCGCCGATGAGACGGCCGCGTTCCTCCTGTCCGACCTGGCCACCGAGGCCGGTGGGCTGGCATCGGCGCTGGACGCCGACACGGAAGGGGTGGAAGGGGCCACCTACGTCTGGACCCCGGCCCAGCTGGTCGAGACGCTGGGCACGGAGGACGGGCGCTGGGCCGCAGACCTGTTCGGGGTCACCGAGGAGGGCAACTTCGAGCACGGCACCACCGTGCTCCGCCTGGCCCGGGACGTCGACGAGGCCGATCCCGCGGTGACGCAGCGCTGGCAGCGGATACGGGCACGGCTTCGGGCGGCACGTGACCGGCGCCCCCAGCCGGCCCGCGACGACAAGGTCGTGGCCGCCTGGAACGGGCTGGCGGTGACCGCGCTGGCCGAACACGCGATGATCACCGGCGATCGTGCGGCAGGCACCGCGGCCCGACGCATCGCCGAGGTGCTCGCCGACCGGCACATCGTCGAGGGTCGGCTGCGGCGGGTGTCCCGCGACGGCGTGGTCGGTGAGCCGGCCGGGGTGCTCGAGGACTACGGCTGCGTCGCCGAGGCGTTCTGCGCGGTGCACCAGCTCACCGGCGAGGGGCGGTGGCTCACCCTCGCCGGGATGCTGCTCGACACGGCGCTGGCCCGGTTCGCCGCCGACGGCGGCGGGTTCTACGACACGGCCGACGACGCCGAACGGTTGGTGGCCCGCCCCGCCGATCCGACCGACAACGCCACCCCGTCCGGTCAGTCGTCGGTGATCGCGGCGCTGGTGACCTACTCCGCGTTGGCCGGGCAGCCGCGCTACCGGGAGGCGGCCGAACTGGCGTTGACCACGGTGGCGCCGCTCATCGCCGGCCACCCGCGTTTCGCCGGGTACGCCGCCGCGGTGGGGGAGGCGCTGCTCTCCGGCCCGTACGAGATCGCCATCGTGACCACCCGGCCGGACGACGATCCGCTGCTGGCCGCGGCACGCCGGCACGCCCCGCCGGGAGCGGTGATCGTCGCAGGCGCGCCGGACCAGCCGGGTGTGCCGTTGCTCACCGGTCGGCAGCCGCTGGACGGGGCGTCCACGGCGTACGTGTGCCGGGGGTTCGTATGCGATCGTCCGGTCAACACCGTCGCCGACCTCGTCGCCCAGCTGCGCTGACCGCCCCGGCTCACCGCCGTCCCGGCCGATCCGGCTACGCTGGCTGATGACATGGACACCCACACCGGTTTGCCGGTGGTCGGCATGGTGGGCGGGGGCCAGCTGGCCCGGATGACCCATCAGGCCGCCATCGCCCTCGGCCAGTCTCTACGCGTTCTCGCGTTGACTCCCGACGAAGCCGCCGCCCTGGTCGCGGCCGACGTGCACTACGGGGAGCACACCGACCTGGCCGCCCTGCGCACCTTCGCGAAGGGCTGTGACGTGGTGACATTCGACCACGAGCATGTGCCGAACGAGCATGTGCGCGTCCTCGCCGCCGAGGGGGTGGTGATCTACCCGCCGGCTGCGGCGCTGCGCTACGCGCAGGACAAGCTGGCGATGCGCGAGCGGCTCACCGAACTCGGCGCGCCGGTACCGCGGTGGCGACCGGTGCGCACCGCGTCCGACCTGGCCGAGTTCGGGGCCGAGGTGGGCTGGCCGGTGGTGCTCAAGGCGGTCCGGGGCGGCTACGACGGTCGAGGCGTGTGGGTGGTCGCCGATCTCGATGAGGCTGCCCCGCTGCTGGCCAGCGGCACCCCGCTGATCGCGGAGGAGCGGGTACGGTTGCGCCGGGAACTCGCGGTGCAGGTCGCCCGGTCCCCGTACGGGCAGGTGGCCGTCTACCCCGTCGTGGAGACGGTGCAGCGGGACGGCATCTGCGTGGAGGTGCTCGCCCCGGCTCCCGGCCTGCCGGAGGCGTCGGCGTTGCGGGCGCAGCAGCTCGCCATCGACCTCGCCGCGTCGCTCGGGGTCGTCGGTCTCCTCGCCGTCGAACTGTTCGAAGTCGAAGACGGGGCGACCGGCGGACGGCTGGTGGTCAACGAACTGGCGATGCGCCCGCACAATTCCGGCCACTGGACCATCGAAGGGGCGCGTACCTCGCAGTTCGAGCAGCACCTGCGCGCGGTGTTGGACTACCCGATGGGGGACACCGGGCTCACCGCGCCGGCGGTGGTGATGGCCAACGTGTTGGGCGGCGCCGAGGGGGGCATGCCCATCGACGAGCGGCTGCACCACCTGTTCGCGGCGGATCCGGGCGTGAAGGTGCACCTGTACGGGAAGAAGGTCCGGCCCGGACGCAAGATCGGACATGTCACGGTGCTCGGGGACGACGTCGAGGAGCTACGGGCCCGGGCGGCCGCCGCTGCCCGGTGGCTGCGGGAGGGACGATGACGACGGTCGGCGTGATCATGGGCAGCGACTCGGACTGGCCGACCATGAAGGCGGCCGCCGAGGCGCTCGACGAGTTCGGTGTCGCCTACGAGGTCCGCGTCGTCTCGGCGCACCGGACGCCCGTCGCCATGATCGAGTACGCGCGCAGCGCCGCGGAGCGCGGGCTCCGCGTGATCATCGCGGGTGCGGGCGGCGCCGCACACCTGCCCGGCATGGTCGCGGCCGCCACACCGTTGCCGGTCATCGGCGTACCCGTCCCGCTCAAGCATCTGGACGGGATGGACTCGCTGCTGTCGATCGTGCAGATGCCCGCGGGCGTGCCGGTCGCGACGGTCTCCATCGGCGGTGCCCGCAACGCCGGGCTGCTCGCGGTGCGGATACTCGGTGCCAGCGACGAGGGTCTGCGGCAGCGGATGGCCGCCTATCAGGCGGAGCTGGCCGAACTCGTGGCGGCCAAGGACGCGGCGCTGCGCGGAAGTCTGACCTCGTAGATCAGCGCATCTCGCGAAGCGCCCGCAGCCCGTCCTGGGCTCGCTGTCGGCGTTCCCGACCGGCCCCGAGCAGCAGCAGCGTGAGACCGACCGGCAACAGCACCAGCCACGGCCCGACCAGGGTGAGCGCATGCAGAGCGGTGATCGCGGTGACCACCGCTCCGATCACCACCGGAGCCTGCTGCTGACGCACCGACCCGAAGATCAAGACTGCGACCGCTCCGAGCAGCAGCAGTACCTGACGCAGATTGCTGGTGTCGGCGGCGATCACGACGATCAGGGTGGGTAGCAGTGCCGCCGCCAGCGCCGGACCGTACGCGAGCCAGCTGTTCAGATCGGGACGTTGGCGCAGCTCAAGAAGGCCGATGATGAGTGCGAGCACGGCGAACGGCAGCGTGTACGCCTCCGGCAGTGTCACGTCGGCGAGATACATCATCATCCACCAGGCCGTGATCTCGCAGCCGACCGCAGCCCAGAACAGGATCCGCGACCGCATCGGCTGCCAGCGGACCGAGGCGACCCCGAGTACGGCGCCCCAGGCGGCGAGCAGCGCGGCGATGTGGCGGGGTGAGTCGTACACCAGGGCGAGCGCGAGCAGTGCGCTGGCATGGCCGATCCACTCCACGACGGCGGTCTCCGGCGGGGACTCCTCCTGGCGCAACCGTGGCAGCGCCACCCCGGCCAGCAACAGCGCGGTGCCCACGGCCAGGACGCCGAACGCGGACCAGGCCAGCGGGACGTCCAGATACAGCGCCGTGGTGAGCACGAAGCCGTGCGCCATCGTGGCCGCGAAGATCCAGCCGATGACCCGAGCACGCCGGGTCTGTCCGGCCAGGGCGGCCACCGATCCGACCACGACCGCCCCGCCCACGGTGAACAGCGTCAGGTCGGGGCTCGCCAGACTGCCGGCCATCCCGGCACCCCCGCCGGCCAGACCGACGCCGAAGACCAGGACGCGGTTGACGCGGATGGGACGGGTGCGGGATATGCGCCGCGGCGGTGGGGTCAGGGCCAGCCCGAGCATCGCCACGGTGAAGACGCCCAGCGCCGCCAGGGTGCCGGCCGGCCACGGCAGGTCCAACGAGACCGGAGTGATCAGCAGGGTGAGCGCCACGCCGGGCAGCACGACCGGCACCGCGTGGACGGTTCGGCGGTTGTGCAGTCCGACGGCGGCGAGTGCCCCGGCGACGGTCAACAGCAGTGCCGCGGCGACGTCGGTGCCGGCGACCGCTCCCACGGGCGGCGAGGCCAGGTCGCCGGGTGGACCCTGCCAGACCCGGTTCAGCGTCGCATAGGGGGTCACCAGCGCGACGGTGAGCGCGGGGGCCAGCGCGGCCACGGCCAGCGCGGCCGGCATGGCAGCCGCCACCAGCGCCCCCGTCGTCGGACTGACCGACCACCGCGGCTCGCCCTCGGACGGACGCAACGACCGGCCCAGCCGCACCGACCAGCCGCGCACCGGCTGCCTCGCGCCCGCCGGAGCGGCCGTGGCCGCGCGGAAGAGTTCGGCCAGCACCCCGAGCAGCGCCGCCGCCGCCGCGAAGACACCGGCGGGCAGCTCGGTGAAGAGCGCCGCGATCGCG
>DASVCA010000205.1:0-6699 GCA_036381835.1 Micromonosporaceae bacterium
CCACGACGGCGATCGGCCTGGCGGTCGGCTGGGTCATTCTGATCGGGCTGCGCCGGCGGTTGCGGATTCCGACGGAGGGCTGATCGTCGGTCGCCTACCGGGGAACCACCAGGCGGCGCGGCCCAGGATGGCGAGCAGCGCCGGGATCAGCACCAGCATGGCGAGCAGCGCGTACATGGCGACGGCGGAGGCGAGTCCGAAGCCGAACAGGTTGACGACCCGCTGGTCGTTGAGGACGAAGCTGGCGAAGACGACGACCATCACCGAGGCCGCGGCGATGATCACCCGGGAGGTGGCCGCCATGCCGCGGGCTACCGCCCGCCGCGTGTCCCGACCGTGTCGGTACTCCTCGTGTATCCGGCTGAGGAGGAACACCGCGTAGTCGGTGGAGAGACCGAACAGCACGGCGAACAGCATCACCGGGGCGAACGACTCCACCGGGCCCGGCTGTGCCCCGATCAGGTCGGCCGGCCACCATCCCCATTGGAAGACGGCGACCACCGGTCCGTACGCGGCGCCGACGGCGAGCAGGTTCATGACGACCGCTACCAAGGGGACCATGAGCGAGCGGAACTCGACCAGCAGCACGAGGAAGGCCAGCCCGACGACGAGGAGCATGAACCAGCCCATCCGGGCGGCCAACTTGTCTGCCAGGTCGATGCTGGTCGCGGTGGCGCCGCCCACGTGCGTCTCGGCCTGGCCCGCCGCGCGCGGCAGCACGTCGGTGCGCAGCTCGTGCACCAGATGCTCGGTCGACTCGTCGTCCGGGGAGCCGCTCGGTACGACCGTCAGCACGGCCGTGTCGCCTTCGGGGGCGATCCGGGGCGGGCCGACCTGCCGAACGTTGTCGGTGGCCAGGATCGCCTGGCGGAGTTCGCCCGTGGCTCGCTGCGCCTCCGGCGCCGGGGTGCCGTCCGAAAAGTCGATCGTGACCAGCAGCGGCCCGGTCCAGCCCGGTCCGAAGCTGTCCGCTACCAGGTCGTAGGCGCGGCGTTGTGTGGTGTCCGTCGGCTGGGACCCGCCGTCGGCGGTGCCGAGGCGCAGTGAGGTCAGGGGCAGCGCGAGCAGGACGAGTGCTGCGGTCGCGAGCACGACGGCCGGCCAGCGGTAGCGCTGCACGCGGTGTGCCCAGCGGTGCCAGCCGCCCTCGGTACCGGTGCCGTGATCGAAGGTGACGCGGCGGACCCGCAACCGGTCCAGCCGTGCGCCGAAGATGCTCAGTACGGCGGGCAGCAACGTCACCGCGGCGAGCAGGGTGGCGGCGACGGAGACGGCGCTGGCGAGCGCGAGGGCGGAGACGAACGGGATGCCGATCAGGTAGAGGCTGAGAACGGCGATGATCACCGTCGCGCCGGCGACCAGCACCGCTCGTCCGGCGGTCGCCATGGCCTGTTCGATCGACGTCGCGGGGTCGAGGCCGCCGGCGAGTCCTTCCCGGTGGCGGGTGACCACCAGCAAGGCGTAGTCGATGCCGACGCCGAGGCCGATCATCGCGGCGACCACGGGTCCTGAGGTCCCGATCGTCACCCAGTTGGCCAGTAGTTCGATCGCGGCGATGCCGAGGCCGAGCGCCATGAGCGCGGTGAGGATCGGCACCAGCATGGCGAAGAGCGATCCGAACGCGATCAGCAACACGATCACCGCGGCGATCAGGCCGAATATCTCGTTGCCGGACGGCCCGGACTCGGTTTGCACCGCCGGGCCGCCGAACTCGACCTGTACGCCCAGGTCGCGTACCGGGTCGAAGGCTTCCTGCGCCGCTGCGACCGCGTCCTGCGGGATGTCCCGGGCGCGCTCGGCGAATTGAACGGTGGCGATCGCGGTACGGCCGTCTTCGGAGATCATCTGCTGGGCCGGTCCGTACGGCGATTGCGCCGCGGCTACCTCGGGTGCGGAGCGTGCCTTCGCGACCGCGGCGTCGACGGCCTGTCTGGTGTCCGGCGAGGTGATCCCGTCGGGGTGGTGGAGGACGACCTGCATCCCGTCGCCGGACAGTTCGGGGAAGCGGCTGCGGAGCGTGTCGTAGGCGGCCTGCGAGTCGGTGCCGGACAGGGTCAGATCGTTGGTGAAGGTTCCGCCGTAGCCGCGGGCGGCGATCAGGGCGGCGACGAGCAGGAGCGTCCAACCGATCACCACCGACCATCGCCGACGGATTGCGAATCTGCTGAGTGCGGTGAGCAAGCGAGCCCTCCCGGAGTGAGTAATTTTTGTATAGATTATGGCGATCTTTCTTAATCAAGACATCTGTCTTGACGACCGCACGCCGCAAGTGTAGACACGTGTCTAGCATGCCCGGGTGCCGAGGGGCGTAGATTTGTCTGGCGCATCCGCCCGGCGGATGCCGGGCCAGCTGAATCGGGTGAAGGAGTGCGCATGCCGGTACGGCAACCCGGCTTCGGGCGTGTGGGTACGCAGCTGCGGGAGCGGGCCCGCGAGATGCTGCTCGACACCGCCCTCCGGCTGTTCGTCGAGCGCGGCTACGTCGGTGTGCGGGTGGAGGACATCGCACGAGCCGCGGGGATCTCCCGGGCGACCTTTTACAAGCACTTCTCCGAACGAGAGGAGATCCTCGCCGAGCTCTTCTCCCGGCTGATGGGCCGGGAGCCGGTCGAGCCTCCGCCGGGGACGGCGGCCGACGCGCCGGGCAGGATCCGGGCACTGCTCCTGGACGCTGCCGAGCGCATGGTGGAGCACGAGCAGCTCGCCCGCTTCGTCTACACCCTTCCGATCCGCCACGCGGCGCTGTTGGGCGAGGGCTCCCGGCCGCCCGTCATCGAGGTGGTGGAGCGGTTGGTCGAGGAGGGCGCGGCCGCAGGAGTGATCCGCTCCGACATCCCGGCCACCCTGATCACCGGGCACCTCGCCAGGGCGTTCGAGGCCGCGATGCGCGACTGGGCGGAAGGCCGGGCCGTCGACGTGACGGCCCGGCTGGATCAGCTGCTGCGCTTGGCGTTCGAGGGGACCGCCGGGGCGCCGCCGAGCCGGGGATCGGCCTCGGGCTGACGGCGTGTCTCGTACATCCGGACGGCCACCAGCAGACCCGACGCCGCGGTGAGCGCCGCCACCGCCCAGGTCGCGCCGCGGATACCGGTCAGGTCGGCGAGCAGACCGGCCAGCAGCGCGCCGACGGCGAAGCCGCCGTCGCGCCACAGTCGGTAGACCCCGACGGCTCGGGCTCGCCAGGCCGGGTGCGCGACGTCGCCGACCGCGGCGAGCAGCGCCGGATAGACGAGGGCGGTGCCGGCTCCGAGCAGCACCGCGGCCACGGCCCACACCGGGAAGTCGTCACCGAGCGCGACGAGGCCCAGGCCGACGGCTTGGACGAGCATGCCCGAGACGATCGCGGGTTTTCGCCCGATCCGGTCGGACAGCGGCCCGGTCAGGACCTGACCGAGTCCCCAGACCGCCGGGTAGAGGGCGGCTAGCATGCCGATCTGGCCGAGCGACAGGCCGGCGGTGGCGAACAGCAGCGGAAACAGGCCCCAGGCCAGTCCGTCGTTGAGGTTGTTGACCAGCCCCGCCTGGCTCACCGAGGACAGCGCGCGTTCGCGCCAGGTGGCCAGCGCGAAGATCTGACCGGTGGACAGTCCTTCGACCGTCGGGCCCGGTCGAGTGCTTCGGCCGCCCGGGGACGGAACGGACACCGGGGCCGACCGGTGCGTGACCGCCTCGTGTCGGGCGTGACCGTGGGTCTCCCGGACGAAGAACACGGACAGGCCGAGACCGAGTGCGACGTAGGCGGCGCCGAGCAGGAACGGAGCGGGACGTAGCCCGTGCGTGGCGGCCAGTTGACCGGTGATCAGCGCGGTGGTCGCCACGGCCAGATAGCCTGCGGCCTCGTTCAGACCCATCGCCAGGCCGCGGCGTCGCGGCCCGACCAGATCGATCTTCATAACGACGGTGGTCGACCAGGCCAGTCCCTGGTTGACCCCCAGCAGGACGTTGGCGGCGATGACCCAGCTCCAGTCCGGTGCCCAGATGAGCATCAGCGGCACCGGGATGCCGGCCAGCCAGCCGGCCAGCAGTACGGGCTTTCGGCCGTAGCGGTCGGACAGCGCTCCGGCGAGGAAGTTGGTGGCGGCCTTGGTGAGGCCGAAGGCGAGGATGTAGGTGAGCGCCGCGGTGTAGGCGGTGAGGTGGAACTCCCGTTCACCGAGCAGCGGCAGGACCGTGCGTTCGGTTCCGAGCAGGCCGCCGACCAGCGCATTGACCGCCACCAGGAGGGTGAACTGCGCGGCGTTGGCCCGCAGTCCCAACAACGGTGTGGCTGACATCGTTGGTGTCCTTCCCTGACGGGTCGGTGCCCGCCGGTTGGCACGGGTCGTCCCGGCCGAAGGCACGGCCGGGACGACCCGTGGGTTCGCAGGGTGGGGCTGTCGATCGGTCGCCCGGGCGGTCAGGCGGCCGCGCGGGTGCCGCGTACCAGGGGACGTCCCGCCTTCGCCCAGGCGCTGGTGCCGCCGGCCACCGACCAGGCGTCCACCCCGGCCTTGGCCAGGTAGTCGGCGGCGGCCTTGCTGCGGTTGCCGCTGGCGCAGATGACATAGACCCGGCCGGCCTTGGCCAGTTCCGGGGCGTAGGTCGGGACCTGAGCCAGTGGTACGAGTCGGGCACCGGGCACGTGCCCGGTCACGTACTCGAAGGGCTCTCGCACGTCGATGACGGTGGCGCCGTCGGCGAGTGCGGTAGCGAAGGCGGTGATGTCGATCTCACGCATCGGTGCTCCTTGCTCTCTCATACCCCTGGGGGTATCTTGCCATATCGACGGTAGCGCGGCGGCGTCCGCCGGGCCACATGTCGGCGAGTGGTCGACGGATACCCCAGGGGGTATAGTGATGACGTAGGTGTTGGAGAGGAGGTGCGACGTGCGGGTTGACGGACAGGCCCTGACCGACGTGATCAACCGGCTTCGCCGTGCCGAGGGCCAGATCCGCGGCATCATCGCGATGCTCGAATCCGGACGTGACTGCACCGAAGTGGTCACTCAACTCTCGGCCGCGTCGCGGGCGCTCGACCGCGCAGGCTTCAAGATCATATCTACCGGCCTTCAGCAGTGCCTCGCCCCGACGCAGCGCGACGGTGCGGGCGACGATGGCGACGGCGGGCCGAAGGTCGACCGCGAGCGACTCGCGGAGCTGGAAAAGTTGTTCCTGTCGCTGCACTGAGCAGCGGAGACAAGTCCACACAAGGCAACCCATCGGCGGGCGACGCCATAGCTCACCGGGCCTGGCTCTTCCGGATACCCCCGGGGGTATGTGCTAGAGTGGTCGTATCGCCGGACATCACTGAAGGAGACCGCGATGTTGTTCACCCAGTACTACCTGGACTGCCTGTCCCAGGCCTCGTACCTGATCGGTGACGAGACCTCCGGGCAGGCCGTGGTCGTCGATCCGCGCCGGGACATCTCGGAGTACCTGGCCGACGCAGAGGCCCACGGACTGACGATCGTCGGTGTCATCAACACCCACTTCCACGCCGACTTCCTCGCCGGCCACCTCGAGTTGGCCGCGGCCACCGGGGCGTGGATCGGCTACGGGTGGCGTGCCGACGCCGAGTATCCGATCCGCAAGCTGACCGATGGGGAACGGATCAGCCTGGGCGACGTCACGCTCCAGATCATGGAGACCCCCGGCCACACGCCGGAGTCGATCAGCATCCTGGTCTACGAACACGCCACGGACACCGTCCCGTACGGGGTGCTCACCGGTGACGCGCTGTTCATCGGCGACGTCGGCCGTCCCGACCTGCTCGCCTCCTTCGGCGTCACCGCCGAGGAACTGGGGCAGATGCTGTACGACAGCGTGCACAACAAGCTGATGGCCCTGCCGGACGAGGTACGGGTCTTCCCGGCCCACGGCGCCGGATCGGCGTGCGGGAAGAACCTGTCCACCGAGCGGCAGTCCACCATCGGCGAGCAGCGTCGGACCAACTACGCCTGCGCGCCGATGAGCCAGGAGGAGTTCCTGGCCCTGGTCACCGCCGGGCAGCCGGCCGCGCCGAAGTACTTCGCCTACGACGCGGTGCTCAACCGCAAGAACCACGAGCTGTTCGACGAGGGCATCGTCCCGCGGCCGTTGACCGCCGAGGAGTTCCTGGCGGCCCGGGCCGAGGGTGCGGTCGTCGTCGACGCCCGCGACCCGCAGGAGTTCGCCGCCGGCCACGTGCGCGGTGCGGTGAACGTGCCGGCCGACGGGCGCTTTGCGGAGACCGCGGGCGCGGTGGTCAAGCCGGACGAGCGGGTGCTGGTGGTGGCGCCGCAGGACCGCGAGGACGAGATCGTCACGCGACTGGCCCGGATCGGGTTCGACCAGGTCGTCGGCTACCTGCGGGAGCCCGAGGCGGCGTTCCTCGGCATGGTGGCCGAGATGGGGCGGGCCAGCCGGCTCACCGCTACCGACCTGCGCGAGGCGCTCAGCCGCCCCGAGCCGCCGGTCGTGGTGGACGTGCGCAACATCGGTGAGCGCGAGCAGGGCGCCATCGAGGGCTCGCTGCACATTCCGTTGGCCGAGCTGCCCGGGCGGATCGACGAGGTGCCGACCGACCGGCCGATCGTGGTCCACTGCGCGGGCGGCTACCGGTCCTCGGTCGCGGCCAGCCTGCTGCGCCGGGCCGGACGGGCGGACGTCTCCGACCTGCTCGGCGGATACGGGGCCTGGCGGATGGCGCTGGCGCCGACCGCCTGACCGAGACGCCGGGGTG
>DASVCA010000206.1:0-2525 GCA_036381835.1 Micromonosporaceae bacterium
GGAAGCGGAGTTCGCAAGGACACGGGCGGGCCGGACGCAATCTTCCGGCGGCGATCGCCGTCGGGCTGGCCCTCGGCGGCGGCATCCTGGTCCCGCTGTTCCTGCTGCCGTCGGCGTTCTTCGCGGTGATCGCCGCCGCGGCCGGTGTCGGCATCTGGGAGATGGTCCGCGCCGTACGAACCCAGGGCAGCAACCCGCCCATGGCCCCGCTGATCGCGGGCGGGGTGCTCATGACCGGCCTCGCCTGGCGGTCCGGCCCGGACGGCCTGAGTCTGGGCCTGCTGATCACGGTGCTGGCGGTGTTGGTGTGGCGGCTCGCCGACGGGCCCGCCGACTACCAACGGGATGTGGCCGCCGGGACGCTGATCGCGGTGTACGTGCCGTTCTTGGCGGGGTTCGCGGCGCTGTTGACGGCGTCCCCCGACGGTGCCTGGCGGGTGCTTGTCACGCTGGCGGCGGTCGTGCTCTCCGATACCGGGGGCTACGCCGTCGGTGTGTTCTTCGGTAGGCATCCCATGGCACCCACGGTGAGCCCGAAGAAGTCGTGGGAGGGTTTCGCCGGCTCCCTGAGCGCTGCGGCCATCGGCAGCGCCGTTCTGCTGAACCTGCTGTTCGATGTCGCGTTGTGGTGGGGCGCGCTGTTCGGGTTGGGGGTGGCGGTCTCGGCCGTCCTCGGTGATCTCTGCGAGTCGGTGATCAAGCGGGACCTGAAGATCAAGGACATGAGCAACCTGCTGCCCGGCCACGGCGGCCTGATGGACCGCTTGGACTCCATCCTGTTCGCGGTGCCCGCCTCGTACCTGCTTCTGGCGATCATCCTGCCGGGTTAGGGGATCCGGGTGTGGGCGTACGGGGGTCCGGGAGCTCGACCGATGGTACGAGTCCGGTCGGTAGGTTCGTCGGCGTGCAATTGTCGCGGAACGTGGGAGACTTGACCCGTCATGACGAGCCTTCCTGTGATCGCCGCCGATGCGGCGGGTGACGGCGCGGCGCGATCCGTGCGCCGCCCGCCCCGCCATCTCGCCGACCTCGATATGACCGGCCGCAAGGCGCTGGTCGTGGAACTCGGTCAACCGGCGTTCCGTGCCAAGCAGATCTCCACGCACTACTTCGGACGGCTCGTCCGCGATCCCGCCCGGATGACCGACCTGCCGGCAGCCACCCGGGCCGCCCTGACCGACGGTCTGCTGCCGACGCTGCTCACCCCGGTACGGGAGATGACCTGCGACGGCGAAAGCACCCGGAAGGTGCTGTGGCGGCTGTTCGACGGCGCACTGGTCGAGAGCGTGCTGATGGGTTACCCGGACCGGGTCACGGCGTGCATCTCCAGCCAGGCCGGCTGCGGCATGGGGTGTCCCTTCTGCGCCACCGGTCAAGCCGGATTGACCCGGAACCTGTCCACCGCGGAGATCGTCGATCAGGCGGTCTACCTCGCGGGCGTCGCCGCCTCCGGGGCGTTGCCGCACTCGCCGGCCCGGCTGTCCCACGTCGTCTTCATGGGCATGGGCGAGCCGCTGGCGAACTACGGCCGGTTGATCCCCGCGATCCGTCGCCTCACCGCGCCGCCGCCGGAGGGTCTCGGCCTGTCCCAGCGGCACATCACGGTCTCCACTGTCGGTCTGGTACCCGCCATGCGCAGGCTCGCCGCCGAGGGACTCTCGGTGACCCTTGCGTTGTCGTTGCACGCGCCCGATGATGAGCTGCGCGACGAACTCGTGCCGGTCAATCAGCGCTGGAAGGTGGCGGAGGTGCTGGACGCGGCATGGGAGTACGCGGAGCGTACGGGTCGGCGTGTGTCCATCGAGTACGCGATGATCAAAGATGTGAACGACCAGCCGTGGCGTGCCGACCTCCTCGGCCGCATCCTGGCCGGTCGGTTGGCCCATGTGAATCTCATTCCGCTCAACCCGACGCCGGGTAGCCGGTGGGACGCCAGCCCGAAGCCGGTTGAGCGGGAGTTCGTCCGGCGGCTTCGGGAGGCTGGTGTGCCCACTACCGTCCGGGACACCCGAGGGCGGGAGATCGATGGCGCGTGCGGGCAGCTTGCCGCCGCGCAGGTAGCACGTGAGCGTGCCTAGCGAGCGAACCAGGAGACACCGTGGCTAGTGAGGGTCAGCGCTTCCGACGCAAGGCGCTCCGTCGGGGCTACAAGGTCGACGAGGTTGACGCGTTCCTCGATCGCGTCGAGGCGACCTTGGCAGGGGAACCGATCGGGCCGCCGGTTACCGCGCAGGAGGCGCACGACGTCGTCTTCCGGGTCCGGTTCAACGGTTACGACGAGTGGCAGGTCGACCTGCACCTCGACCGGGTCGAGCGGCAGCTCGGTGACCTCGAGGAGCGGACGGGCGGCTTTGCCCGCGCCGGCGCCCGGGGCTCGCTGCGTGATGATCCGGTTGAGATCCGTCGTTCCCCGGTTCCCGGGCCGCCGATGCCGTCCCGCCCGCTCACGCCGGTGGCGCAGATGGCCGGCCCGATGCTCGGCAGTGGCGGCATGGTGCCACCGATGATGGCCCCGCCGCCCATGT
>DASVCA010000207.1:0-5496 GCA_036381835.1 Micromonosporaceae bacterium
ACGACACGTCCGGTGCGCCGATCTGGATCGGCACGAGGTAGTTCGCGAACGCGAACACGATCGGCGTCGCGAAGAACAGCAGCATGATCGTGCCGTGCATGGTGAACATCTGGTTGTACTGCTCCGGCGACAGGAACTGCATGCCGGGGCGGGCCAGCTCGGCACGGATGATCAGCGCCATCAGGCCGCCGATCAGGAAGAACGCGAAGGCCGTGACCATGTACATGATCCCGATCTGCTTCGCATCCGTGGTACGCAGCAGCCGCGCGAGTGCCGAGCCTTTGACCGGCTGCCGGACCGGCCATGGCCGGGTCACAATCGGCTTGGGTGCGACGGTGGTCACGAACGGCCTCCGGTTGTCGTTACTGCCCTGATCCGGTCGCCCTGTGATCCGTAGGGCCTACCTCGGAGGCAGGATAGTCCCACCAGCGCTCCGATCAGCCGCCGGGTCGGTCGGTTTCTCATGGCGCACCCCGGGATAGTCGGGCGATGCCCGACGCCGCATCGGCGGCGATGCCGACAGATCAGGACGTTTCTGTCAACCGATCATGGCGGAACGAGATCCGGGCCTCCTGGTATTCCCAGTCCCCCTGCCGCTCCCCGTCCTCGAGCAACCCGCGCACCGCGGCGTAGTCCACCGGGCCCGGCACATCGACCACGAGCAAGTCCGGCAGCGGCGAGGCGGACACCCGGCAGCCGTGCGCCGCCAACGCCGCGGACAGGGGACCCTCCGCCTCGGGTCGCCGGATCAGCACCCGTACCGTGGAGTGCTCCCCCCGCTCGACCACCCGATCGACCCACAGCCACCCGGTCCCGTCCCGGTGCACACTCACCACGTCGTCGACGGCCAGCCGCCTGGCGAATGCGGGCGCGGTGAGCACCCGGTACCGGTCCCCGCCCACCGGCTCGCCGCGTACCTCCTCACAGTCGAAGGGCGGCCACTGGTCGTCCTGCTGCAGCCGGATGTGCAGGATCTCGGGTTCCGCCATACGCGGCCACCTCCTCCCATCCCGACTCGCCTCCGGCGGCCGGGGCACGTCACGCTAAGGTCCCCGGCGGGCCCGTCCCGTCGCGCCGAGCGAGTCGATCTCGTGAACCTCGTCCGCGGTGAGGGCGAAGTCGAACAGATCGAAGTTGCGGACGATCCGCTCGGGCGTCACCGACTTGGGGATCACCGGGATGCCGTGCTCGAGGTGCCAACGCAGCACCACCTGCGACTCGCTCACCCCGTGTGCCCGCGCCACCGAGGTCAACACCGGTGCCGCGAAGTCGGTGCTCTTGAGCGGGCTGTACCCTTCGAGCACCACGCCACGCGCCCGGTGCGCGGCGAGCAGTCCTTTGTCGTACAACACCGGACCCCAGCGGACCTGGTTCACCGCGGGCATCTCACCGGTGGCTGCGGCCAGCTCGTCGAGCTGCCGGATGTCGTAGTTGCTGACACCCACCGAGCGGACCAGTCCCTCGTCCCGTGCGGCGAGGAAGGCGCGCCAGATGTCCGTCCCGGGGTCCGGATCCGGCGGCCAGTGGATCAACCAGAGGTCGAGGTAATCGACGCCCAAGGCCGCGAGGCTCTCGGCCAGGCTCCGCCGCTCCCGCCCGGCATCCCGCGGGAGCAGCTTCGTGGTGAGGAACACCTGCTCGCGAGCCAACCCGCTGTCGCGCACCGCACGGCCCACCAGGTCTTCATTCCCGTACAGCGTCGCCGTGTCGATATGCCGGTAGCCCGTGCCGAGGGCGGTCCGCAACGCGTCGTACCCGATTGCCCCGGTGACCCGCCAGGTGCCGAAGCCGACCAGCGGCATCCGGAGATCGTCGGCGAGCGACACAGCGGGTTGTCCGTCGGGCGGTACCGCACCGGCCCCGGGCCCCTGTCCCGCCGCCCGGTCCGACCTCGTCAACGGGGCGGCTCGTCGAGACCGGCCGCCTCGGCGGCCTCCGCCGCATCCTTCGTCCGGTGCACCACCCCGTCGGCGTGCTCGGGCGGCCCGTAGACGGTGTAGAGGATGAGCGGATTCGGACCGGTGTTCACGAAGTTGTGCCGGGTGCCGGCCGGCACGGCGACCAGATCGCCTTGACGCACCGGTCTGACCTCGCCGTCAACGTGCGCCTCACCCACGCCGCTGACGAAGGTGAGGATCTGGTCGATCTCGGGGTGAACCTCGTCGCCGATCTCGCCGCCGGGCGGAATGGTCATGACGACCAACTGCGAGTGCTTGCCGGTCCACAGCACCCGACGGAAATCGGGACTCTGCTCCGCGACAGTGGCGATGGTGAAGTGCTCCATGCCCGTACCCATACCCCGGCTGCCCGCGGACACGCCCGACACCGCGCCGGCCGCTACCCCTTTTCGGACCCGGTTTGTTCGACGTCGAAGCGGGCATACCGGTCGGACCGGGGCTATGGCACCGGTCCGCGCCGAATCCCCGCCGGTGTACCGCCGGTAGGCTGCGCCGGTGGGAGATAGGGCAGTGCGGCGGCGCTCCTGACAGCGGGAGCGACGCCGCACCTTGCTGAGCGTGTACCGGCACGGCGCCGGTCGACGGTGGAGGTGGGACGAGTGGCCACACAGCAGGCACCCGTAGTCGTCGGAGTGGACGGCTCTGAACAGTCCCGCGCCGCGGTGCGCGTGGCCGCTCGGGAGGCAGCCATGCGACGCCTGCCGCTGCGGGTGGTGCACGCCTTCATCTGGCCGCTGCTGCACGTGCCGCTCGGGCCGTCGCCCGCCGGCCCGCCGGAAGGGGGGCTGCGTCAGGAGGCCGAACGCATGGTCGCCGACGCGATCGCCTACGCCCAGGAGATCGCACCGTACGTTCCGGTCAGCGGCGACGTGGTGGAAGGGCAGCCGTCGGTGGTGCTGCTCGGCGAGTCCCGGGAGGCACCGCTGCTGGTCGTCGGCGACCGCGGTCTCGGCGGCTTCGCCGGACTGCTGCTCGGCTCGGTCGCCGTGCAGGTCAGCGCGCACGCCACCTGCCCGGTGCTGGTGGTGCGGGGAGATGACCGCACGGAGGGCCCGGTGCTGGTCGGGGTGGACGGGTCCCCGTTGAGCGATCTGGCGGCCGAGTTCGCCATGGAGGAGGCGGCCTGGCGCAAGACGAGCGTCGTCGCCGTGCACGCCTGGACCCATCCGGTCTCGCTCGGACCCGGTGACATGCAGCCCCTGGTACACGACGCGGTCGCGACTCAGGAGGACGAGGCGCGCCTGCTGGCCGAATCGATCGCCGGCCTACGGGAGCGCTACCCGGACGTCCCGATCGAGGAACGTGTGGTTCGCGGGCGGCCCGGATCGGTGCTGGCGGAGGAGGCCCGCAAGGGGGCCCAGCTGATCGTGGTCGGGGCGCGGGGGCGCGGCGGGTTCACCGGCCTCTTGTTGGGCTCGGTCAGCCAGACGGTACTGCACCACGCACCCTGCCCGGTCGCCGTCGTGCGTGCCCGCTGATCCGGCGGGGCCGGCCGGACGATCCCGGTTCGACCGGGTAGCCGATTCAGGTCCAGTTCAGGGCACCCGGTGGGTCGTCGGGGCCCCGATGGCGGGCAGAGGAGTAGCGGGTCGCACCGGGCCGATGCTCCATGTCCCAGTCCTCGGCGGCGGTCGCGGCGACCGCGCGGGTGTCCGCCCAGGCCCGGATGGCGTTGATCCGCTCGGCCTGGGTCACGCTGAGCGGCACCATGTTGACCAGTGCACGAACCAGATCGTCCTTGCGCAGTGGGCGGCGTTC
The DNA here is from genome assembly GCA_036381835.1 of Micromonosporaceae bacterium. Classification (GTDB taxonomy): domain Bacteria; phylum Actinomycetota; class Actinomycetes; order Mycobacteriales; family Micromonosporaceae; genus DASULK01. The sequence continues at coordinate 3,717 of DASVCA010000207.1, forward strand.
GGCGAACGCGTCGAACAGCCCGCCGATGACCGCCTGTTCGATCTCGGCACCCGAGTAGCCTTCGCTCAGATCGGCGAGCTCTTTCAGCAGTACGTCGTCCACCTCGAGTTCCCCGGCCACTGGGATGTGCCGTAGCCGCTTGTTGATATGCACGGCCCAGATCGGTGCCCGCTCGGCCCGGGTCGGCAGGTCCACGAAGAAGATCTCGTCGAACCGGCCCTTGCGCAGCAGCTCCGGCGGCAGCCCCTCGAAGTCGTTGGCGGTGGCGATCACGAAGACCGGCTCGGTCTTCTCCTGCAGCCAGGTGAGGAAGGTGCTGAAGACCCGGGCGGAGGTGCCTGAGTCACCGACGCTCGCACCGGCTGCGATCAAGCCCTTCTCGATCTCATCGACCCACAGCACGCACGGTGCCACGGCCTGTGCGGTGCGGATCGCGGTGCGCATGTTCTGCTCGCTGGAGCCGACGAGGCCGGCGAAGACCCGGCCGATGTCGAACCGCAGCAGCGGAAGCCCCCAGGCCGCGGCCACCGCCTTGGCGGTCAGCGACTTACCGCAGCCCGGTACGCCGGTGATCAGCACGCCCCGAGGCGCCGGCAGCCCGTAGACGGCGGCTTCGGCGAGCCACGAGCGGTCCCGTTTGGTCAACCAGCGCTTGAGGTTCTCCAGCCCGCCGATGTCGTCCAGGTCGACGGTGGTGTCGACGAACTCGAGCACGCCGGACTTCCGAATGGTCTGGCGCTTCTCCTCGTGGACGACCTCCAGATCGTTCAGATCGAGGACGCCGTCGTTCACCATGGCTCGGGCGAAGGCGTTCTCCGCCTCATGCAGGGTGAGGCCCAGGGCGGCCTTCGCGAACCGTTCTCGACCGATATCGTCCAGATCGACCCGGATCCGTCCGCTGCTCGCGTTGGCCTCGATCATGCTGTCCAGCACACTGCGGATCTCGGCTTCGGTGGGCAGCGGAAAGTCGACGATGGTGATGTCCTTCTCCAACTCGAGCGGGATGGAGAGGGTGGGCGAGACCAGAATCAGCACCCGTGCCACCCGCCCCCATTTGAAGGCGGCGGCCACGTCGCGCAACCGTCGGATGACCGCGGGAGAGCCCGGCCGCTCGGCGCTGCCGTGCGCGGCGTGCAGATCCTTGAAGATGAAGACGCTGGGCTGATCGACACTCAACGCCACATCGAGCGCGTCCTCCGGCTTGAGGGTGCCCTTACGCGGTGTGCCGTCCGGCTGCACCAGCCCCTCCGTCGCGGACCACGTCCAGATGGCACGGGGAGTCGGCACCCACGATGCGGAGTCCTTGGCGACCGCCGCGACCTCGGCGATCACCCGCTGCTCTTCGTAGGACTCGATGTAGAGGATCGGGAACCGCGCCTTGAACAACTGCGACAGTGTCTCGCGGAACGACCTCGCCACCGGCGCCCCCTCCCCAGCTGGCCAGCGTCCGGGCAACATCGCGTCGATTGGACTGCCAGATGCTGCTGGCGGTGAAACCCTAACACCCTTCAAGATCGATTAGCGCTACGGACGCGGCGTGACACGCCGTCGAATCCCTGCGGCCGGTTGCCGGCGGCGACACGACGATCGACGCCGTCACCGCCGGCAACCGGTCAAGAACCATCCGTCAGGAGACGGTAGCGAACCATTCTGCCACCACCGGGATCTCCACCCGCTGGTAGCCACCCAGGTAACGGCAGTTGCCGGTGTAGCCGTAGCTGGTCACCGCGACCAGGTAGCCGTTGAGGAAGGTGGGACCGCCCGAGTCACCGAAGCAGGT
>DASVCA010000208.1:0-57037 GCA_036381835.1 Micromonosporaceae bacterium
CCTCGAGATCGTCGCGGTCAACGACCTCACCGACACCAAGACGCTCGCACACCTGCTGAAGTACGACACCACGTTGGGCACGTTGAGCAGCGAGATCCGCTCCGGTGAGGGCTCGATCACGGTCGACGGCAAGGAGATCAAGGTCCTCTCGCAGCGCGATCCGGCGGCGTTGCCGTGGGGCGACCTGGGCGTCGACATCGTGATCGAGTCGACCGGCCACTTCACCGACGCCGAGAAGGCCAAGGCGCACATCGCCGCCGGCGCGAAGAAGGTCATCATCTCGGCGCCGGCCAAGGGCGAGGACTTCACGGTCGTGCTCGGCGTCAACGACGACAAGTACGATCCGGCGGCGCACACGATCATTTCGAACGCGTCCTGCACCACGAACTGCCTCGCGCCGATGGCCAAGGTGATCAACGATGCGTTCGGCATCCAGCGCGGCCTGATGACCACGATCCACGCGTACACGCAGGACCAGAACCTGCAGGACGGCCCGCACAAGGACCTGCGCCGGGCCCGGGCCGCCGCGCTGAACATCGTGCCCACCTCCACCGGTGCGGCCAAGGCGATCGGCCTGGTGCTGCCGCAGTTGAAGGGCAAGCTGGACGGCTACGCGCTGCGGGTGCCGGTGCCGACCGGTTCGGCCACCGACCTGACCGTGACGCTCAGCCGCGAGGCCTCCGTCGAGGAGGTGAACGCCGCGTTCCGCAGCGCGGCCGAGGGCGCGTTCAAGGGCATTCTGACCTACACCGAGGACCCCATCGTGTCGGCGGACATCGTCACCGACCCGGCCTCCTGCATCTTCGACGCCGGCCTGACCAAGGTCATCGGCAGCGAGGTCAAGGTGGTGGGCTGGTACGACAACGAGTGGGGCTACTCCAACCGGCTCGTCGACCTGGTGAAGCTGGTGGGCGCGTCGCTGTGAGCATTCGGACTCTCGACGAGCTCCTCGCCGAGGGTGTGGCAGGTCGGCGCGTCCTCGTACGCGCCGACCTGAACGTGCCCTTCGACGGGGGTGCCATTTCCGACGACGGACGGATCCGGGCGGTGCTGCCGACGCTCACCGCGCTGCGCGACGCCCAGGCGGCGGTCATCGTCTGCTCCCACCTCGGCCGGCCGAAGGGCGCGCCGGATCCGAAGTACACGCTGGCCCCGGTCGCCGCCCGCCTCGGCGAGCTGCTGGGCGTTTCGGTCGGGTTCGCGACGGACACCGTCGGCGAGTCGGCCGAGGCCGCCGCGCGCGACCTCACCGGCGGACAGGTCCTCCTGTTGGAGAACCTGCGGTTCAATCCGGGGGAGACGAGCAAGGACGACGCCGAGCGGGCCGCGTTCGCCGATCGTCTGGCCGCGTTCGCCGACGCCTACGTCGACGACGCGTTCGGTGCCGTGCACCGCAGGCACGCCAGCGTCTACGACGTACCGGCCCGCCTGCCGCACTTCGCCGGGCGACTGGTGATGCGCGAGGTCGAGGTCCTGTCCCGATTGACCGGGGCGCCGGAGCGGCCGTACGTGGTGGTCCTCGGCGGTTCGAAGGTCTCCGACAAGCTGGCGGTCATCGAGGCGCTGCTGCCGAAGGTGGACAAGCTGCTGGTCGGCGGTGGCATGTGCTTCACCTTCCTGAAAGCGCAGGGCCACGAGGTCGGCAAGTCGCTGCTCGAGGACGAGATGCTCGACACCTGCCGGGATCTGCTGGCCCGGGGCGAGGGACGGATCGTGCTGCCGGTCGACGTGGTGGCGGCGAGCGCGTTCGCGGCCGACGCCGAACACGACACCGTCGCGGTCGACGCCATCCCCGCCGACCGGATGGGGCTGGACGTCGGTCCACGCACCGTGGCGCGGTTCGCGAAGGAGATCGCACAGGCCCGCACCGTCTTCTGGAACGGTCCGATGGGGGTGTTCGAACTGCCCCCGTTCGCCGCCGGCACCCGCGGCGTCGCCGAGGCGATCGCCGGGATGGACGGCTTCAGCGTCGTCGGCGGCGGAGACTCGGCGGCCGCCGTGCGCACGCTCGGGCTCGACGAGTCCGCGTTCAGCCACATCTCGACCGGCGGGGGCGCTTCCCTGGAATACCTGGAAGGCAAGACCCTCCCCGGCATCGCCGCTTTGGAGAAGTGAACATGGCAGCTCCCAGCCGCCGGCCGTTGATGGCGGGCAACTGGAAGATGAACCTCAACCACCTCGAGGCCATCGCGCTGGTGCAGAAACTGGCGTTCAGCCTCAACGAGCAGCAGCTCACCGACGTCGAGGTGGTGGTGCTGCCGCCGTTCACCGACCTGCGCAGCGTGCAGACCCTCGTCGAGGGGGAGAAGCTGCTCATCGGGTACGGCGCGCAGGATCTGTCGCCGCACCGGTCGGGCGCCTACACCGGCGACGTCTCCGGCCCGATGCTCGCCAAGTTGGGCTGCCGCTACGTCGTGGTCGGCCACTCGGAACGGCGGTCACTGCACTTCGAGGACGATGCGGTGGTCAACGCCAAGGTGGCGGCGGCGCTCGCCAACGAGTTGACGCCGATCCTCTGTGTCGGTGAGGGACTGGACGTCCGCGAAGAGGGCCGGCATGTGGCGTACTGCCGCGATCAGCTCGACGCCGCGCTGCGTGATCGGAGCGCGGAGCAGGTCGAGAAGGTCGTGGTGGCGTACGAGCCGGTCTGGGCCATCGGCACCGGCAAGACCGCGACCCCGGAGAACGCCCAGGAGGTGTGCGGCGCGCTGCGCCGGCGGATCGCCGAGACGTACGGGTCCGCCGTCGCGGACCGGGTGCGGATTCTGTACGGCGGATCGGTGAAGGCGGCCAACATCGCCGGGATCATGGCGCAGCCCGACATCGATGGAGCACTGGTCGGCGGGGCGAGCCTGGACGCCGACGAGTTCGCGCGGATCTGCCGGTTCCGGGAGCATCCGCTGCCCTGAGCACCGCTATCCTTGACGGGCCACCTACCGGTCGGTGCCCCGGCACTCGGACGACGTCCGGCCGTGCCATGCAAGCAACGAGAGGACACCCCCACATGCCGATCGCGTTCGCGTACACGTTGATCGTGTTGCTGATCATCACGAGCATCCTGCTCACCCTGCTGATCCTGCTGCATCGGGGTAAGGGCGGCGGCCTGTCGAGCATGTTCGGTGGGGGGGTCAGCTCGAACCTGGCCGGCTCCTCCGTGGCGGAGAAGAACCTCGACCGCTACACCATCCTGGTGGGGATCGTCTGGTTCGCCTCCATCGTCGGCATCGGCCTGTGGCTCAAAGTCACGATGGCCGGAGGCTGAGTCGAGCGTCCGCGGTATGACACGCGCGCGGTCGGGGTGCTGACCGCGCGCGTGCGCGTATCCGCCGGGCACGGTGCGCGCGGGTCGCACCGTCAGCGCTAACGCAGGCTGCGGAAGGCGGGCCGCACCTGCGTGGCCGCGGGCCGGTCCAGCAGCCACAGGGTGCGCTGCACCCCGGCGACACCCGCCGCGGGTAGCTGCGTCGGGCCGGCCCCGGCGAGAGCCATCCCGACCGCGTGGGACTTGTCGGCGCCGCTCACCAGCAACCACACCTCCTCGGCGGTGTTGATCGCCGGCAGGGTGAGGGTGAGCCGAACCGGAGGAGGTTTGGGGCTGCCGCGCACCGCGGCCACCGTCCGCCGCTCGTAGACCACCGGGTGCTCGGGGAAGACCGACGCCACATGCCCGTCCTCGCCTATTCCGAGCAGCAGCAGGTCGAAGTGCGGCAGCTCGGCCGTGCCCGGGCGGGCGGCGATCGCCAACCGCTCGGCGTAGCGGGCCGCCGCCGCCTCCGGGTCGTCGCCGTCCGGTCCGTCGGGTCCCGGCATCGGGTGCACCCGGGCGGGATCGAGGGGCAGCGCGTCGAGCAGCGCGGCGCGTGCCTGTGTCTCGTTGCGCTGCGGATGTCCGGTCGGCAGGAAGCGCTCGTCTCCCCACCACAGGTCGACCCGCCGCCAGTCGACCGCATCCCGGGCCGGCAGTGCGAGCATCGCACGGTACACCGCGGTCGCGATGCGCCCGCCGGTGAGTACGATCGCCGCCTGACCGCGTTCGGCCTGCGCGTCGATCAGTTTGACGATCAGGCGTGCCGCCGCGGCCTGGGCGAGCAGGTGCGCATCCGCGTGCACCACGAGCGAAACCTCGGACACGACCGCCTCCCCGCGTTCACGCCTGTGCCGGGCCGGGCAGGGATGCCGTGGGGTCGCGCCAGATGTGGGTGCGATGCGGCGACCGGGCCGCCAGGTCGGGGACGTTCATCACCGTGCCGAGCGCCTCCGCGTACGTCTGATCGGCGTCCAGGCGACGCAACTCCTCGGCCAACTCCTCGCCCAGGGGGCGACGCACCAGCGGCAGGTGTCGGTCCGGATGCCCGGCCTGCTGCAGGGTCGCCGTGCCGTCCTCGCGGGTCACCAGCACCCGGTTGCCGTCGACGCAGCGTAGCTCCACCGAGCGGATCCGCGGGGTGTCGGACTCTTCCCACCGTGGCGTGATCCCGAGCCGCGCGGTCAGCCAGCCCACCACCAACGCCGCGGTCGGCTCGTTCTTCGGCGCCACCACGGTGGCACCGGTCACCCGGCCGGTCGCGGTGTCCAGCGCGCCGGCCACCAGGCTGCGCCAAGGCGTGGCGCGGGTCCAGGCCAGATCGGTGTCACCGGGGGCGTAGTCGTAGGCGCGCCGGCGCAGCGCCTCGATCGGATGCGGCGCCTGCGCGCAGTCGGTGATCCGACGGTCGGCGATCACCCCGAGGCGGTCGTTGGCGATCCGCTCCGGCGGTTCGCCGTGCCACCAGGTCACCACGGGCACGTCCGAGACGAGCAGCGGCATCACGACGGATTCCGCGTGCAGCGCGAGCCGCCCGTACATCCGCATCACCACCGCCTCGCCGGGGCCGAGCCGGCCACCGACCACGACCTCGGCGTCGAGCCGGTCGCGGTCCCGGTCGATGTCCGACCGGACCACCATGAGCAGCCGGAACGGATGCGCAGCCGAGGCGATGGTGGCCGCGGCCTCGGCCTCGTTGACCCGTTGCTCGTCGACCACGACGATCAGGGAGAGCGCCATACCGCTCGCCACACCGCCCGCGCTGCGTCGTTCCGCGGCGAGCGCCTTGAGGACCTCCTTGCCGGTGGTGTCCCACAAGCTGATCAATCGAACCCCCTCAGGTCCGCCGCCACGCCCGGCCCTCGCGAGCCAGCAGCTCGTCGGCCGCGGCTGGGCCCCATTCGCCGGCCCGATACGGTTCCGGCACCGTGCCCTGCCAGGCCTCCTCCAGCGGGTCGATCACCGCCCAGCTCTGCTCCACCTCGGCGGCGTCCGGGAAGAGGGTGCGGTCACCCAGCAGGACGTCGAGGACCAGGCGTTCGTATGCTTCGGGGCTGGCCTCGGTGAACGCTTCGCCGTACTGGAAGTCCATCGCGATGTCCCGCAGTTCCATGGTGCTGCCCGGGACCTTGGCCCCGAACTTGAGCACCACGCCCTCGTCGGGCTGCACCCGGATGACCAGTTGGTTGTTGCCCAGCATCTCCACGTCGGACGGCTGGAACGGCAGGTGGGGCGCCTTCTTGAACATCACCGCGACCTCGGTGACTCGCCGGGGTAGGCGCTTGCCGGCCCGGATGTAGAACGGCACTCCCGCCCAGCGCCGGTTCTGCACCTGCAGGCGGACCGCGACGAATGTCTCCGTCGTCGAACCCGGCGGGACCCCTTCCTCCTCCAGGTATCCCACCGCGCGTTCACCGGCCACCCAGCCCCGCAGATACTGGCCGCGCACCGTTCCTTTGAGGATGTCCTCCGGCAACGCGATCGCCCGGAGCACTTTCAGCTTCTCGGCGCGGATCTCGCCGGCGGCGAAGCTGGTCGGCTCCTCCATCGCGATCAGAGCGAGCAGTTGCAGCAGGTGGTTCTGCAGTACGTCGCGCGCCGCGCCGGCCGCGTCGTAGAAGGCCGCCCGGGTGCCGATGCCCATGTCCTCGGCCATGGTGATCTGCACCGAGTCCACATAGTGCGAGTTCCACAACGGCTCGAACAGGTTGTTGGCGAAGCGCAGCGCCAGGATGTTCTGCACCGTCTCCTTGCCCAGATAGTGGTCGATGCGGAAGACGTCGTCGCGGCGGAAGACGTCCTCGACCAGTTCGTTGAGCCTGCGGGCCGAGGCCAGGTCGCTGCCGAACGGCTTCTCCACCACCACCCGCCGCCAACCACCGTCGCGGTGCGCCATACCGGTGCGGGCCAACTGTTTGAGCACGGTGGGGAACGCAGCCGGCGGTATCGACAGATAGAAGGCGACGTTGCCCGGCAGCCCCCCGCCGGCGTGCACGGCCTCGAGTTCGGCCACGAGCCGGTCGAAGGCGACGTCGTCGTCGAACGAGCCGCCGACGAATTTGAGGTTTCCGACCAGCCGCGCCCAGACCTCGTCCCGCCACGGGGTTCGCGCGTTCCTGCGCACCGACTCGTGGACCATCGCTTCGAAGTCGCGGTCGCCCCAGTCCCGGCGCGCGAAGCCGAGGACGGTGAACCCCGAGGGCAGCAGGTTGCGGTTCGCCAGATCGTAGACCGCCGGCAACAGCTTCTTCCGGGCCAGGTCGCCGGTCGCCCCGAAGATCACCAGGACGCAGGGCTCCGGGATCCGAGGCAGCCGTCGATCCTGCGGGCTACGCAACGGATTCATGCCGCCTCCTCCCTGGAACGTCGCCGCCCTCGCCGGGTCAGCTGAGCAACGCGCGGGCCGTGTCGAGCAACAGCCGGATGCCGGACGCCCGGTCGGTCAGATGCAGGCGCAGCACCGGACGGCCGCGGCGGGACAGCGCTTCCCGGTCGCCCGCGGCCTGTGCTGCCTGCAACTCGCCGAAGGTGTACGCCCGGCCCGGCACCGGCAGGTCCTCCGCGACGGCCCCGGTGATCTGCAGGAACGAACCGAGCGGCGGGCCGCCCTTGTGGTACTGCCCGGTGGAGTGCAGGAAGCGGGGGCCCCAGCCGAACGTGACCGGGCGGCCGGAGGCTGCGGCGAGCAGGGGCCGAAGCTGTGCCACGGCCTCGTCCGCCCCTCGGTCCAGGTAGGCCATGACCGCCAGGTAGCCCCGGTCGCCCAGTCCGGCGAGCAGCCAGCGCAGGGCCCCGGCCAGGTCCCCGGGCACCCCCGTCGGGGCGTACACCTCGATCGCGCCCTCGACGAACGACGGTGTCTCGACCGGCAGGCCCGACTCCAACAGCCGCTTCGTGTTGTCCTTCGACTCGGTCACGTTCGGCTGATTGAACGGATCGATGCCGAGCACGACGCCGGCGATCGCCGTCGCGTACTCCCAGGTGAGGAACTGCGCCCCCAGCGGGCCGTTGACGGCGATGTCCGGCCGCACCCCCCCGCCGGGCACGGCACCCGGGGGGAGGGGGCCGCCGGTGGTCACGGTGAGCACGTCCGGCCCGGTCACGCCCGGGCTGTCCGGGCTCTCCAGCACGACCGGCAGGATGCCGGTGCCGGCTTTACCGGTCGATTCGGCCAGCAGCTGCTCGATCCAATCTCCGAGGGCCTCGATGCCGGTGCCGTCGGAGATCAGAGCGAGCTTGTCGCGTCCGCTGCGCACCGCGGCGCCGAGCGCGGCGCCCAGCGCGAGACCCGGGTTGTCCCGGTCCTGTCGGAAGGATCCGGCCAGCGCCTCGGCCTGCTCGATCAGCTCGGCGACCTCGACGCCGGCGAGCGCGGACGGCACGAGACCGAACGCGGTCAGCGCCGAGTAGCGACCCCCGACGTCGGGGTCCGCGGGCACTACGACGGACCCCATCCGTTCGGCGACCGCCTCCAGTGGCGAGCCCGGGTCGGTGACCACCACGAAGCGCCGGCCGGCCTCGGCCTCGGTCATCCCGGCGTCGAGGAACGCCTGCCGGTACGCGCGCCGGTGGCTGTCCGTCTCGACCGTGGTCCCCGACTTGCTGGCGACCACCACCACCGTGCGGTCCAGTCGGTCCCGCAGTGCCGCGCGGACCTGACCGGGATCGGTGGTGTCGAGCACGGTCAGCGGTGCGCCCAGAGTCCGGGCGATCACCTCCGGAGCCAGTGACGAGCCGCCCATCCCGGCCAGTACGACGTGGCTCAGATCGCCGAGCTCCGCTTTCAGTTCCGCCAACTGCGGCAGCAGCTCGCGGCTGCGTCGGAAGGTGTCGACCCAGCCCAGCCGGATCCGCGCTTCCTCCTGCGCCGCCGGACCCCACAGGGTCGGATCCTGTTGCGCGAGCCGACGGTGGACCTCCTCGGCGACCAGCGACTCCCGCACCGACGGCCCGAACCGGTCGACCGCATCCGCACCGTAGACGCACAGTCCGGCCGCCGCCTCGACTCCGCTGTCGAGCAGTCCCGTCACGCGCTCACCCCGCTCCTACCCTCGTCTCGTCGTCACGCGTTGCCGCCGGCCCGCGCGGCGGCGTCGGCGTTCGGTCGAGCCGCCCGGCCCGGGTGACTCGCACCGTGCGCCGCCGCCTCCAGCGAGCGCCGTACGCCGTCGAGCAGCTCCGCCCAGCTGGCCTGGAACTTCTCCACGCCTTCGCGTTCCAGCGCGGCCACCACGTCGGCGTAGTCGATCCCGACCTCGGCCAGGTCGTCGAGCACCTGCTGCGCCGCGTCGTAGGCCCCGGTGACGGTGTCGCCCCGGGTCTCGCCGTGATCCGCATACGCCCGGATGACCGACTCCGGCATGGTGTTCACCGTGCCGGGCGCGATCAACTCTTCCACATAGCGGACGTCCCGGTAGTCCGGATTCTTCGTCGAGGTGGACGCCCACAGCGGCCGTTGCGGGTGAGCGCCGGCGTCGGCGAGGGCCTGCCAGCGAGGCGAGGAGAAGACCTGTGAATACCGCTGGTAGGCCAGCCGGGCATTGGCCACCGCGGCCGTGCCGAGCAGCGCTCGGGCCTGCGCCGAGCCGATCTTCTCCAGCCGCTTGTCGACCTCGGTGTCCACCCGGGAGACGAAGAACGACGCGACCGAGGTGATCTCGGAGAGGTCGTGGCCGTTCTCCCTGGCCCGCTCCAGCCCCTCGAGGAACGCCTCCATCACCTGCGTGTACCGGTCCAAGGAGAAGATCAGCGTGACGTTGACGCTGATGCCTTCCGCCAGCACCGCGGAGATCGCCGGCAGTCCGGGTTCCGTGGCGGGGATCTTGATGAGCAGGTTCGGCCGGTCGATCAGCCACCACAGCGCCCGCGCCTCGGCGATCGTCTGCTCCGTCTCGTACGCCAGCCGCGGGTCGACCTCGATCGACACCCGGCCGTCCACGCCGCCCGACGCTTCGTACACCGGGCGCATCACATCGCACGCCCAGCGCACGTCGTATGCGGTCAGCAGCCGCACCGCCTCCTCGACGGCCACCCCGCGCACCGCCAGATCCCGCAACTGCCGACTGTATTCGTCGGCGTCGCCCAGCGCCTTGGCGAAGATGGTCGGGTTGGTGGTCACCCCCGTCAGCTGCTGCTCGCGGCGCATCCGATCCAGCTCACCCGAGCTGAGCCGCTGGCGGGACAGATCGTCGAGCCAGATCGCCACTCCCGTGGCGGCCAGTTCCCTCAACCTGTCGGTCACGTCGCCTCCTAGTTGCCCGTCGGGGAGCCGGTGATCTCGCCGAGGCGGGTGAGGGAGGCGTGTGCCGCCGCGACGATCCGGTCCGCGGTGAAGCCGAACTGCTCGAACAGCATCTGGTGCGGCGCGCTCGCCCCGAAGTGCTCCAGGCTGACGCACTCACCGTGGTCACCGACGATGTCCCGCCACGGCATGGCGATGCCGGCCTCCACGCTCACCCGCGCGCGGACCCCGCGGGGCAGCACCGTCTCCCGGTACGCCGCATCCTGTTCCCGGAACCACTCCAGGCACGGCATGGAGACCACCCGGGTCGGGGTGCCCTCGGCCTCCAGGCGCTCCCGGGCGGTCAGGCAGAGCTGCACCTCCGAGCCCGTGCCGATCAGGATCACCTTCGGCTGGGCGGTCGAGGCCTCGGCCAGGATGTAGCCGCCCCGAACAACCCCCTCCGCGTCGGTGAGCTCGGTGCGGTCCAGCACCGGCACGTTCTGCCGGGTCAGGGCGAGCGCGGTGGGCCGGTCGGTGTGTTCCAGCGCCACCCGCCAGGCCCAGACGGTCTCGTTGGCGTCGGCCGGGCGGACCACGTCCAGGCCGGGGATGGCGCGCAGCGACGCCAGGTGCTCGACCGGCTGGTGGGTGGGCCCGTCTTCGCCGAGCCCGATGGAGTCGTGCGTCCACACGTAGATCACCGGCAGCTTCATCAGCGCCGCCAGCCGCACCGCCGGGCGCATGTAGTCGCTGAAGACCAGGAACGTGCCGCCGTAGGGGCGGGTTCCGCCGTGCAGGGCGATGCCGTTGAGGATGGCGCCCATCGCGTGCTCGCGGATGCCGAAGTGCAGGTTGCGCCCGTACTCGTGGCCCGGGAACTCCTTCGTGGCGAACTCGCTCGGGACGAACGACGGTTCGCCCTTCATCAGGGTGTTGTTGCTCTCGGCCAGGTCCGCCGAACCGCCCCACAGCTCGGGCAGCACCGGCGCGAGCGCGTTGATCACCTTGCCGGACGCGGCGCGGGTGGCGATGCCCTTCGGGTCGGCCGGCCAACTGGGCAGCGCGTCGGTCCACCCGGTCGGCAGGGCACGGGCGGCGATCCGGTCCCACAGCGCCTTGCGCTCGGGGTTGGCCTCGGCCCAGGCCTGGAACGCCTCATTCCAGGCGGCGTGGGCCTGCCGGCCCCGCTCGATCGCCTCGCGGGTGTGCGCCAGCACCTTCTCGTCGACCGCGAAGCTCTGGCCCGGGTCGAAGCCGAGGATCCGTTTGGTGGCCGCCACCTCGTCCGCGCCCAGCGCCGCTCCGTGGATCTTGCCGGTGTTCTGCTTGGTCGGCGCCGGCCAGCCGATGACGGTGCGCAGACAGATCAGGGACGGGCGGCGGGTCTCGGCCTTGGCCGCCAGGAGGGCCTGGTACAGGTCCTCGACGTCCTCGTGGTACCCGCCCCCGTCGTTGTGCCCGCGCCGCCAGTCGACGGTCTGCACGTGCCAGCCGTACGCCGCGTATCGCGCGGCGACGTCCTCGCTCATCGCGATGCGGGTGTCGTCCTCGATGGAGATCCCGTTGTCGTCGTAGATGACGATCAGGTTGCCGAGCTTCTGGTGCCCGGCCAGCGCGCTCGCCTCGTGGGTGATGCCCTCCTCGATGTCCCCGTCCGAGGCGATGCACCAGATGCTGTGGTCGAAGGGAGACTGCCCGAGCGGGGTGTCGGGGTCGAAGAGGCCGCGTTCCCGCCGGGCGGCCATCGCCATGCCGACCGCGTTCGCCAGGCCCTGTCCCAACGGTCCGGTGGTGGTCTCCACTCCGGGCGTGTGACCGTGTTCGGGGTGGCCGGGCGTCAGCGATCCCCACTGGCGCAGCGCCATCAGGTCGGACAGGTCGAGCCCGTACCCGGTCAGGTAGAGCTGGATGTACAGGGTGAGGCTGGAGTGTCCGGCGGACAGCACGAACCGGTCCCGACCTGGCCACTCCGGATCCGTCGGGTCGTGTCGCATCACCCGGTTGAACAGCAGGTACGCCGCCGGGGCGAGGCTCATCGCCGCGCCGGGATGTCCGTTGCCGGACTTCTCCACGGCGTCCATGGCGAGTACGCGCACGGTGTCCACCGCGCGCCGGTCCAGCTCGGACCAGGTCAGCGGCGAATCGGAGTGGTTGGCAGCCACGTTGTATTACTCCTTGGCGAGTCGGCAACCCTCATCGGTGACCCTATCGGTGGCGGACGAACCTCCGCCCGCGGATCTGAGGCGTCGCGCAGAACATTGCCACAACCGGCGCGGCGTGCCGCCGTGGGTCTCCCCGGCGGTGTCCGAGGTCCTAGGGCTGACGACTCGTGGTCGCCGCCCCGGCTGTGGAACGCGCCCCTGAGGAGACGACCTCAGTTCATTCCTGGTCGGATTGCCAGCGGCTGTGCTCGCCGGCCGCGTGCCGTGCCGTGCAACGAACACGTCGATCCATCCGGCCACGATGAGTAAGTGCTGAGTCAGGTTGGCCAGGCCGTTCGATCTTGTGGCTACTGAACGTGTCCGGTCCGCGGCGCGTCAGGGTCGACTGCGCCTGGTCGGGACGTTGGTCGGCGCCTGAGTTTTGGGGAACGGGGCTGACGGGTCGCCCGGCCAGGCGAAACCGCTGCGCGTAGGCTGTCTGACGAGGTGTCGCGACCAGGTGCGGTCGTCGCCGATCCGCAAGCCGATCCGGGAAGGGTGGCGAATCCGTGAGCATGATCACCGAGCGTCCGGCGGTCGCCGCCGCGCCGCCGGCCCGGGAGTCGGCCGCGAAGCCGGGCGTCCGCCAGGTGGTCGGGGCGTACCTCGCGCTCACCAAGCCGCGAATCGTCGAACTCCTGTTGGTGACCACGGTGCCCGCGATGCTGTTCGGGGCCGGTGGGCTGCCTTCGTGGTGGCTGGCGGTCGTGGTCCTCGTCGGCGGATCCCTCGCGGCCGGCGCGGCGAACGCCTTGAACTGCTACATCGATCGCGATATCGACGAGGTGATGCGGCGTACCAAGCGGCGGCCGCTGCCGGCGCACGTGGTCTCACCACGCAATGCGCTGATCTTCGGGTTGGTGCTCGCGGCGATCTCGGTGGCGTTGATGGCCGTGTTCACCAACTGGCTGGCCACCGCGTTGACCCTCGGCGCGATCGTCTACTACGACCTGGTCTACACGCTCTGGCTCAAGCGCACCACCTGGCAGAACACATTCTGGGGCGGGGTGTGTGGGGCCGCCCCCGTGCTGATCGGCTGGGCCGCGGTCACGGGTTCCCTGGCGCCGGCGGCCTGGGCGCTGTTCGGCGTGGTCTTCTTCTGGCAGCTGCCGCACTTCTACGCCCTGGCGATCAAGTTCAAGGACGACTACGCCCGAGCGGGGATCCCGATGCTGCCGGTGGTGGCCTCCATCACCCGGGTGAGCAGGGAGATCGTGATGTATTCCTGGCTCACCGTGGGTTGCTCGCTGCTGTTGTGGCCGCTCGGGCTGTCCCCGATCTACGGCATCGCCGCCCTGGTGGCCGGCGGATTCCTCCTAGCCGAGGCACACCTACTGCACGGCCGGGCGAGCAACGGGGGCGCATTGAAGCCGATGCGGCTCTTTCACTGGTCGAACACCTATCTCACGATTTTGTCAATCGGCATAGTGGTCGATGTGTTGATTTGATTCGGACAGCCGGACGGAAATCTCCCGGCCGGACGCCCTTTGATCGAATCGTGAGGTAACTGGAATCACAAAGGAGCCTTCGGGGCACCGCGCCGGTCGCGCCGTCTGCTTACGCTCGCGGTATGGCAGATGGTTCTAGTACGACCCTGGTGGCCGCGGGTAGCGCCGGGGCGGAGGTCCCGAGCGGTGTAGTCGCGGGCATCAGGTCGTTCGCCGCCGAGCACGGGGGTGCCAAGGCGGTCATCGAGTACGTCGGTAAGCGCGGTGCTCGGATCGTCCTCGTCGGCGCGGACGGTGCCTGGGGCGACCAGTTCGCACCGAGCACGGACGTGGCTCGGCAGGCCTGCGCGGCAGCCGGGGTCGAGGTGGAGAAAAGTTGGGAGCGGGAGTTGATGGACCAGATGAGGCCCAGCAACGACCTGTGGCGCTCCATGGCCCGGCGGATCCTGGCCCGATAGAAAAGACAGCATGAACGATCGTCTCGCCGCGACCCGGGCGCACGCCCGGGTCGCGCTCGTCACCTGCGTTGATTTCGCGGACCTGGAGGCGGACGACCGGCTGCTGCTCGCCCCGCTCGCCGCCCGCGGAGTGCACGCCGAGCCGGTGGCCTGGGACGCGGACGTCGACTGGAGCCGCTACGAACTGGCCATACTGCGTTCGCCGTGGGACTACGTGCCCCGCCGCGACGAGTTCGTCGCGTGGGCGGTCGGCGTGCCGCGCCTGCTGAATCCGGCCGATATCGTCGCCTGGAACACCGATAAGCGGTACCTGGCCGAGTTGGCCGATGCCGGTGTCCCGGTGGTCCCGACCACCTGGGTGACACCCGGCGAGACGTGGTCGCCGCCGGCCGACGGCGAATACGTGGTCAAACCCGCGGTGAGCGCGGGCAGCAAGGACACCGGACGCTACGACCTCGCCGACGAGGAGCACCGCCGTCTCGCCGCGGCACACGTCGCCCGACTGCAGGCCGCAGGCCGGCTGGTCATGGTGCAGCCCTATCTGGCCGCCGTGGACACGGTCGGCGAGACCGCCCTGATCTACTTCGCCGGTCCGGCCGGCCTCGCCTACAGCCACGCGATCCGCAAGGGGCCGATGCTCACCGGGCCGGACACCTGCGTCGCCGGGCTCTACAAGGAGGAGAAGATCGAGGCGCGGACGCCGACGGCGGCGGAGCGGGCGGCGGCCGAGCGGGTGCTCGCCGCCGTGCCCGGCGGCAGTGGGGGACTGCTCTACGCCCGGGTCGATCTGATCCCCGGACCGGACGGCACGCCACTGCTGGTCGAACTGGAGCTGACCGAGCCGTCGTTGTTCCTCGGGTACTCCGCCGGCGCCGCCGAGCGCTTCGCCGACGCCGTGCTCACCTGCCTGCGCTGAGCCCGTTCCCGGGTCGCCCACAGCACGGCGAGGGTGGCCCACCAGACCAGGCACGAGCCGAGCATGTGCGCCCCGACCAGGATCACGGGCAGGCCGGTGAAGTACTCCACGTAGCCGATCAGGCCCTGGCCGAGTTCGACGACGACCAGGGTCCCGGCGGCCCGGACCGCGGTGGGCGGGGCGGCGACGGCCCGCAGCGCGTACCACAGCGCCACAGACAGGCCGATGAACAGGAAGACGAAGTCGGCGTGCACCTGGGAGATGGCCTCCGGGTCGAGGCCGTTGCGCGGTGCGCTCGGATCGCCCGAGTGCGGGCCGCTGCCGGTGACCAGCACGCCGAGGAGGATCACCAGGGCGCTGACCGCGACGGTGATCCAGGTCAGCGTCCGCAGCGGTCCGGGCACGACCGCGCGGACGGGGCCGTCGGACTCGTCGACGCGACGCCAGAAGGCGTACGCGGCCGCGATGAGCGCTATCGAGACGATGAAGTGCACCCCGACCACCGACGGGTGCAGCCCGGTCCACACCGTGATGCCGCCGATCACCGCCTGGGCGGCGATACCGAGCAGCACCAGCGCGGCCAGCACGATCAGCGACCGGCGACGCGGCCGGTACCGGATCGCGGCGATGAGCCCGGCCAGTGCGATCACGCTGAGCACACCGGTCATCAGTCGGTTGCCGAACTCGATCGCACCGTGGATGCCCATCTCGGGGGTGGCGACGTACGAGTCGGCGGTACAGCGTGGCCAGGTCGGACAGCCCAGCCCGGAGCCGGTGAGCCGGACCGCTCCACCGGTGATCACGATCGTGACGTTGGCGATGAGCGACGCCAGCGCGAGACGGCGCAGCAGACGGTCGGTCACCGAGAAACGGCCGGCACGGTTCACGGCGGCAATCCTACGCGTCGTAGTGGTGGCGGCGGACGTGCTGTCCTGGGCGACGTCCGTGGCGCGGGTCACCGAACCCCGGTTTGCGGGCCCGGAACCCAATTACGTAACGTTGGCGTTGTGAAAAACGCGGCGGTGCTCTCCGAGCAACCGGCGGCCGGTTCGGTCGCCGGCTCCGCCGCATCCCGCGCCACGGATCGGCGCACCCGCGACCGGGTCGCCCAGCTGCTGCTCGAGCGGGGCGCGGCGACCGCCGCCCAGCTGGGTGCCGCGCTCGGGCTGAGCCCGGCCGCGGTCCGTCGCCACCTGGACGCGATGCTCGCCGACGGCGAGGTCGTCGCCCGTGACCAGCATGTGCCGGGCCGTCGCCGACGGGGGCGCCCCGCCAAGGTCTTCCTGCTGACCCCGGCGGCCCGCGTGCGCCAAGGCGGTCACACCTACGACGACCTGGCCGCCGCCGCGCTGCGCTGGATCGCCCGGCATGGTGGCGCGCAGGCCGTCGACGCGTTCGCCGCCGAGCAGGTGGCCGCCCTGGAGGAGCGGTGCCGGACCGCCATGGAGGGTGCCGGCGACGACCCGCTGGCCCGGGCCGAGGCGCTCGCCTCGGCGCTGACCGCCGAGGGGTACGCGGCCAGTGCCTCCGCGATCGCCTCCGGCGGGCAGC
The DNA here is from genome assembly GCA_036381835.1 of Micromonosporaceae bacterium. Taxonomy (GTDB): domain Bacteria; phylum Actinomycetota; class Actinomycetes; order Mycobacteriales; family Micromonosporaceae; genus DASULK01. Next base: position 16,102 of record DASVCA010000208.1, read on the forward strand.
TGTGCCAGCACCACTGCCCGGTCGCCCATGTGGCAGCCGAGTTCCCCCAGCTGTGCGAGGCCGAGACGGTGGTGATCTCCCGCCTCGTCGGCACCCACGTGCAGCGGCTCGCCACGATCGCGCACGGCGACGGGGTGTGCACCACGCACATCCCGGCCCGCCCGCGCACCTACCGCATGCGTCAAGTCCACTCGCCCGACCGTGAGGACAGATAGATGACCGACCAGATTGTCCAGCCCGCCACCCAGGAGGAGCAGCTCGCCGCCCTGGGCAAGTACGAGTACGGCTGGGCCGATCCCGACGTGGCCGGTGCGACGGCCCAGCGCGGCCTGTCCGAAGCGGTGGTGCGCGACATCTCGGCCAAGAAGAACGAGCCGGAATGGATGTTGGAGCGCCGCCTGAAGGCGCTGCGACTGTTCGAGCGCAAGCCGCTGCCCGCCTGGGGCGCCGACCTCAGCGACATCGATTTCGACAACATCAAGTACTTCGTCCGCTCCACCGAGAAGCAGGCGACCAGCTGGGAGGAGCTGCCGGAGGACATCCGTCGGACGTACGACCGGCTGGGCATCCCGGAGGCGGAGAAGCAGCGCCTGATCGCGGGTGTGGCGGCGCAGTACGAATCCGAGGTGGTGTACCACAAGATCCGGGAGGACCTGGAGCAGCAGGGCGTCGTCTTCCTCGACACCGATACCGGGCTCAAGGAGCACGAGGACCTGTTCAAGGAGTACTTCGGCACGGTGATCCCGGCCGGGGACAACAAGTTCGCCGCGCTGAACACCGCTGTGTGGTCCGGTGGCTCGTTCATCTACGTGCCCAAGGGCGTGCATGTGGAGATCCCGCTGCAGGCCTACTTCCGGATCAACACGGAGAACATGGGCCAGTTCGAGCGAACCCTGATCGTCGTCGACGAGGGCGCCTACGTGCACTACGTCGAGGGCTGCACCGCGCCGATCTACAAGTCCGACTCGCTGCACAGCGCGGTCGTGGAGATCGTCGTCAAGAAGAACGCCCGCTGCCGCTACACCACCATCCAGAACTGGTCGACCAACGTGTACAACCTGGTTACCAAGCGGGCGGTGTGCCACGAGGGCGCGACGATGGAGTGGATCGACGGCAACATCGGCTCCAAGGTCACCATGAAGTACCCCGCCGTCTTCATGGTCGGCGAGCACGCCAAGGGCGAGGTGCTGTCGGTGGCGATGGCCGGCGAGGGCCAGCACCAGGACGCCGGGGCCAAGATGGTCCACGCCGCGCCGCACACCTCCAGCACGATCGTCTCCAAGTCGATCGCTCGGGGCGGCGGGCGCACTTCGTACCGGGGCCTGGTGCAGGTGCTGGAGGGCGCCCACCACAGCAAGAGCACCGTCAAGTGCGATGCCCTGCTGGTGGACACCGTCTCCCGCTCGGACACCTACCCCTACGTCGATGTCCGCGAGGACGACGTGGCGATGGGACACGAGGCGACCGTGTCCAAGGTCAGCGAGGACCAGCTCTTCTACCTGATGAGCCGGGGCCTGAGCGAGGACGAGGCGATGGCGATGATCGTGCGTGGCTTCATCGAGCCGATCGCCAAGGAGCTGCCGATGGAGTACGCGCTGGAGCTCAACCGCCTCATCGAGCTGCAGATGGAGGGCGCGGTCGGCTGACGCCGACCACCCGTACGAAGGGCGGTCGGCTGCCGCCGAGCGCCGCGACCGGGTCGACTACAAGCCAGGGAAGAGATGACAACGGAAGTTATCGCGCCGCCCAAGACCAAGGTGCAGGCGCTGCGGTCGTACGACGTCGCCGACTTCCCGGCCGTGACCGGCCGGGAGGAGGACTGGCGGTTCACGCCGATCAAGCGGCTGCGCGGCCTGCTGGCCGGACAGCCGGCGGCGACCGGCACGGTCAAACACGAGCACGACCCACTGCCGGCCGGGGTGTCGGTATCCGTGCTGGATCACGGCGACCAGCGGATCGGCAGCGTGTTGGTGCCGTTCGACCGGATCAGCGCGCTCGCCTACGGCGGTGCCGGGCAGGCGTTGCTCGTCTCGGTCGCGCCGGACACGGTGTCGGCCGAACCGGCCACGGTGCGGGTGGTCGGCGGGGGGGCCGAGGGGATCGCGTTCGCGCACACCTTCGTCGACGTGGGCCGGTTCGCCGAGGCCACCCTGGTGCTGGAGCACGTGGGTTCGGCCACGCTCGCCGACAACGTCGAGGTGGCCGTGGCCGACGGGGCGCGACTGACCCTGGTGACGGTCGCCGACTGGGCCGACGACGCGGTGCACGCCCAGCACATCAGGTTCCGGCTCGGCCGGGACGCGAAGGTGACACACGTGCAGGTGGCCGTGGGCGGTGACCTGGTCCGACAGTTCACCAGCGTCGAGTACACCGGCCGGGGCGGCGACGCCGAGCTGTACGGCCTCTACTTCGCCGACGCCGGCCAGCACCTGGAGCACCGCCAGTTGGTGGACCACTCGGTGCCGGACTGCCGCAGCAACGTCGTCTACCGCGGGGCGCTGCAGGGCGAGCAGGCGCACACCGTCTGGGTCGGCGACGTGCTGATCCGGGCCGAGGCGACCGGCACCGACACGTACGAGATCAACCGGAACCTGGTGCTCACCGACGGCGCCCGGGCCGATTCGGTGCCGAACCTGGAGATCGAGACCGGCGAGGTGGCCGGTGCCGGGCACGCGAGCGCCACCGGTCGTTTCGACGACGAGCAGCTGTTCTACCTGATGGCCCGCGGCATCCCCGAGGACGAGGCGCGCAAGCTGGTGGTGCGGGGCTTCTTCGCCGAATTGCTGAACAAGATCCCGGTGGAGAAGCTGCGGGACCGTCTGACCGAGACGATCGAGACGAGATTGGTGCGGGCCGGGTCATGATCAGGATCTGTTCCACCGCGGACGTGCCGAAGGGCTCGGTGATCAGCGCCGACGTCGACGGCACGCGGATCGCCGTCGTACACGCCGAGGACGGCAGCTTCCACGCCATCTACGACGAGTGCTCCCACCAGGAGATCCCGCTGTCCGAGGGCGAGGTCGACGGCTGCACCCTGGAATGCTGGCTGCACGGATCCCGTTTCGACCTGCGAACCGGTGAACCCACCGGACTGCCGGCCACCGAGCCCGTACCCGTCTATCCCGTCGAGATCCGCGACGGCGATGTCTACATCAGCCTGACGCCGAGTAATGGAGTAAACCCGTGAGCACCCTGGAGATCCGCGACCTGCACGTGTCGGTCAAGCTGCCCGAAGGGGAGCTCAAGCCGATCCTGGCCGGGGTAGACCTGACCGTGAGGTCGGGGGAGACCCACGCCATCATGGGCCCCAACGGCTCGGGCAAGTCGACGCTGGCCTACTCGATCGCCGGACACCCCCGGTACGAGGTGACCGGCGGCTCGGTCACCCTCGACGGTGCGGACGTGCTGGCCATGTCCGTCGACGAACGGGCCCGGGCGGGGCTGTTCCTGGCCATGCAGTACCCCGTCGAGGTGCCGGGCGTGTCGGTGGCCAACTTCCTGCGTACCGCCAAGACCGCCGTCGACGGTCAGGCGCCGAAGCTGCGTACCTGGGCGTCGGAGCTGAAGGCGGCGATGCAGCGCCTGGGCATGGACCCGTCGTTCGCGCAGCGCAACGTCAACGAGGGCTTCTCCGGCGGCGAGAAGAAGCGGCACGAGATCGTGCAGCTGGAGCTGCTCAAGCCGAAGATGGCCATCCTCGACGAGACCGACTCGGGTCTCGACGTCGACGCGCTGCGCGTGGTCAGCGAGGGTGTGAACCGGGTGCGGGACACCGGCGACACCGGGTTGCTGCTGATCACGCACTACACCCGGATCCTGCGCTACATCAAGCCGGACTTCGTGCACGTCTTCGTGGCCGGTCGGATCGTCGAGGAGGGCGGTCCGGAGCTGGCTGAGAAGCTGGAGGAAGAGGGCTACGAGCGCTACGTCGCCGGGGCCGGTGCCGCGAAGGCCTGAGAGCAGACACCGATGACCTTGATCACGATTCCGCAGGGCATGCCGCAATACGAGGACGTGCCGCGCTACGACGTCGACCGGGTGCGTGCGGACTTCCCGATCCTGACCCGGGAGGTCAACGGGCGCCGGATGGTCTACCTGGACAGCGCCAACACCTCGCACAAGCCGCGGCAGGTGCTCGACGCGTTGCGCGAGCACTACGAGCGGCGCAACGCGAACGTGTCCCGTTCGGTGCACACGCTGGGCACGGAGGCGACCGAGGCGTACGAGGGCGCGCGAGCCAAGATCGCCCGGTTCATCAACGCGCCGAGTGTCGACGAGGTGGTGTTCACCAAGAACTCGACCGAGGCGATCAACCTGGTGGCGTACGCCTTCTCGAACGCCTCCGCGACCGGCGGCGACCCGCGGTTGCGCATCGGCCCGGGCGACGAGATCGTGATCTCCGAGATGGAGCACCACTCGAACATCGTGCCGTGGCAGCTGCTGTGCGAGCGTACGGGCGCCACGCTGCGCTGGTTCCGGGTGACCGACAACGGCCGGTTGGACGAGTCGGAGCTGGAGGAGCTGGTCAACGAGCGGACCAAACTGGTCTCGCTCGTGCACATGTCCAACATCCTCGGCACGGTGAACCCGACCGCGCGGATCACCGCGCGGGTGCGGGAGGTCGGCGCGCTGTTGCTGCTCGACTGCTCGCAGTCGGTGCCGCACCTGGCGGTGGACGTGGTCGACCTGGGTGCGGACTTCATCGTGTTCACCGGGCACAAGATGTGCGGACCGACCGGCATCGGGGTGCTGTGGGGTCGCGGCGAACTGCTGGCTGCGATGCCGCCGGTGCTGGGCGGCGGATCGATGATCGAGACGGTCACCATGGCGCGGTCCACGTTCGCGCCGCCGCCGGCCCGCTTCGAGGCGGGTACGCCGCCGATCGCGGAGGCGGTTGGGCTGGGCGCCGCCGTCGACTACCTGTCGTCGATCGGGATGCCGGCCATCCAGTGGCACGAGAAGGAGTTGACCGCGTACGCCCTCGACGCCTTGATGACCGTGCCGGGGCTGCGGATCTTCGGGCCGACGGTGCCGATCGGCCGGGGCGGCACGATCTCCTTCGCGCTGGAGGGCGTCCACCCGCACGACGTCGGGCAGGTGCTCGACGCCGAAGGGGTGCAGGTACGGGTCGGCCATCACTGCGCCCGCCCGGTGTGCGCCCGGTTCGGCGTGCCGGCCACCACCCGGGCGTCCTTCTACCTCTACACCACCAAGGACGAGGTGGATGCGCTGGTGCAGGCTCTGGAGCGGGTGCGGAAGGTGTTCGGCTGATGCAACTCGACGCGCTCTACCAGGAGATCATCCTGGACCACTACAAGCACCCGCACGGGCGGGGGCTGCGGGAGCCGTATGCCGGCGAGGCGCACCACGTGAACCCGACGTGCGGTGACGAGATCACCGTCCGGGTCGCGGTCGACGGCGGGGTGTTCACCGACGTGTCCTACGACGGCGTGGGCTGCTCGATCAGCCAGGCGTCGGCGAGTGTGCTGCACGATCTGCTCACCGGACGGGACGTCGGCGCGGTCAACAAGGTGCACCAGGCGTTCGTCGAGTTGATGTCCGGCCGGGGCCGGGTCGAGCCGGATGAGGAGTTGCTCGGCGACGGGGTGGCCTTCGCGGGCGTGGCGCAGTTCCCGGCCCGGGTGAAGTGCGCGTTGCTGCCGTGGATGGCGTTCAAGGACGCGGCGGCGCGGGCCGGCGTGGGCGTGTGCCCGGACAAGCAGGACTGAGGGAGGCGACGTGAGCTCCGAGGATACCGTTACGGGCAGTGCCGAAGGCCGCCCGAAGGCGTCGGTCGCCGACGTCGAGGAGGCGATGAAGGACGTCGTCGACCCCGAGCTGGGCATCAACGTGGTCGATCTCGGCCTGGTGTACGGCATCCATGTCGACGACGACAACGTGGCCACGATCGACATGACCCTGACGTCGGCGGCGTGCCCGCTGACCGACGTGATCGAGGACCAGACGCGGCAGGCGCTGCTGGGCGGTCCGGGGGGCGGCCTGGTGCAGGACGCCCGGATCAACTGGGTCTGGCTGCCGCCGTGGGGACCGGACCGGATCACCGACGACGGTCGTGAGCAGCTGCGGGCGCTCGGATTCAACGTCTGAGCGCCGGGCATCCCGCAGGGGTCACCGCGGCCCGTGCCCACCACGACGCGGGTGGGTGGCCGGGACGTCGTAGCGTCGGGGCATGAGCGTGCGACCAGCCGCGGGTGGTGGACGGTGGGTGGAGGTCGGCCCGCAACGGCTGCCCCGTTGGATCGACGGGTTCGCCGCGCGGCACGGCGGCGTGGCCCGAACGGTCGGCCATGCTTCCGGCGTGCTGTTGGTCGCGTCGGACGGTGCCGGTGCCGAGCTGCACGCCCCGCCGGGTGCTCCGATCCGTGACGACCTGCCCGGCTTCGTCGCCGAGGCTCAAACGCCCCGGCGGCTCGGCCTGCTGCTGGCCCGCAGGGGCGCGGTGGCGCTGGGACTGGCCGACGGCGACCGTCTGGTCGAATCCAAGGTCGACACGCGTTACGTGCAGTCGCGGACCGCGGCCGGTGGCTGGTCGCAGCAGCGGTTCGCCCGTCGCCGGGAGAACCAGGCCAAGGCTGCGGCGGGGGAGGCGGCCGACCTCGCCGTACGGCTGCTGCTGCCGCACGTGGCGAGCCTGGCCGCGCTGGTCTGCGGCGGGGACCGACGGGCTGTCGACGCGGTCCTGGCCGATCGGCGGCTGGCGTCGTTGGCCACGTTGCGGGCCGAGCGGCTGCTGGATGTCCCACAGCCGCGTCATGCGGTGCTGGTCGCCGCGGTCGCCGCGGCCCGGGCGGTGCGGATCCTGGTCCGTGACCCACTTCCCGATTGACGATGCCCGCGGACCGCCCGCCGGTGTCCACGCGCCCGATGTCAGTCTTCGATCCCGAGAGCGAGTCCCAGGAATGATCAGTGCCACCGGCCTGGAGTTGCGTGCCGGCGCCCGGATCCTGTTGTCCGATACCGCGCTGCGGGTGCAGCCGGGAGACCGCATCGGCCTGGTCGGCCGCAACGGCGCGGGCAAGACCACGACGTTGAAGGTGCTCGCCGGCGAGGCGTTGCCGTACGCCGGGCAGATCGATCGGCGGGGCACCGTCGGCTACCTGCCGCAGGATCCGCGTACCGGCGATCTTGAGGTCACCGCCCGCGACCGGGTGCTGTCGGCCCGCGGCCTCGACCTGTTGATGGCCGAGATGCGCCGACTCGAGGAGCAGCTGACCGCGGGCGGCGACGATCGACTGGTCCGCCGGTACGGAGCGTTGGAGGACCGGTTCGCCGCGCTGGGCGGGTACGCGGCAGAGGCCGAGGCGGCGCGGATCTGCGCCAACCTGGGCCTGCCAGACCGGGTTCTGTCCCAGCGGATCGGCACTCTCTCCGGTGGACAGCGCCGCCGGGTGGAGCTGGCCCGGATCCTGTTCCGGGACGCCGGCGAGTCCGGCGGCGGGATTCTGCTGCTCGACGAGCCGACCAACCACCTGGACGCCGATTCGATCACCTGGCTCCGCGGGTTCCTCGCCGGACACAAGGGGGGCCTGGTGGTGATCAGCCACGACACCGGACTGCTCGAGGCGGTGGTCAACAAGGTCTGGTACCTGGACGCCAACCGCTCGGTGATCGACGTGTACAACGTCGGCTGGCGAGCCTATCTGGAACAGCGGGAGACCGACGAGCGTCGCCGCCGCCGGGAACGGGCCAACGCGGAGAAGAAGGCCAACGCCCTGCTGGCCCAGGCGGACAAGATGCGGGCGAAGGCCACCAAGGCGGTCGCCGCGCAGAACATGGTCCGCCGGGCGGAACGGCTATTGGCCGGGGTGGAGGAGGAGCGGGTCGCCGACAAGGTGGCCAAGGTCCGGTTCCCCGATCCGGCCCCCTGCGGCAAGACCCCGTTGACCGCGACCGGGCTGTCCAAGTCGTACGGGTCGCTGGAAGTCTTCACCGACGTGAATGTGGCGGTGGATCGGGGCTCCCGGGTCGCGATCCTGGGGCTCAACGGCGCCGGAAAGACGACACTGCTGCGCATCCTCGGCGGACTGCTGGAGCCGGACACCGGTGAGGTGCACGCCGGGCACGGGCTACGCCTCGGCTACTACGCGCAGGAACACGAGACGCTCGATGTCGAGCGTAGCGTCCTCGACCATATGCGCAGCGCCGCACCCGACGTCTCCGACACCGACCTGCGCAAGATTCTGGGCGCGTTCCTGTTCTCCGGAGACGATGTCGAAAAGCCCGCCGGTGTGCTTTCCGGCGGAGAGAAGACCCGGCTCGCGTTGGCGACCCTGGTGTGCTCCGGCGCGAATGTCCTGCTGCTCGACGAACCGACCAACAATCTCGACCCGGTGAGCCGGGAACAGGTGCTCGACGCCATTGCCCGCTATCCGGGGGCGATCGTGCTGGTCACCCACGACCCCGGTGCGGTGCAGGCGCTGAAACCCGACCGGGCGATCCTGCTGCCCGACGGTGATGAGGACGTATGGAGTGACGACCTGCTGGAACTGGTGGAACTCGCCTGATCACGGCCGTGATGACGTTTAGCGCCTGAATCGAAGCATGTCCAGTACTCAACGACATGCACATGGGTAGCGACAATTTTTGCGTGTCGGTTGGCGGATAGTTGATATCTGTCGCATGATCTTCATAGGCGGCCTGATCAGCCGGCCGCAACAACCGAAATCGTGGGACGTGAGGGATCGACATGGCAGCCACTGGCACAGCCACCAGTAGCGAGAAGGGGCGCCGTATCGTCGGAGCCGAGCGCCAGACGCTCGCCAAGGACCTGGTCAGGCGGTACACCGCCGGCGAGAGCATCCGTGCCCTCGCGGCGTCGACCGGCCGCTCGTACGGGTTCATCCACCGGGTGCTCACCGAGTCCGGCGTGCAACTGCGTCAGCGTGGCGGTGCACGGCGCCGCAAGAAGGCGTGACCGGCCGGTCGACTCGCCCAGCCGTCCGCCGCCGGGTCACCCGATGACTGGCGGCGGAGTACGGCTGGAGCGCGACGGGGCGGTGGCCACGCTCACGCTGTGCCGGCCCGAGGTGCTCAACGCGCAGACCCCCGAGATGTGGGCGGCGATCCGGCAGGTCGCCCGGCAACTGCCCGGTGACGTGCGCGTGGTCGTGGTGCGCGGGGAAGGGCGGGCGTTCTCCGCGGGCCTGGACCTGTCGGTTGCGCGGGGCAGCGGCGAAGGATCGGTCGCGGCGCTCGCCGCGCTGACACCCGAGGAGTGCGCGGACCGTATCGCGCAGTTCCAGGAGGCGTTCACCTGGCTGCATCGGCCGGACATCATCTCCATCGCCGCGGTGCAGGGGCACGCCATCGGCGCGGGTTTTCAACTCGCGCTCGCCTGTGATCTGCGGGTGCTCGCCGACAACGCCGTCTTCAGCATGGCCGAGATCACCCACGGCCTGGTCCCGGACCTGGCTGGCACGAAGCGGCTGGTCGATCTGGTCGGCTACGCGCGTGCGCTGGAGATCTGCCTCACCGGACGACGGTTGGACGCCGCGGAGGCGGACCGGATCGGCCTGGCCACGGCGGTGGTGCCGACGGCCGAGCTGGACGCCGCTGTACGGGACCTCACCGCGGCGATCCTGGCCGCCGACCGCAACGCGGCGGTGGAGCTCAAAGCACTGCTGGCCGGTGCCGGGCGGCGGTCGTACGCCGAGCAGTTGCGCGCCGAACGCGAGGCGCAGACCCGACGGTTGCGCGATCTCGTCGGCCTGGGTGAGTGAAGGTCCGCCGCCCGGGCCGGTCTGGGATGATTCCGGGTGCCTCCAGGGTTGTCGTTGGAGGCCGCACTGTATGCGGTGCGGTAGGAGGTGACCGTTGACTCATCCGATGGGCGGGCCCGGCGGCATGGGCGGCTGGCAGCTGCTGCGCGCGATGCGCGACCAGGACCGGGTCGCCGGGCATCGGCTCAAGCGCGGGACCGGTAACCGGATCATCGCCTTCGCCGGGCCGTACCGCCTGGACATCGCGATCTTCCTGGTCACGGTCGTCCTCGCCGCCGTCATCGGGGTGGCCACGCCGGTGCTCGCCGGGTCGGTGGTCGACACGATCACCGCGGGTGGGCCGCAGGCCGGTCGTGCCGTGGTGGGCCTCGCGTTGCTGATCGCCGGTCTGGCCGTCGCCGACGCGGTGCTGTCCCTGGTGCAGCGCTGGTATTCGGCCCGCATCGGCGAGGGCATGATCCTCGACCTGCGCACCCGGGTCTACGACCACGTGCAGCGCATGCCGCTGCAGTTCTTCACCCGCGCCCAGACCGGCGCGTTGGTGAGCCGCCTGAACAACGACGTCCTGGGCGCACAGCGTGCCTTCACCTCGACGCTGTCCGGGGTGGTCAGCAACGTCATCCAACTGGTGCTCACCGCCGCGGTCATGCTCACCCTGTCGTGGCAGGTGACCGTGCTGTCGCTGGCGCTGCTGCCGGTGTTCATCCTCCCGGCCCGGCGGGTGGGGCGCCGGCTCGCCGACATCACCCGCGAGTCGTTCGAACTGGACGCGAAGATGAACGCGACCATGACCGAGCGGTTCGGGGTGTCCGGGGCGTTGCTGGTCAAGCTCTTCGGCCGGCCCGAGGTGGAGGCGCGCCGGTTCGCCGATCGCGCCGCGCGAGTACGCGACATCGGCATTCTGTCCGCGATGTACTCCCGGTTCTTCTTCGTCGCGATGCTACTGGTCGCGTCGCTGGCACAGGCGCTCACCTACGGTCTCGGCGGCTGGCTGGCGGTACAGGGCGAGGTGAGCGCCGGTACCGTCGTCTCCGTCGCGCTGCTGCTGACTCGCCTCTATGGCCCGTTGACCGCGCTGTCCAACGTCCGGGTCGACGTGATGAGCGCGCTGGTCTCCTTCGAGCGGGTGTTCGAGGTGCTGGACCTCGTGCCGGCCGTCGATGAGAAGCCGGACGCCGTCCCGCTGCCTTCCCGGGTCGGGCGAGTCGAGTTCCGCGATGTGCACTTCCGCTACCCGAGCGCCGGCGAGGTGTCGCTCGCCTCGTTGGAGGACGTGGCGACCCTGGACCAGAAGGTGCCCTCGCCGGTGCTGCGCGGCGTGTCCTTCACCATCGAGCCCGGGCAGCTTGTCGCCCTGGTGGGGCCGTCCGGTGCCGGCAAGTCCACCGTCGCGATGCTGCTGCCTCGTATCTACGATGTGACCGCGGGCGAGGTGCGGATCGGCGAGGTCGATGTGCGCGACGCGACGCTGCGGTCGCTGCGCGACGCGATCGGCGTGGTGACCCAGGACGCGCACCTGTTCCACGAGACGATCGCCGAGAACCTCCGCTACGCCAGGCCCGACGCCACCGACGAGGAACTCTGGGCGGCGCTGGAGGCCGCGCAGGTGGCCGACGTGGTCCGCGCGCTGCCGGACGGACTGGACACCGTGGTCGGCGAGCGCGGCTACCGGTTCTCCGGCGGGGAGAAACAGCGGATAGCCATCGCCCGTCTGCTGCTCAAAGCCCCGTCGATCGTGATCCTGGACGAGGCCACCGCCCACCTCGACGCCGAGTCGGAGGCGGCGGTGCAGCGCGCGTTGTCGGCCGCGCTCAGCGGCCGTACCGCGCTGGTGATCGCCCACCGGCTGTCCACCGTGCGGGACGCCGACCAGATCCTCGTGTTGGACGACGGTCGGATCGTGGAACGAGGCCGGCACGAGGAGTTGATCGCCGCCGGTGGGCTGTACGCCGAGCTGTACCGCACCCAGTTCGCGGTGCCGGACTCGCCGAGGCCCGCAGCCGTCGAGACGGGCCCGACCTCGGTGATCACCGCACCGACGTCGGGCCAGGGGGTCGTCCACCCCGACCCCGCCGCACAGTTGTAGGACTCGGACGGTTCAGATGCCGCGCAGCGCGCCCCCGTCGACGGGGATGGTGATCCCGGTCAGATAGCCGGCCGCCGGGGAGAGGACGAACGCGGCGACCCGGCCGAACTCGGCGGGATCCCCGATGCGGCGCAGCGGAATGCTCGCCTCCGCCTCGGCGCGAGCCCGTTGCGGGTCACCGGTGGCGGCGAAGAGTTGAATGTTGCGGTCCGTCATGATCCGGCCCGGTAGCAGCGAGACGATCCGTACGCCGCGTGGCCCGAACTCGTCGGCCATGTCCTTCGCCGCCCCGGCCAGTCCCGGCCGCAGCCCGTTCGAGATGCCGAGGCCGGGCACCGGGCTGCGGACCGAGGTGGACAGCACCAACCCGATCGCCCCTCCGGCGGGCAGCTCTGTCGCCACGGTCCGGGCCAGGCGCACCGTGCCGAGGAACACCGTCTCGAACGCCGCCCGCCACTGCTCATCGGTGGCCTGGGCGGCGCTGCCAGGGGGCGGACCGCCGACCGAGATCAGCGCCCCGTCGAGGCGTCCGAAGTGCCGTCGCGCCGCGTCGATGAGCCGCTGCGGGGTGTCTGGATCGGCGAGGTCAGCCGTGATCCCCACGGCCCGCTCCGGCTCGCCCAGATCGGCTGCGGCCTTGGCGACCTGCTCCCCGTCACGGGACGAGACAACCACCCGGGCGCCCTCGGCCACCAGACACCGGGCGGTGGCGAAGCCGAGCCCGCGGGAGGCACCGGTCAGGATGTATACGCGGTCGGTGAGTCCGAGGTCCATGCGAAGATCCTGCCCTATCGACGGCTGCGGGAACAGCCCGGCGAGGCCTAGGACGGCAGGTCGGGCAGGTCGGGCAGGACGCCGGTCGGATCCAACGACGGCAGAGGCGACCCGGTAGGCAGGGGAACATCCGGCAGCGGCAGACCGCCGTCGGAACGAGAGGGCGAGGGGGCTGAGCTGCCGGTCGGTCCGGTGCTCGGGGTCGCCCCGGCCGCGGGCGTGGAGGGGGCTGCGGTGGGCGGTGCGGGTGGGGATGTGTCGGATCCGGGTGTGTGCATGCCGGGTGATCCCGTGGAGTTGCCCGGCAGCAGGCGACGCACCACCGCCACCTCCGCCAGCAACCGGTCGGCGGTCTGCGGATCCCGGACCCGGCCGATCAGTTCGGCCGCGTCATCGAGCAGGTGCTCCGCGTCGGTGTACCGGCCTTCGGCGACCGCCTGGCGTGCCCGCTCGATGATCACGCGCGCGTCTCGCTGGGCCAACCGCGACTCGGCGCGCTCCTCGTACACCAGGCGCGTTATCGGCCAGAGCGGACTGTCGGGACCGGCACTGCCGGCGGCGGCGGTCAACATGCCGCCGAGCGCCACCAGCAGGCCTGCGGCGGCGAGCAGAATCCGGTGCGAGCGGCGACCGGTGCCGATCCGGTCCCGGCGGCCGGGGGGCCGGGATCTCGCCCGGCGGGCGGCGGGCGGTGGCTTTTCGACGTCACCCGTCGTGTCGCCGACGAGATCGGCGCGCCAGGCCGCGAGCAGTCGGGCCACCTCGTCGCCGTCGGATGCCGGTTCCCCACGACCCAGCGCGTCCAGCAGCAATTCGTCCCGGGTCAGGGCCTCGACGTCGAGTTCCTGTTCGTTCGCGTTGGGCTGTTCGGACATCACGCGGCCACCTCGTCGGCCAGTTCCCCGGCAAGCGTACGTAGACGCGCCAGTGCCCGCGATTGGGTGACGCGTACCGCCGCGGCAGACATGTCGAGCACCGCGCCGACCTCCTCGCTGGATAGCCCGACGGCTACGCGCAGCACGATCACCTCACGCTGGACGGGCGACAGGTGGGCCAGCAGCGTCGAGAGTCGACGGGTCAGGTCGGTGGCGACGGCGCGCTGTTCCGGGCCGGGCGCCGGGTCTGGCCGATCGGCGATCGACTCGACCGGGGTGGCCGTCGCGCCCCGTACGGCGGCCCGCTGCGCGTCGGCGACCTTGTGCGCGGCGATCCCATAGACGAACGCGGAGAACGGCCGCCCCTGGTCACGGTAGCGCGGCAGCGCCGTCAGCACCGCCAGGCACACCTCTTGCGCCACGTCGTCGGGGGTGCCGTAGCTGCCGTTGACCCGGCCGAGCCGGGCCCGACAGTAGCGCACGATCCCCGGCCGGACGCGGGCGAGCAGGGCGGCGGTCGCCTCCGCGTCGCCTTGTACGGCGCGGGCGATGAGTTCGACCTCGGGGGGTGACATCAGCCGCAATCTAACCGCGATGAACAGATCGCACCAGTTGTGTTACGCGTCCGGGCCCGGCGCCGATTAACAGAACACGGGATGATCGGAGGGCGCGGTGGGCGTGGAGGTACGCGTCGAGGGACTGACGAAGTTCTTCGGCCGGCAGCGTGTATGGGCGGATGTGAGCCTCACCCTGCCGGCTGGCGAGATCTCCGTGTTGCTCGGCCCGTCCGGAACCGGCAAGTCGGTGTTCCTGAAGACCCTGGTCGGGCTGTTCAAACCGGACCGCGGCGCGATCTGGATCGCCGGTCGGGACCTGACCCGGCTGTCCGAGCGCGAGTTGTCCGAGATCCGCAGGTTGTTCGGCGTCTTGTTCCAGGACGGGGCGCTGTTCGGCTCGATGAACATCTATGACAACGTGGCGTTCCCGCTGCGGGAGCACACCCGCATGACCGAGTCGGAGATCCGGCGGATCGTCGGCGAGAAACTGGAGATGGTCGGCCTGATCGGGGCGGAGGGCAAACTACCCGGCGAGGTCTCCGGGGGAATGCGCAAACGGGCGGGACTGGCCCGCGCCCTGGTGCTGGACCCGCAGATCGTACTGTTCGACGAGCCCGACTCCGGTCTCGACCCGGTCCGCACCGCCTACCTCAACCAGCTCATCGTCGACCTCAACCAGCAGACCGACGCCACGTTCCTGATCGTCACGCACGACATCAACACCGCCCGCACGGTCCCGGACAACATCGGCCTTCTCTATCACGGGCACCTGGCCATGTTCGGGCCGCGGGAAATGCTGCTGTCGAGCACGGAGCCGGTGGTGCGCCAATTCCTCAACGCGCAGCGCATCGGACCGATCGGGATGTCCGAGGAGAAGGACGCGGCCGAGCTCGCCGCAGAGGCACAGGCGGGCGTGGAACTGCCGCCGCTACCGCCGATCCCACTGCAGCTACAGCCTTCGAACGGCCTGCCACGTCGGGCCGAACGCCCGCCGGGGCGGTGGTGCGCCGAGCACGGGGTGACCCCGCCGCCCGGCTCGTTCCAGTCCTCCAACGGCCCCGTCCGATCGGCGTCGGTCCCGTCACTCGGACCGGAGGTGACCCGGTGACGAACCCGATCGCCTCAGGCGTGCAGCTCTCCGGCCGCTTCTTCGCCTTCTGCCTGGACACGCTGCGGACGCTGCCGCGCCGTCCCTTCCAACTTCGGGAGTTCATTCAGCAGGCATGGTTCATCAGTTCCGTGTCGATCCTGCCCGCCGCCTTGGTGTCGATCCCGTTCGGCGCGGTCATCGCGTTGCAGCTCGGTTCGCTGGTACGCCAACTCGGCGCCCAGTCGTTCACCGGGGCGGCATCGGTGCTGGCGGTCGTCCGGGAGGCCGGGCCGATCGTCACCGCCCTCATCGTCGCCGGGGCGGGCGGCTCAGCCATCTGTGCGGACCTGGGGGCCCGCAAGATCCGCGAGGAGTTGGACGCGATGCGAGTACTCGGCATCGATCCGATCCACCGTCTGGTCGTGCCGAGGGTGCTCGCCGCCATGCTCGTCGCGGTGCTGCTCAACGGACTGGTCAGCGTGGTCGGGGTGGCGGGCGGCTACTTCTTCAACGTGGTCCTGCAAGGCGGTACGCCGGGCGCGTACCTGGCCAGCTTCCAGGCGCTCGGACAACTGCCCGACCTCATAACCGGCGAGATCAAGGCGCTGGTGTTCGGCGCGATCGCCGCGCTGGTCGCCTGCCACCAGGGCATGACCGCGAAAGGCGGGCCGAAGGGCGTCGGCGACGCGGTCAACCAGAGCGTCGTCATCACCTTCATGCTGCTGTTCGCGGTCAACTTCGTGATCACGGCGATCTATTTCCAGGTCGTGCCGCAGAAGGGGGCGTGATGGCCGCACCACTACGCACGCTCGACGATCTGGGCAAGCAGCTCGGCTTCTACAGCCGCTCACTGGCCTGGACGCCCCGCACGCTGCGTCGCTACCCCCGGGAGATCGTGCGGCTGCTCGCCGAGGTGAGCTTCGGCTCCGGGGCGCTGGCGGTGATCGGCGGTACCGTCGGCGTGATCTCCTTCCTGACCTTCTTCACCGGAACCGAGGTCGGACTGCAGGGCTATCAAGCGCTCAACCAGATCGGCAGCAGCGCCTTCACCGGGTTCGTGTCGGCGTATTTCAACACCCGCGAGATCGCCCCATTGGTCGCGGCGCTGGCCCTGTCGGCCACGGTCGGCTGCGGGTTCACCGCCCAGCTCGGTGCGATGCGCATCGCCGAGGAGGTCGACGCGCTGGAGGTGATGGGCATCCCGTCGCTGCCGTTCCTGGTCACCACCCGAATGGTCGCCGGCTTCATCGCGGTGATCCCGCTCTACGTCATCGGCCTACTGACCAGCTATCTCGCCACCCGGACCATCGCCACCGGCTACTTCGGCCAGTCGACCGGCACGTACGACTACTACTTCCATCTGTTCCTGCCCCCCGAGGACGTGCTCTGGTCGTTCGGCAAGGTGCTGGTCTTCAGCGTGATCGTGGTGGGCGTGCACTGCTACTACGGCTACACCGCCACCGGCGGTCCGGCCGGCGTGGGGGTGGCGGTCGGACGTGCCGTACGCACCGCCATCGTCGCGGTCAACATCGTGGACTTCTTCCTGTCGCTCGCCATCTGGGGGGCGAGCACCACCGTGCGGATCGCGGGGTGAGCCCGATGCGTGATCGATTGGCGGGTCTGACATTCCTGATCATCCTGGCCGGGCTGCTGGCGCTGTCGGTGGCCACGTACCAGAAGGCGTTCACACCGGTGACCTGGGTGACGTTGCGCGCCGATCGGGTCGGCACGCAGTTGAGCGAGGGCGCCGACGTGAAGCTGCGCGGTGTCCTGGTGGGCGAGGTCCGCGAGATCAGCGCGGACGGGGAACGGGCCACCCTGCGGCTGGCCCTGGACCCGGCGATGACCGGGCACATCCCGGCCAACGTGACCGCCCGGCTGCTGCCCAAAACCCTGTTCGGCGAGCGGTACGTGGAACTCGTCGTGCCTGCCGATCCCGCGGCGCCGCCCATCCGCGACGGGGCCGTCATCGACCAGGACCGGACCAGCGCGGCACTCGAACTGGAGCGGGTGCTCGACGGCATCCTGCCGCTGCTGCAGGCGATCGAACCGGACAAGCTCGCCGCCACGCTGGGCGCGCTCGCCCACGCCCTCGACGGCCGCGGCGAGCAACTCGGTAGGGACCTGGTGACGCTCGACGAGGTACTGACCCGACTCAACACCGAGCTGCCGGCGCTCACCGAGGACATCCGGTTGCTCGCGCAGACGTTGGAGACCTATGAGACGGCGGCCGACGACATCGTGGCGATCCTGCGCGACCTGACGGTCACCGCGAACACGGTGAGCGACCAGCGTGCCCAGCTTGCCGGGTTCCTCGCCGACACGGCCGACCTAGCCGACAGCACCCGGACGTTCCTGGAACGCCACGACGAACGAATCATCCGGCTCGGTCAGGTCAGCCGCCCGGTGCTGGAACTGCTCGCCGCCTACGCTCCCGAGTATCCGTGCCTGATGCGCGGCATCGTCACGCTCCAGCCGCGGGCCGAGGAGGTCTTCGCCGGCGGCCGGATGCACATCACCCTGGAGATCACGAAGGACGGCGGCAAGTACGTACCCGGCCAGGACGAGCCGGTGTACGGCGCTCGGGGCGGACCGCGCTGCCACGGGCTGCCCGACCCGCCGGCGCCGGTCACCCACCCGCCGCGGGTAGACGACGGATACGACTACGACGCGCCGCGAGGACCGATAGCCATGGGCACGGCCGGTACCGGCGAGGAGCAGGCCCTTGTCAAGCCCCTGGTCGCCGCGGCGACCGCCACACCGGTCACCGAGGTTCCCGACGTCGCGGTGTTGCTGTGGGGCCCGCTGCTGAGGGGAACGGTGGTGAACGTGGCATGAACCGAGGCGGTGCCCAGGGACGGGCGGTGGTGAAACCACTGGCCAAGCTGCTGGTGTTCGCGGCGGTGACGCTGACGTTGACGGGCCTGCTCGGCCAGGCGCTCGGGTCGCTCGGCTTCACCGACGACCCCGTCTACCGTGCCCGGTTCACGGACGTGACCGGGCTGCTCGTCGGCGACGACGTACGCATCGCCGGGGTGCGGGTGGGTCGGGTGGAGCGGATCGACCTGGTCGGCTCGGTCGCCGAGGTGCGGTTCAGCGTCGCTGAGGACGTCCCGCTGGCCACCGGCGTACGGGTGAAACTGCGCTACCGCAATCTGGTCGGGCAGCGCTATCTGGCCTTGGTCGAAGGGCCGGGGGGAGATCGGCTGCCGCCCGGCGGGCTCATTCCGCTGTCGCAAACCACCCCGGCGCTTGACCTGACCGTGCTGTTCAACGGGTTCCGGCCGCTGTTCGTCGGCCTCACCCCGCAGGACATCAACCGGTTCGCCTACGAGGTCATCCAGGTGTTGCAGGGTGAGGGCGGCACCGTGGAGAGCCTGCTGCGGCGGACCGCGTCGCTGGCCAACACCCTGGCTGACCGGGACGAGGCGATCGGGCGGGTGATAGACAACCTCAACGAGCTGCTCGACACGCTCGCCGCACACGACGCGCAGCTGGACGAGACGGTGCTGCGGTTGCAGCAGTTCGTGTCGGGGCTGGCCGCCGACCGTACGGCGATCTTCGACGCGGTGGACTCCATCGGTGAGCTGACCGCGGCGACCGGGTCGCTTCTGCGCGACGCGCGACCGGACCTCGCACAGGACATCGCCCTGCTGCACGAGCTGGCCGGCACGCTCAACGACAACTCCCAGGTCATCGAGTCGACCCTGGGACGGCTACCGGACCGGTACGCGGCGTTGACCCGTACCGCCTCCTACGGCTCGTGGTTCAACTTCTTCCTCTGCGACTTCGATGGTCGGATCGGGGTGGCGGGCGTCGACGCCGTACGACCGACGTTCAGTTCGGACGCCGCACGGTGCGGCGTGGCGGGGATTCCCGTGGGAGGTGCCGGATGAAGCCGTTCGCAGAGCGCAACCCGTTCGCAGTCGGGGCGGCGGGCCTGGTCGTCCTGCTGGGGCTGGTGTTGGCGGCGTTTCAGATCGAGGACCTGCCGGTGATCGGCGGTGGCCCGTCGTACCGGGCGGCTTTCCGCGACGCCAGTGGCCTGGCGCCCGGCAACGAGGTGCGAATCGCCGGCGTGAAGGTCGGCAAGGTGACCGATGTGGCGTTGGCCCGCGGTTCGGCCGGCCCGTACGTGCGGGTCACCTTCCGAATCACCGAGGGCGACCCGGTGCTGGGACGCGACACCGCAGCCGCGATCCGGATCAAGACCGTGCTGGGGCAGAAATATCTGGCGCTCGCCCCCGCCGGGTCCGGCCGGCTCGCCGAGGGAGCGGAGATTCCGCTGTCGCGTACCGCCTCCCCATTGGACGTGGTGCAGGCGGTCACCGAGCTCGCCGAGACGGTCGAGCAGATCGACGTGCGGCAGCTCGCGGAGGCGTTCGAGGTGCTTTCGGCGGCGTTCGCCGACACTCCCTCGAGCCTGCGTTCCTCACTGGCCGGACTGTCCCGCCTGTCACAAGCGGTAGCCGGCCGTGACGCCGAGCTGCGGGAGCTGCTCGACCGGGCCCGGACGGTCACCGCGGTGCTCGCGCAGCGGGACGAGGAGTTCGAGCGACTGGTCGCCGACGGGAACCTGCTGCTGGCGGAGGTGCAGCGGCGCCGGGAGGCGATCCACGAACTGCTGGTGGCGACCGAGGAGCTGGCCAGCCAGCTGTCCGGCCTGGTCGCCGACAACCGGGCCCAGCTCGCACCGGCCCTGGCCGAGCTTCGCGAGGTGGTGGCGATGTTGCAGCGCAGTCGTGCCGACCTGGAGCGGACCCTGACGAACCTGGCTCCGTTCCTGCAGGCGTTCACCAATGTGATCGGCAGCGGGCGGTGGTTCGACTCCTGGGTCGACGGCCTGCTGCAGCCCTACCAGCCGGGAGGACGCTGATGATCGGTCCACGGTCGGCGACGGCCCTCGCCGCGCTGCTCGGGGTGCTCGTCGCGGTCGCCGTCTGGCGTCCGGGAGAACCCGAGCGGCTCCTGATCGCGCACTTCACCCGAACGGTCGGTCTGCACGTCGGGTCCGACGTGCGGGTGCTCGGTGTCAAGATCGGTGAGGTGGTCGCGATTCGGCCCGAAGGGCGGACGGTTCGCGTGGAGGCGCGTTACGCCGCCAGGTACGACATCCCGGCCGACGCCCGGGCGGTCATCGTTCCGCCGAGCGTCGTCAGTGACCGCTACCTTCAGCTGACGCCGTACACCGGTGGAGCCCGGCTGCCCGACGGGGCGGAACTTCCGGTGGAACGCACCGTCGTGCCTCTGGAGTTGGACGACATCTACCGCTCGCTCGACGAACTCAACCGGGCGCTCGGACCGGACGGGGCCAACGCGGACGGGGCGCTGACCGACCTGGTCCACACCGCACGGCGCAACCTGGAGGGAAACGGGGAGCAGCTCGGTGCCACCCTGGACGATCTGAGCCAGGCCCTAGCCGCTCTGGCTGAGGGCCGCGACGACCTGTTCGGCACGGTCGCGAACCTGCAGCGCTTCACCACAGCGCTGGCCCGCAGCGACGATCAGGTGCGTGAGCTCAACCTGCGGCTGGCGGCGGTCGGAGAGCAGTTGGCAGCCGAACGTGAGGAGCTGGCCGCGGCGTTGCGGGCGCTGGCCAAGGCGCTCGCGGACATCACCGGATTCGTGCGGGACAACCGCACGGCGCTGACCGACAACGTCGCGGCGCTGGCCGACGTCAGCGGGGTGCTGGTACGTCAGCAGCGGGCCCTCATCGAGGTGCTCGATCTCGCACCGCTGGCGCTTTCCAACCTCAATCTCGTCTACAACCCCCGCTCAGGCACGCTCGACACCCGCAACAACGCGTTGGGACCGTACGATCCGGCAAGCTACGTCTGTTCTCTACTGGTGAACCTGCTGCCCGTGGCGCGGGTGCCGCAGGAGTGCTTCGAACTTGCCCGGCTTCTGCAGCAGCGGAAGCTGCCGTTGACCGACGAGCTGCGAAGACTGCTCGATCTACCGCCGGCTCCGGCTGCCGGGTCCGGCGCGACGCCGAACACGCCCGCCACGCCCCGACCGCCGGAGCTCGCGGACGGATTGTCGGACCAGCCGCGCGATCTGACGCTCGGGGGGATCCTGCGAGGTGGATCATGACGGTACGGGCCCGCATCAGACTGGCGCTCGTGGTCGGTGTGGCGACGGCGTTGACCGGCTGCGGCAGCCTCGGCGGATTGCCGCTGCCGGGCGCAGGACCGGACGGGCGGGCGTACCACGTCGTCGTGGAGTTCGCCGACGTGCTCGATCTCGTACCCCGTTCCGCGGTGAAGGTCGACGACGTCACGGTCGGGCGCGTGGAGGACATCTGGCTGTCCGGGTGGACGGCCCGGGTCCGGGTGCGCATCGACCGGAAGGTGAAGCTGCCGGACAACGCCACCGCCGCGGTGCGGCAGACCAGCCTGCTCGGTGAGAAGTACGTCGAGCTCGCCCCACCGGTCACGGAGCGGGCCCGGGGCGAGCTTTCCGACGGCGACGTCATTCCGCTGTCGCGCACCGGCCGGTCGGCGGAGGTGGAGGAGGTGTTGTCCGCGCTCGGATTGGTGCTCAGCGGCGGGGGGCTGGCTCATCTCAAGACCATCAACCGGGAGTTGGCCCGAGCCTTCGAGGGACGGGAGGACGAGGTCCGCGGCACGCTGCACGAGTTGAACACCTTGATCGGCGGGTTGGAGGCGCAGAAGGGGGACATTGTCCGGGCGATCGACGCGCTGGACCGGCTCACCGAGCGACTGGCGGCGCAGCGGGAGACGGTCGGCGAGGCGGTGGACGCGTTCGCGCCGGGACTGCGGGTGCTCGCCGAGCAGCGCGAGCAGTTGACCGCGACCCTCACCGCCCTCGACGAGTTGAGTGAGGTCGGCGTCCGGGTCGTCGAGGCCAGCCGGGCGGACACGCTCGCCAACATCCAAGCGCTGCGGCCGATCCTGGAGCAGCTGGTGCGGGCTGGCGACGACCTGCCGAGGGCCATGGACTTTTTGTTGTCGTACCCGTTCCCGCCGAACGTCACCGGCGCGATCGTCGGCGACGCGGTCAATCTGCAGGTCACCCTCGATCTGGACGCGGCGTCGATCCTGGCGAACCTGCTGGCCGCCGCGCCGCAGCCGCGGTCCGAACAGCCGCGACCGCAGCTGCCCGAACTTCCGTCCCTGCCGCTTCCGTCCCTGCCGCTTCCGTCCCTGTCGCCGCTGCCGTCACTGCCATCGCTGCCGTTGCCGAGCCTGACCCCGACTCCACTGCCGACCGTCTCGCTACCCGGGCTGCCCCTGACCGAGCCGCTGCAGGGTCTGCCGATAGCCGAGGGCATGGCGCCGCTGGGCGCGGCCGAGATCCAGCAGGGCGGTCTCGTCGAGTTGTTGCATCAGGGGGTGCAGGCATGATCACCCGTCGGGTTCGTATCCAGGTGCTCGTCTTCCTGGTGGTGAGCCTGCTCGGCGTCGCCTTCGTCGGGCTGCGCTACGTAGGGCTCGGGGATTTCGTGCTCGGTCGGGGCACGGTGGTGTACGCCGACTTCGCCACCGCCGGTGGCATCTTCACCAACGCCCCGGTCACCTACCGGGGGGTCCCGATCGGCAGGGTGGGTACCGTCACCCTGCACCACGACGGGGTCCGCGTCGAACTGCGCCTCGACCGGGGGACGCGGGTGCCGGACGATCTCACCGCGGTCGTCGCGCAGCGCTCCGCGGTCGGCGAACAGTACGTGGACCTGCGACCGAACACCGACGATGGACCGTACTTGCGCGACGGCGCGGTGATCCCCCGTTCCCGTACCGCGACGCCGCTGCCCGTGGAGACCATGCTGACCAACCTGGACGCGTTGGTGCGTTCCGTCGGCGTGGACGACCTCCGGATCGTGGTCGACGAGCTGGGTCGGGCGTTCGAGGGCCGGGAGAGCGCGCTGCGACGGCTGCTCGACGCCAACAGCCTGCTGCTGGCCGAGGCGGGCCGGCGACTACCGGAGACACTCGCGCTGATCCGAGACGGTCGTACCGTGCTGTCCACCCAGCTGGCGTCGGCCGACGCGATCCGGCGATGGGCCGCGTCGCTGGCGGAACTGTCGGCGGCGATGCGGGCGGCCGACCCGGATCTGCGTCGGGTGATCGCGCAGGGGCCACCGGCGGCGATCGAGATCGGCAAGCTGCTGCGGGACCTGGAGCCCGCCGTCGGCACGCTGCTCGGCAACCTGGTCACCGTCAACGGGATCGCGGTGCGCCGACTGGCCGGGATCGAACAGGTCCTCGTCGTCTATCCGATGGCGGTGGCCGGCGGCTATACGGTCGTGCCGGGGGACGGCACCGTCCATCTCGGTCTGGTGCTCAACGTCGATGATCCGCCGCCGTGCAACTACGTCCGCAGCGGTCAGAAGCGGTGCACCGCCGCAGAGCGGTCACGCGGATCGGCGGTACGAGGTGAGCACAACGCCCCGCGGCCGGACGGCGACCCGGCAGCGCCGGATCAGTCCGGGCAGCGGGCACCCGAGGCGGAGCGATCCGGCGTGAACAGCGGGCCCCCCATCGCGGGGTACGACCCGGCGACCGGACTGGTCATCGGACCCGATGGGCAGCCGATCCAGTTCGGCGCCACCGGCGGGCAGGCCCGGCTCGCCGGGGACCAGTCCTGGAAGCAGCTGCTACTGGCCGGGTTGGCGCCGTGAATTCGGGACCGACCGCACACCGCCCCGAGGAGGTATCGATGTCAGTCACAGAGGTCCGCGGTCGGCGGCAGGTCCGTCGCCGCCCGGTGCGGCTGCGGGTGGTCCGCACGCCGGCGACCGGCGCGGAGGTTCCACCGAGGATCGGGGTAACGGAACCGGTTCGACCGCCGGTCCGTCGGCGGTCGCTCACCCTGGTATTGGCGGTGGTGTTGCTGGCCGGGCTCGTCGCCCTCGGGTTGACCGGTCACCGCTGGTACCAGCGGCACCGGCTGGGGACGGCGCACCAGGCGGCGATAGCGGCGGCGAAGCAGGCGACGGTCGACTTCGTGTCCATCAGCGCGGCGAGCGTCGACCGTGACCTGCAGCGCATCAGCGAGGGCGCGGCCGGCGACTTCGCCGACGAGTTCAACCGGGGCCGACAGCAGGTGCGCGCGGCCGTGGTGGACAACGACGTCGAGTCCCGGGGCACGGTGCTGCGCGCCGGGCTGGTCTCCGGCGATCTCGACTCGGCGGTGGTGCTGGTCGCGGTGGACGCGACGGTGAAGAACGTGCGCGCCCCGGAAGGCCGTCTGTCGCACTACCGCATCCAGGTGGAGCTGATCAGGGATGACGATTCCGACCGGTGGCTCGTGTCCCGACTCCAGTTCGTTGGATAGGAGGTCGTCATGCCGCGTCTGATCCCGTCGCTGCCGCGCCCGGGCCGCGGTCGGTCCGGGCGTCCCGGAGGCCGTTGGTCGCGTACCGACATCCTGCTGGGCGTCGCCGTGCTGCTGGTCGGCGTGCTGTCCGGGGCCGTCTGGTATGACACCGACCAGGCCGAGCGGCGCGCCCGCGCGGGCCGGGAGGCATTGGCGGCCGCCACCGTCGCGGCCCAGGCGATCTTCTCGTACGACTACCGCCGGTTCGACGCCAACGTGGCCAACGGGCGGCAGTTCGTGACCGGGAGATTCGCTGACGAATACGCGCAGACCACGGCCGGCCTGAAGGCCCCCGCCGAGCAGGAGCAGGCGGTGGTCCGGGCAGAGGTGTCAGCGGCCGGCGTCGTACACGCGAGCATCGAGCGTGTGGAGATCCTGCTCTACGTCAACCAGTACCGACGCAACATCAACATCGATGGTGAGAAGGTGGATCAGAACCGGGTGGTGCTCACCCTGGTGCCCGTGGACGGGGAGTGGAAGGTGATCCACGCCACGGCGATCTGAGGCGTCACCGGTGTCCCTTGCGTCGGACCGCCTCCTCGACGAGATCGAGCACCGGGCCGAGGTCGCCGGCCGGGCGGCCCATCGCCAGATGCAGAACCAGGCCGTCGTGCGCCAGTTCGAGGAAGCGGGCGAGCACCTCGACCGGTACGTCGTCGCGGAGCACGCCCGCCTCGCGTTGGCGGGTCAGCCGGTCCCGGGTGGCGGCGGCGATCGCCGCCGAGCGCTGCGCCCACCGCTTCGCGAACGCCGGATCGGTGCGCAGCCGTCGGGACACCTCGAGTTGGCTGCCGAGCCACCCCACCGTGTCGGGGGACGTCGCGCTGTCGAGCAGGTCCCGCATCACCTGGACCAGACCGTTGCGGGCCACGGTCTCGACCATGCGGGTGGCGTCGTCCTCGGCGACGGCGAGGAACAGCGATTCCTTGTCGCGGAAGTGGTGGAAAATGGCTCCGCGGGACAGCCCGGTCGCCTCCTCCAGCCGGCGCACGGTCGCACCCTCGTATCCGTAGCGGGCGAAGCAGGTTCGCGCGGCGGCCAGGATCTCCTGGCGGCGCGCGTCGAGTTGGTCCTGGCTGACCCGGGGCATGCACCGATCGTGTCAGGTCCGGCCCGCAGGTGCAATCCGTACGTACGGCTTGGAAAGCCTTGGCGGCGGCGACCGTATGATCTACGGGGTGAGCCACCACGATGGACTCCCGACGCGCCCGTTGACCGTCGCCGCCGTGCAGGCGCCGGCGCTGCCGGGCGAGGTCGCCGCGAACGCCGACTCGGCCGCCCGCCTGGTCGGGCGGGCCACGGCCGCCGGAGCGACCGTCGTGGTCCTCCCCGAGCTGTTCCTGCCGGCGTACCACCCGCCGATGCTGGCCGACGACGCCGCAGCCACCGACGTGTTCGCCCACGACGACGGATGGGTCGACGATCCGCGGCTGGACCCGCTGCGGGACGCGGCCCGTGAGGGGCGGGCGGTGGCGGTCGTCGGTGCCGCCGTACGCCACGCCGACGGCCGCCGAACCTGCTCCTCGCTGATCGTGGACCGGTCGGGGGGCGTGCAGGTCGGCTACGACAAGCAGCATCTGTGGGGGGACGAGCCGAGCCTGTTCACCCCCGGTCGGCGGGGTGCGAGCCTCCTGGTCGACGGCTGGCGGCTGGGGCTCGGCATCTGCTACGACGGTTGCTTCCCCGAGCACGGCCGGGCCGCAGCGGCCGACGGCGCACACGGCTACCTGTGTCCGAGCGGATACCTGGTCGGTTCGGAACATCGGCGCGATCTCTACTATCCGGCGCGGGCCTTGGACAACACCATGTACGTGGTCTTCGCCAACCTGGTCGGCGGCGCGCCACCGTGGCAGTTCAACGGAGGCGCGGCGGTCTACGACCCGGAAGGCAGGCCGCTGCGGCGCGCCGCCGACGAGGGTGAGGACGTCGTGGTGGCCACCCTGAGTCCCGACGAACTGGGCCGGGTCCGCGCCCGACACCGCATGCTGATCGACCGGCTGCCCCACCAGGGACCGGCTCGGGCCCTGCTGACCGGCTGAAGCGGTCGCCGAACTCTCCTACCGGGACTGTTGCCGAGTGGCCGCCGTCACGTAGGGTGCCCGCGTGCCGCTCCTGCTGCTTGATCTGGATAACACGGTTCTCGATCGCGCCGGGTCGTTCCGTACCTGGGCCGAGGGGTTTCTGAGGGCGATCGGGGCGCCCGGCACCGAAATCGAATGGTTGGTCTCGATGGACGCCGACGGACTGACCGATCGATGGGACCTGGCCGATGCGATCCGCGCCCGATACCGGCTGCGCGCGCCCGCGGCGGCGATCGTCGACGCACTGCAGGCGGGCGTCATCGAACACACCCGCCTCGACCCGCTGGTGGCCTGCGCACTGCGCATCGCGGCCGACGCCGGTTGGGTGCCGGTCATCGTCACCGACGGAAGCGCCCGCCAACAGGAGATGAAGATCCGGCGGACCGGGTTGGACCGGTACGTGGCCGACTGGGTCATCGCCGAGGAGGTCGGGGTCAGTAAACCCAACCCTCGGATCTTCGTGCTCGCCGCCGAGCGGACCCGGATGCGGTTGCACGGTGCCTGGGTCGTCGGCGACGGCCCGGAGACGGACATCGCCGGGGCGGCCGCCGCCGGCCTGCCGAGCGTGTGGCTGCACCGCGGGCGGGACTGGGGGGAGCCGCGCTTCACCCCCACCCGCACGGCGGACGGGCTGATCGCGGCCATCGCCGCCGTGCTCGCCGCCGGCGCTCGGACGCCGGCCTTCCGCTGACCCGCCGGAACGGCGTTCACTGGAGGTAGCGTTCCACCTGTTCGCGGCTGCGCGGCCGCTGACTGTCCGGATCATCGCCGGCCGCCCGCGCCGCCCGCCGGCGTCGCAGCAGGTCCCAGCACTGATCCAGGGACTCCTCCACCTCGCGGAGTCGGTCGCGTTTCTCCGTCGTGGAGATCTCGCCCGACCTGGCCTCCTCGCGCAGCCGATGCTCCTCGTCGACCAGCTCACTGATCCGGCTCAGCAGGGTCCTGTCCTCCATGCTGCGAGCCTGACACAGGGCGGCCTTCTCCACGCCCGGAATCCACTGGCCGCTGCGGGCGGCGACCGCGTCGAGGCCGAGCCCTGGCGCACGGCGGGGGCCCTTCCCGACCGGGAAGGGCCCCCGCGCGTCGAACGGATCGCCCCGCTCAGCTGTCGAGCATCTTGCGCAGCACGTACTGCAGGATGCCGCCGTGGCGGTAGTAGTCGGCCTCGCCCGGGGTGTCGATGCGCACGATCGCCTCGAACTCCACGCCGGTGTCGGTGCTGACCTTCACCGTGCGGGGAATGGTCCCCTCGTTGAGGGCGGTCACCCCGCTGATGGTGAAGACCTCGGTGCCGGTCAGGCCGAGGCTGTCGGCGTCGGTGTCGGCGGGGAACTGCAGCGGCAGCACCCCCATCCCGATCAGGTTGGAGCGGTGGATCCGCTCGTACGACTCGGCGATGACCGCCTTGACCCCGAGCAGTGCGGTGCCCTTGGCCGCCCAGTCGCGCGACGAGCCGGAACCGTACTCCTTGCCGGCGAGCACCACCAGCGGCACCCCTGCCTCCTGGTAGGCCATCGCCGCCTCGTAGATCGTGGACTGCTCGCCGGTCAGGTGGTTCACGGTGAAGCCGCCCTCGACGCCCGGCACGAGCTGGTTGCGCAGCCGGATGTTGGCGAAGGTGCCCCGGATCATCACCTCGTGGTTTCCGCGGCGGGAGCCGTACGAGTTGAACTCGTGCCGCGGCACGCCGCGCTCGGTCAGGTACCGCCCGGCGGGCGAGTCCGGCTTGATCGAGCCGGCCGGCGAGATGTGGTCGGTGGTCACCGAGTCGCCCAGCTTGGCGAGCACGCGGGCACCGGTGATGTCGGCGACCGGCTGCGGCTCGCGGCCCATGCCCTCGAAGTACGGGGGCTTGCGCACGTAGGTCGACTCGTCGTCCCAGGCGAAGGTGTCGCCGGTCGGGGTGGGCAGCGACCGCCACCGGTCGTCGCCGGCGAACACGTCGGAGTACGCCTCGCTGAACGCGGTGGCGCCGATGGCCGAGGAGATCACGTCCTGGATCTCCTGGCTGCTCGGCCAGATGTCGCGCAGGTAGACCGGCTCGCCGTCGGCGTCGAAGCCGAGCGGCTCGTTCGCCAGGTCGATGTCCATGGTGCCGGCCAGCGCGTACGCGACGACCAGCGGCGGCGACGCCAGGTAGTTCATCTTGACGTCGGGGTTGATCCGGCCCTCGAAGTTGCGGTTGCCGGACAGCACCGAGACGACCGCCAGATCGTTCTCGTTGATCGCGGCGGAGACCGCCTCGGGTAGCGGGCCGGAGTTACCGATGCAGGTGGTGCAGCCGTAGCCGACCAGGTGGAAGCCGAGTTTCTCCAGGTACGGGGTCAGGCCGGCCCGGTTGTAGTAGTCCATGACCACCTTCGAACCGGGTGCCAGGGTGGTCTTGACCCACGGCTTGCGGCTCAGCCCCTTCTCCACGGCGTTGCGGGCCAGCAGCGCCGCTCCGATCATCACCTGCGGGTTGGAGGTGTTGGTGCAGGAGGTGATCGCGGCGATCACCACCGCGCCGTGGTCGAGTTCGAACTCGGTGCCGTCCTCCCCGACCACCCGTACCGGCTTGGACTGGCGACCGTTGGCGCTGGCGGCGGCCGAGATCAGGTCACGCGGAGAGTCCGCCGGGTCGTTGATCTCGTTGGCGGGCGGGTCGCTGGCCGGGAACGACTCGGCGCTGGCTTCGTCGGCCGGGCCGGCGACACCGTACGGCTGCTCCTGCTGCGGGACGCCGGCCGGACGGCTCGGGTCGCCGCCGAGCGCGTCGTCGGCCACGTAGTCGCCGAGCGCGGCGCGGAAGAGGGTCTTCGCGTTGCCCAGCGGCACTCGGTCCTGCGGGCGCTTCGGTCCGGCCAGCGACGGCTCGATGGTCGACAGGTCCAGCTCGAGGTGCTCGGAGTAGTCCGGCTCGGCGGTGGGGTCGTGCCAGAGGCCCTGTTCCTTAGCGTACGCCTCGACCAGTGCGACCTGCTCCTCGCTGCGGCCGGTCAGCCGCAGGTAGCGGATCGTCTCCTCGTCGATGGGGAAGATCGCCACGGTGGAGCCGTACTCGGGCGACATGTTGCCGATGGTGGCCCGGTTGGCCAGCGGAACGGCGCTGACGCCCGGCCCGTAGAACTCGACGAACTTGCCGACCACCCCGTGCTTGCGCAGCATCTCGGTGATGGTGAGCACCAGGTCGGTGGCGGTGGTGCCGGGCGGCAGCTCACCGGAGAGCTTGAAGCCGACCACCCGCGGGATCAGCATGCTGACCGGCTGGCCGAGCATGGCGGCCTCGGCCTCGATCCCGCCGACGCCCCAGCCGAGCACCCCGAGACCGTTGACCATGGTGGTGTGCGAGTCGGTGCCGACCACGGTGTCGGGGTAGGCCTGGCCGTTGCGCGCCATCACGGTGCGGGCCAGGTACTCGATGTTCACCTGGTGCACGATGCCGGTGCCGGGCGGGACGACCTTGAACTCGTTGAACGCGTTCTGGCCCCAGCGCAGGAACTGGTAACGCTCCTTGTTGCGCGCGTACTCCAGCTCGACGTTGCGCTGGAAGGCGTCCTCCCGGCCGAACAGGTCGGCGATCACCGAGTGGTCGATCACCAGTTCGGCGGGGGCGAGCGGGTTCACCTTGGTGGGGTCGCCGCCCAGTTCGCGGACCGCTTCGCGCATGGTGGCCAGGTCGACCACGCAGGGGACGCCCGTGAAGTCCTGCATCAGTACCCGCGCCGGGGTGAACTGGATCTCCACGCTCGGCTCGGCGGTCGGGTCCCAGGCGCCGAGCTGCCGGATGTGCTCGGCGGTGACATTGGCGCCGTCCTCCGTGCGGAGCAGGTTCTCCAGCAGGATCTTCAGGCTGTACGGGAGGCGCTGGTGCCCGTCAACTTTGTCGATCTTGAAGATCTCGTAGCTCGCGTCTTCCACGCGTAGCTGGCTTTTCGCACCGAAGGTGTCGAGGCTCGCCACGTCGTACTCCCTCTTGCAGTGAGTGTTCCCAAGCAGTCTTTCGTACGGCTTACCGCTCTGTTTGCCGGGGGCGCGGATCGGCCCGAGGCTCAACCGTTAATAAACCGTACGTCCGTCTTGCTTTCTTGGCAACGCGATACCAGAATCTGGTACCGAAGGAGGGCGTGGCCGAGACGGCGGGCGGTCGGCCACCCGGTGCCGTTCCGCCCCCGCCCGCTTATTCGTCGGGGGCGGAACAAGGCAACCTCAGCCGGGCAGCCGCGGGCCCGCCTCGCGTTGTTCGGCGAGCCACGCCTCCACCTCGTCGGCCCGGCGCGGCAATCCGGCCGACAGGTTGACCGCGCCCGTCGCGGTGACCAGCACGTCGTCCTCGATCCGGACGCCGATCCCGCGCAACTCCTCGGGCACCAGCTCGTCCTCCGGTTGGAAGTACAGCCCCGGCTCGACCGTCAGCACGTACCCCTCGCCGAGCACCCCGTCGCGGTAGTTCTCCCGGCGCGCCTGCGCGCAGTCGTGCACATCGATGCCGAGCATGTGGCTGGTGCCGTGCAACGTCCAGCGGCGGTAGACGGTGGATTCCTTCGACAGCGCCTCCTCCACGCTGACCGGCAGCACGCCGAGATCGGCCAGCCCCTCGGCGCACACCCGCATGGCCGCCTCGTGCACGTCCCGGAACCTCACCCCCGGCCTGATGACATCCATGGCCGCCTGCTGTGCGGCGTACACGATCTCGTAGACCTGCCGCTGCAGCGACGTGAACCTGCCCGACACCGGGAGGGTGCGGGTGACGTCGGCGGTGTAGAGGTTGTGCCCCTCCACCCCCATGTCCATGAGCAGCAGCTCACCCGGGCGGGTGCGGCCGTCGTTGCGCACCCAGTGCAGGATCGTCGCGTGTCGGCCGGCCCCGACGATCGACCCGTAGCCGACGTCGTTGCCGTCGTGGCGGGCGCGCAGGCCGAAGACGCCTTCCAGCAACCGCTCCGACACACTGCGGTCGGCCGGCAGCACCCGGGCCACGTCCTCGAACCCCCGGACCGTGGCATCGATCGCCTCCTGAAGCTGCGCGATCTCCCACTCGTCCTTGACCAGCTTCATCTCCGCGATCACCGCGGCCAGCTCGCGGTCCCGCCCCAGCGCGGCATCCCCGCCCGAGCCCGTGCGGTCGTAGGGGTACACCGCACGGTCGACCCGCTCGTCGAACCCGCGCAACACCCGGGTGCGCGCGGGCGCGCACCCGGCGAGCACCGCTTCCAGCTCGGCCAGCGGAGCCGTCGGCAGATCCAGCTCGGCCGACTTCTCGTCGAGGCTGAGCCGCCGACCGACCCACAGCTCACCGTCGCGCGACCGGAAGAACTCGTCGTTGTTCCGAGAGGAGCGGGGCCGCATGTAGAGCACGGCGTCGTGCCCGTCGCCGTTCGGGCGCATCACCAGCACGCTGTCCGGGTCGTGGTCGCCGGTCAGGTAGAAGAAGTCGCTGCCCGGTCGGAACCGGTATTCGGTGTCGTTGGCGCGGACCTTAAGCGGTCCGGTCGGGATCACCAACGTCTCGCCGGGGAAGGCCGCGGACAGCGCCGCGCGCCGCTTCGCGTAGTTCGGCGTCTCGGGGCGGGGGCTGAGGGTCAGGCTGTCGTCGCGCCAGCCGCCCCGCATGAACTCCAGGAACTTCGGTGGGAAATCCGGGTCGTGCGCCTCGGTGCGTGCCTCGGCCGTGACGCCGACATTCTCCTCCCCGGCCATGCTGACCTGCTCGTCGCCCATGACGCGCTCCTCCCACACGGTCTGATCCTCACGACGGTACCGCCGCCACGACCGATCCGCGAACAGGCAACCCCGGCATGGGGATTCGCGTCGAATGAGCAGTAACCGACGCCAAAACGACAACGCGGGATGACGGACGGTGAAACGATAAGCGCTATGTGTGGACTTCTGGCCTTTTTCAGCGCGCACGGCGACGCAGCGGCCCACCGCGACGCGATCGCGGACGCGTTGGAACTCATGCACCATCGGGGGCCCGACCACACCGGAATCGAGGTGGTCTCCGCCGAGGGCGGCGGGACCGATGCGGTGTTCGGCCACAAGCGCCTTTCGATCATCGACGTGACGTCCAGCGACGAGCCGTTGGCCTACGCCGACGGCCGTTACCTGCTCACCTTCAACGGGGAGATCTACAA
The DNA here is from genome assembly GCA_036381835.1 of Micromonosporaceae bacterium. Classification (GTDB taxonomy): domain Bacteria; phylum Actinomycetota; class Actinomycetes; order Mycobacteriales; family Micromonosporaceae; genus DASULK01. The sequence continues at coordinate 48,757 of DASVCA010000208.1, forward strand.
CTACGTCGAGCTGCGGGACGAGCTGATCCGCCGGTTCGGGGCGCGATTCGCCACCCAGGGAGACGCCGAGGTGATCGTCGCCGGCTACCACCACTGGGGAGAGCAGGTGCTCGATCGGCTACGCGGCATGTTCGCGTTCGTCATCTGGGATCGGCAGGAGCGACAGGCGTTCGGCGCGCGGGACTACTTCGGCATCAAACCACTGCACTATCTGGAGACGGCGGACGGGCTCTACCTGGCGTCGGAGAAGAAGGCACTGCTGCCGTTCGCCCCGAGCGCGCGCGTCGGCGACAACGGCGTGGACGCGGCGAGCCTGTCGCACTATCTGACCCTGCAGTACGTCCCGGAGCCCGACACCCTCCACAAGGGCATCCGTCGGATCGGGTCGGGGGAGTGCCTCACCTGGACCGCCCGGGAGGGTATCCGGCTGCGACGCTGGTACCGGCCCACGTTCCGGCCCACCCCCGCCGCCGAGCCGGAGCGCGTCTACGGGCGCATCCGGGAGACGCTGCGGGAGAGCGTACGGCTGCACATGCGGTCCGACGTGCCCGTCGGCGCCTTCCTGTCCAGCGGCATCGACTCCACCGCGGTGGTCGCTCTGGCGAGAGAGTTCAACCCCGACATCCTCACCTTCACCGTGGGGTACGACGTGCCCGGCTACTCGGAGATCGAGGTGGCCCAGGACTCGGCACGGCACCTGGGGGTCACCACGATTCCGACCGTGATCGGTCCGCAGGACATGATGGACGCCCTGCCGAAGATCGTCTGGCACCTGGACGACCCGGTCGCCGACCCGGCGCTCGTGCCGCTCTACTTCCTGGCCAGACGAGCCGCGGAGCAGGTGACCGTCGTGCTTTCCGGGGAGGGCGCGGACGAGTTCTTCGGCGGCTACACCATCTACCGCGAACCGCTGTCGCTCAACGCCGTGCAGCGCCTGCCCCACCCGGTGCAGCGCGGTCTGCGGCTGCTGTCCCGCCTGATCCCGCGCGGGGTGAAGGGCAAGAGCTTCCTGGAGCGCGGCACCACGCCGATCGAACAGCGCTACTACGGCAACGCGCGGATGTTCACCGAAGCGGAGAAGAGCGAGCTGCTGCGCCACTACAACCCCGCGGTGCGCTACACGGACGTCACCGCGCCCATCTACGCCGAGTGCCGCGAGCTGGACAACATCACCAAGATGCAGTACGTCGACCTCTACACCTGGCTGCGCGGCGACATCCTGGTGAAGGCGGACCGGATCTCCATGGCGCACTCGCTGGAGGTACGGGTACCGTTCCTCGATCGGGCGGTCTTCGACGTCGCCGCCACCCTGCCGGTCGAACTCAAACTCCCGCCGCACTCCGACGCCACCAAGTTCGCCCTGCGACAGGCGCTGCGCGAGGTGGTGCCGCCACCCATCGTCGATCGGCGCAAGCTCGGATTCCCCACGCCGACCCGAGTGTGGCTGCGCAAGGAGATGTACGAATGGGCGCGCAACATCCTGGCCACGTCGGACGCGGGCGACCTGCTCGACCTGTCGTACGCGATGCGGCTGTTGGACGAGCACCGACGGGGCTCGGCCGACCACTCCCGTAAGGTGTGGACCGTGCTGATCTTCTGCATCTGGCATGCGATCTTCGTCACGCGCACCCTCGATCCGGGCGTCTCCCGCAACCCGTCGGCGCTGCTGGCCAAGCCCGCCGTCGGCTCGGTGGTCTCCTGAGAGGCGCGCCGTGGCCTACGCGGTCGTGCTCGGCGAAGCGCTGATCGATCTGCTGGAAGGCCGATGCGACGGCGAGCCGGTGTACCGGCTGGTCATCGGCGGCGGCCCGTTGAACGTCGCCGTCGGCGTCGCCCGCCTCGGCGCGGCGGTGGAATTCGTCGCATCGTTGGGTGACGACGCGCTCGCCACCCGCATCCGGGACTTCCTCGCCTCGGCCGGGGTCGGCGGCCGGGGTCTGGTATCGGTGGCGGCGCCCACCGCGCTCGCGGTCGTCACCTTCTCCGACGCCGAGCCCGATTTCCGGTTCTACGGGGATCCGCCCTCCTACGGGCTGCTCGACCCGACGGCGCTCGACGTGCCGTTGATCTCCGACGCCGCAGTCGTCTACTGCGGTTCCGTCGCGTTGCTGTGTCCGCCCACGCTGGCCGCGGCGCGACGGGCCTGGAGGCACGCCACCGGGTTGCGGGTGTTCGACCCGAACGTGCGTCCCGCGCTGCTGCACGGACCTGAGGCCGAGGCGCGACTGCGGGCGGTGGTCGGTGAGTTCGCCGCCACCGCCGACCTGGTCAAGTTGAGCGTGGCGGACGCGCAGGTGCTCTATCCGAACGCGACCCCGGCGGAGGTGGTCGCCCGCCTGCTCTCGCTCGGGGCCGGCACGGTGGTGCTCACCCGTGGCCCGCACGGTGCCCTCGTCGCCGCGGGAGCCGAACCGCAGCCGGTGGCGGCACCGCAGATCAGCGCGGTCGACACCACCGGTGCCGGCGACGCCGTGATGGCCGCGCTGATCGCCGACCTGCTCGCCGAGGGGCCGCCGGAACCGGCCGGATGGCGCGAACGCGTCCGGTACGCCCTGCACGTCGCCGCCCTGGTCTGCGAGTCGCCGGGCGGCGCGGCCGCGATGCCGACCCGGGCACAGGTGCAGGCGCGGTTCCCCGATCAGCCCGTGCGACCGCCCAACTCGGCGTACCCGCGCTGAACCGCGGTCAGCGCCGCCTCCCGTTCGAACGGCGCCCGCTCGGCCACCCGCTCCGCGGGAGCGCCGTCGCAGTGACCCTCTCGGATCCACCAGGCGAGGGTGGTGAGGTCCGCGTGCTGGCTGCGTACGTACGCCTCGTCCACCACGCGCCCGTGGCCGGGCACCACCACCGTGCGCGGCGTGATCAGGTTCAGCAGTTGCGCCAGCGTCTCCGGCCACTCGACGGGGAAGGCGTCCTCGAACGCCGGTGGGCCGCCCTCCTCGACGAGATCGCCGACGATCAGCACGTCCGCGTCCGGCACCCGCACCACCAGGTCGCCTGCGGTGTGGCCACGCCCCAGATGGCGCAGCTCGACCCGGCGGCCGCCGACGTCGAGCACGGTGTCGTGGCCGACGAGACGATCGGGCGCCAGGATCGGGGTGTCCAGCAGCTCGGCGGCGAGCGCCGGGTGGGTCGGTGCCATCTCCGCATAGGCCTGCCTGCGCACCTGCTCTGCCGCGTCGTGCAGCAGGCGTGCCGTCGTCTCGTGCGCGTACACCGGGCAGGGCGGCTCTCCGGCCAGCACGGCGTTGCCGAAGCAGTGGTCGAAGTGGTGGTGGGTGTTCACCACCGACCACCGGTGGGGGGTGACGGCGCGGGCGGCGGCGGCGAGCTCCCGGGCCTGTCGGGTGGTGGAGAGGGTGTCCACCACCAGCGCGGCACCGTCGCCGACCACCAGGGTCGCATTGACGTCGAGCACCGGGTAGCGCAGCACGTGAACGCCGTCGCCGATCTCGGTGAAGTCGACGGAGTTCACCGGAGGGCCTTGTCCAGGAAGCGGTGCCGGTCGACCAGGACCCGTTCCACCCGGCCTTCGGCGATGGCGGTCGTCCCGTCGTGCACCATGAACTCGAAGAGCAACCGCCGGCCGTCGACCTTGGCCAGACGGGCGCTCGCCACGACGGTACGGCCGACCGGGGTCGGCGCTTTGTGATCGACTTCCACACGTACGCCGACGGTGGTCAGACCGCTGGGCATCCGGGTCGCCGTCGCAGCCACGGTGGCCGCCTCAGCCAGGGCGAGCAGGCGGGGCGTACCCAGGACCGGCACGTCACCCGAGCCGACCGCCTGTGCGGTGTCGGCGTCGGTGACGGTCAGTTCGACCCGGGCGGCCAGGCCGGGAGAGAAGCCGGGGTCGGGTAGTTGCTCCATATGCCTCAGCCTAGGCGGTTCGGTACGGTCTGACCATGACTGGCGTGATCTCAGCGGATGAAATCGAGGTGTCCGCGTGGTTGGCGCGGGCGCGACGGGTGGTCGCGTTGACCGGTGCGGGCATCTCCACCGATTCCGGCGTTCCCGATTTCCGCGGGCCCAACGGGCTGTGGACGCGTGACCCGGCGGCGGCTCGGCAGTTCACCCTGCAGGACTACATCTCCGACCCCGAGGTCAGACGGCGCGCCTGGCGCGGCCGGCGCGACCACCCGGCCTGGACGGCGGAGCCGAACGCCGGGCACCGAGCGTTGGTCGACCTTGAGCGGGACGGGCGGCTGCTCGCCATCGTCACGCAGAACATCGACGGGCTGCATCAACGGGCGGGCAGTTCACCGGAGCGGGTTATCGAGATTCATGGGACGCTCTACGAGGTGGAGTGCCTGGGTTGCGCGGCCCGCGGTCCGATGAGCACGGCGCTGGAGCGACTCGCGGCAGGCGAGGACGATCCGCACTGCACGAGCTGCGGTGGGATCCTCAAGGCGGCGACCATCTCGTTCGGTCAGTCGCTGCACGGCCCGACACTGCGCCGGGCGGTCGCCGCGGCGAGCGGCTGCGACCTGCTGCTGGCCATCGGTACCACGCTCACCGTGCACCCGGCGGCGGGATTGGTCGAGGTTGCCGCGGAAGCCGGCGCCCAGGTGGTGATCATCAACGCGGATCCGACGCCCTACGATCCGATCGCGCACGCCGTGCTGCGTCAGCCGATCGGGGAGGTCCTCCCTCGACTGATTGTGAAGCAGGACTAACCGACCCCCGCCGGCCGTCGGCGGAGATTCCATCGCCGTTAACCTTTACGGCGATGTCTACCGTCACCGACGCCGTCTCCACTGGCCCCCAGAACCCCCCGCCTCCGGACGATCTCGTCCGTCGTCGAACGGTGGGGTTGTCGATCTGGGTTGCCGCCTTCATCGTCGCCTGGCTCACCATCGGCCTGCCCACGGATCCGATCTACGCGTTCCTCTGGCTATGGGCCGCGACGATCGCCTGGAACAGTCACCACCCGTGGCGCACGCACCTCGGCTTCGCCCGCGACTGGTCGCCTACGGTGCTGGCGCTCGTGCTCTACAACCTCTCCCGCGGATTCGCCGACAACGATGCGGTGCCGCACGCGTTCGAACTGGTGGCCGCCGATCTGGCGATGTTCGGGTGGGCCACCGGCGGGGTGGTGCCCACCGTGTGGCTGCAGGCGCAGCTGTACGACCCGGCCGGTGTCCACTGGTGGGACGTGCTGGCGAGCTGGGTGTACTTCTCCCACTTCGTGGTGGCGCTGGCCGTCGCGGTCGTGCTGTGGCTGCGAAACCGCGCCCGGTGGGCGGCGTTCATGCGGCGTTTCCTTTTCCTCTGCTACGCCGGCCTGGCCACCTACTTCCTCTACCCGGCGGCACCGCCGTGGTGGGCCTCCCAGCAGGGGCTGATCGAGGAGGTGGCCCGCATCTCCGGGCGCGGCTGGCACGCCGTCGGCATGCACGGCGCGGGTAACCTGCTGAACGTCGGCCAGCTGGCGTCCAATCCGGTGGCGGCCATGCCGTCGCTGCACACCGCGTGGGCGCTGTTCGTGGTTCTGTTCTTCCTGCGCCAGGTGCGTTGGTGGTGGCGGCTCGTGCTGCTCACCTATCCGCTGGCCATGACCTTCACGCTTCTCTACGCCGCCGAGCACTACTTCATCGACGTGCTGATCGGTTGGGTGTACGCGGTGGCGACCTTCGTGGTCGTCGGTGCCGCGGAGCGGGCGTGGGCGGCGTGGCGGGCGCGCCGACAGGCGGCGCGGTCGGACGCGCAGCCGCCGCGACCGGCGGTCGAGCTTCCCGAGCCGAGGGTCGAGCCTTCGGTCGGGTTCGCGGTCGAGCCGGAGGCCGACGTCGTCGCCCGCCCGAGCCTGGAGGTGACGGCGCGGTCGAGGAGCTGATCGGTACGGGTCAGCTTCGGGCGGCCCGGGCCCGATCGGCAAGCTCCGCGGCCAGCCGCCATGCCTCGGTCAGGTCGCGGTGCAGTGCGGCCGCTCCCGAGCCACCGGCCGCGTCCGCGTAGACGGTCGCCACGCCGAGCAGACGCTGCAGCGGTCCTTGCACGACTCGGACGCTCTGGATCCGGGCGTAGGGCACGACGACCAGGTGGCGGGTCAACAGGCCGTGTCGTGCCGCGAAGACCTGTTCGGACAGCCCCGCGCCCAGCACGGTACGGGTCAGCGGACGGAGCCACCCGACCCGGGCCGGGGGCGGGGTGAGCGGCAGTGCCGCCAGATCGACCCCCGGCAGCACCTGCGCGACGATCCGTCGTGCCACGGCCGGGTCGCCCACCGGCAGGAGCCGGTCGACCTGCTCGCTGCCGCCCTGATCGGGCCCGGCGTAGCCGGCCACGTCCATCCGCAGCCGTACCCAGCCGGCGAGCCGCCACAGCAGCGGCCAGGTGACGGTGACCGCCTGCAACCGGTTCAGCGGCACGTTCTGGGTCCTGGTCTCCACCAGGCCGCGGCGTAACCGCAGCCCGGACCCGTCCCGGGTCAGGCGGAAGTTCCAGTCGTCGAAGACCCGACGGATCGGTTGGAACATGATTCCCGCCGTCGCGGTGATGGTGCTGGCCACCGCGATGAACGACGACGCGCCTTCGGCCAGGAACTGGTGGAGCACGACGGCGACACCGATCGGCAGGGAGAACGTCTGCGGGGTGAGCAGTTGGCTGATGAGCAGATCCTGGTTCCGCACGACGTGCAGTTGCCGACCGGTCGGCGCCGCGACTGCGGTGGGGGTCAGGTGGAGCTGGCCGGCGAGATGCAGGAGTCGTTCCCGCAGGGCATTCGCCTCCGCGGTGGTCAGGTAGGCCAGCGGCGCTTCGGTCTTGCCTCCGCCGACGACTTCCAGCCGCAGTTCGGCGAGGCCGGTGAGTCGGGCCAGGAACGGCCGTATCACGTCCACCGCCTGTAGGCGTTCCAGCGGGATCGCCCGGGTGCGGCGCCACACCAGACCCTCGTAGATCCGTAACTCCCGGCCGACCACGTGGTAGCCGGTGTTCAGCCAGCTCACCAGGGACAGTCCGATCGCAACCAGGGTCAGCACCACAACGAGGCCGACGAATCGGCCGAAGCCGACCTGGCCCAGGGTCTGCCAGGAGAGCGCGGCCACGATCACGACCAGGGACTTGGCGCCGTGCAGCAGCGGACTCAGCGGGTGCAGACGATGCCGGGGCTCGACGAGGGGTGGCGACGGTGGCGTCTCGGGCGCCGGCGCGGCATCGGCTGGTTCGCGGCTCACAGTCCCTCCGGCCGTTCCTCGCCGAGCGCGGTGAGCCGGTCGCGCAGTCGAGCCGCCTCCGCTGCGGGCAGCCCCGGAACTTTCGCGTCGGTGGCCGCGGCGGCGGTGTGCAGTTGGACGGTGGCCAGGTTGAAGGCGCGCTCCAACGGGCCGGCGGTGACATCGACGAACTGCATCCGGTCATACGGCACGATGGTGAGCCGCCGGATCAGCAGACCGTGGCGGACCAGCAGATCCTTCTCACGTTCGGCGTACCCCCAGGCGCGAACTCCGCGCACCGTGACCCAGGCCTCCCAGAGCCAGAGCAGTACCGCGAGCCCGATGCCGGCTCCGAACAGCCGGTTCCCGGTCCACAGCCAGCCGATGCCGAGCCCGCCGAGCAGTACCGCGAAGACGGTGGACAACCGGATCAGCTCGACCCAGATCAGGTCGTCGGATACCCGTTGCCACCGCACGGTGTTCGGCCAGGCGGCCAGTGGATCCGTCGGGGGCGCCAGGTCGCCGGAGGTGCTATCGCTCACAGATCGAGCCTAACGATCCGGGCCTGACGTTTCGTTGACGGCGCAGCCGCAGGCGTTCGCTGGTTCCAGTGATGAGGGCGATTTGCCTGGATAGCACCATTATCCAGTTTTCTCCTCATACGATGAGGATCGCCGCAGCGGGTAGCCGGTTGCCCGACCGACCAGAGGCACAGCCCGATAACCGCGGCGAGCGGGGCCGCATGTTCGCCTGGGGGGAACAAACCATGACGGTGGCAGGGCAGAAACCACCCGGTGCAGAAGCGATCGTGACCCGGCCATGGCCGGTCCGGCAGCCGGTCAAAGGCTCGGCACTCGCGCGGCTGCTGCGTACCACGGATGCGAAGCAGATCGGCATCCTCTACCTGTTCACGTCCTTCGCGTTCTTCCTGATCGGCGGCCTGATGGCGCTGATCATCCGTGCCGAGCTGGCCCGCCCCGGCCTGCAGTTCCTGTCGCCGGAGCAGTACAACCAGATGTTCACCATGCACGGCACGATCATGCTGCTGTTCTTCGCGACGCCGATCGTGTTCGCGTTCGCGAACTACCTCGTGCCGATCCAGATCGGCGCACCGGACGTGTCGT
>DASVCA010000209.1:0-2450 GCA_036381835.1 Micromonosporaceae bacterium
CTGCTCGACCGGGGCCGGTGGTTGTGTGTGGTGGCTTTCGCGGCGGATGAGGGCGCGCATGTGGACGGCGAGGCCGGCGACGGCGGGGGGTAGTGCGCCGACGATGGCGGCGAGGACGGCTTGCCAGGTCTGCTGGTGGGCGGTCCAGACGGTGAAGGCGTGGTAGGCGGATTGTGCGGCGATGCCGATACCGGCGGCGGCGTAGGTGTTGACTTTGGCGAACTGTGCGACCTTGGCGGGGACGGGTGCCATCCACAGGACCAGGGCGACGACGACGTAGCCGTCGACGGCCACGGGCATCAGCCACGCCAGGTCAGCCGTCAGGCCGGGAAGGGCGAGTGTGGCGTTGAACCCGGCCAGTCGGGCCATGGCGATCCAGGTCGCGGCGGACAGGCCGAAGGATGCGGCCAGCACGGCCCATGAGGCGATAGCGGCCAGACGTGGCTCACCACGACGAGAAGCAGGGGCGGGGGTGGTCATGCGGCACCGTCCAGGATCTCGCCGTCGACGACGCGCAGCCGCCCGTACGTGTGCGCGAGGTCGCGGATGTCGTCATCGGTCAGGTAGGAGAAACGGACCCGCATCGGGGTCGGGTCGCCGTCGAGCACGACATAGCCGACACCGGGCAGGGACTGCGGGATGCGATCGCACAGCGCGCCGCGGTCGCGCATGCCTTCACCGAGCACCATGTCCACCTGGGCTTCCTCGGTCAGTCGTAGCCCGATGCGGGTGGGGAACAGGTCCCGGAACGGCAGGACTTCTTTACGGGGGTCTTGGATCGCCGCGACCACGTGCACGCCGACCGCGCGGCCCTGGGTGAGCAGCACACCCAACGCGGCCTTGATCCGGTCGCGAAGCTGCCGGTCGGTCAGGTAGGCGGTCAGGTTGGCCAGCTCGTCGATGACGACGACGATCAGCGGCTCATCCGGGGTGGGGGTGTGCTGGCGGACCCGGCCGCGCAGGCTCGCCGCCCGTCGTTGGGCCGTTGCGGCGGCTTCATGCAGCAGGTCGGCCATGACGCCGTAGTCGTGGCAGGCGAACCGGGTGAACAGGGGTGCGCCGATGCCGAGTTCCATCCCACCCTTGGGGTCGATGCCCCACACCTGCACCAGACCCGAGCCGACCCCGCCCGCGAGGGAGCGGACCAGCGACCAGATCACCGAGCCCTTCCCCGCCCCGGTCGCACCCACCACGAGGATCTGCGTGCCGAACAGCCGCAACCGATACGTGCCGCCGTCCTCCTGACGACCCACCGGCAGCGCGGTGAAATCCGGCACCGCCGCCACCGGCAACGGCGCGACCACCGCCGACAGCGGATCACCGCGCATCAACGTCAACACCACCAGATCCGGACGCGGACCCGCAGTGGCTTTGACCTGGCGGACCCCGAACGTGTGCGCCAGCCGTTCCGCCGCGCGGGCGTAGTCGTCCGGGATCTGGCCGGTGACCATCCGCACCGTCACCTGATCGACCCCGGCACCACAGCGCACCCGCCGGATCACCGGCAAAACCGTGTGCGAGTCGAACGACACCGCCAGCTTCGCGGTCACCATCGCCGGATGCCACAGTCGCCCGTAACGCCAACGCCGGTAGCGGGCCAGCAACGGCCACCACCCGAACCGCAGACACGAAGCCCGATGCCCGAACCACCACACGGCAGCGGCACCAGCGACGGTGAGGACCAGGACGACCGGCCCCGGCCAGCCGAACACCAGATACAGCCAGACAAAGACGGTCGCGGGCAGCGTGGCCGGCCAGAACCGCACATAGAACACCGCCAGCCGACCCAGCCCGCGCAGCGCCCACCACGAGACGGCTGCCCACAACGGAACCCGCACGACCGGCGTCCGCAGGTTCAGCGGCGCTTCGGTGACCTGCTCACCCCGAATAACGTTGACCAGCGGCATCACCGACCACCCCCGACACAGAACCGGCAGGCGTTCCTCGCGAAGTCGAACCGGCGAGCCTTCACCCAGCAGCGGCACGAGGCACACCAAGCGGCGATCACCCGCGCCGACCCGGCCGGAACGACGACCTGCAGCAGATCCCGGATCCGGGCAGCTTTCGATACCCTGGGCATCAGCCCATCCCCCTTTTCACAGGATTGGTTTGGGTTGGCAAGCGCGGGGCGGGCCACCTCCGCCAAGACGTCGCCCGCCCTGCGCGACACGTTGATCTCAAGCCGCCGGCCGGGCCTCGCCGATCGTCTGCGGCGCGGTCACCCCACCCGCGCGGATCGACCACGCCAGACGAGCCCGGCAGCGGTGCGCCCCCTGCGAGTGGCCCTTGCACCGCTGCGAATCGACGTACGGCGTCAACGTCAGGTCGGTGAACTCGACCGCCGGCGGGTAGCCCGGCACCGCCGACGGCGGCAACACCGGCTGATGCGGGGCGGCGATCTTCACCTTCACCTCCGTCGACCCGCCGAACTTGCCCGCCTCCGGGTCCAG
>DASVCA010000210.1:0-10467 GCA_036381835.1 Micromonosporaceae bacterium
CCCCCACCCCCCACGCCTGTCGCGTACCGAATCAGATCCGCGTCCCGGTGGCGGCGTGGAACGCGTGGTACCGGTCCGGGTGCGGCTTGATGAAGATGGTCTTGCCGATGCTCGGCATGCTGCGGCGCTCGGTGCGGACCACGAACCGTTCCGGGGCGCCGTCGAGCGTGGCGTGCCCGTACACGTTGGCGTCCGAGCCGAGATCTTCGACCAGTTCCACGGTGACCGGCAAACCGCCGTCGGTCGGGCCGACCAGTTCGCAGTCCTCGGGCCGGAATCCGACGGTCACCTTGTCGCCCCCGCCGTCGGCCCGGGCTGCGGCGACCTGCTCGCGGGTCATCGGCACGGTCAACTCGGCGAGAACGGCCCCGTCGTCGGTGAGCGGCACGGTCTTGATGTTCATCGCGGGTGAGCCGATGAAACCGGCGACGAACACGTTGGCCGGGGTGTCGTAGAGGACCATGGGCGTGTCGACCTGCTGCAGTACGCCGTCCAGCAGCACCGCCACCCGGTGCCCCATGGTCATGGCCTCCACCTGGTCGTGGGTCACGTACACGGTGGTGATGCCGAGTTTGGCCTGCAGCATGGCGATCTGCGAGCGCGTCTGCACCCGCAGCTTGGCGTCGAGGTTCGACAGCGGCTCGTCCATCAGGAAGACCTGGGGTTCACGGACGATGGCCCGGCCCATCGCCACCCGCTGACGCTGGCCACCGGACAGCGCCTTGGGCTTGCGGTCGAGGAACTCCTCCAGTTGCAGCAGCTTCGCCGCCTCCCGTACCCGCCGGTCGATCTCCGCCTTCGGCGTTTTGCGCATCTTCAGCGCGAAGGCCATGTTCTGGTAGACCGTCATGTGCGGGTAGAGGGCGTAGTTCTGGAAGACCATGGCGATGTCGCGCGCCTTCGGCGGCAGGTTGGTGACATCGCGGTCGTCGATGTAGATCGCACCCTCGTCGACCTCTTCGAGGCCGGCGAGCATGCGCAGACTGGTGGACTTGCCGCAGCCGGAGGGGCCGACCAGGACCAGGAACTCGCCGTCGCCGATCTCAAGATCGAGCTGGTCGACGGCGGGGCGTTGGCTGCCCGGATAGATCCGGGTCGCCTTGGCGTAGGTGACCGTAGCCATCGTGGTTGCTTCCTTTCACCGGCAGGAACGTGCCGGACGATCCGAGTGAAGGAGCAGCCGGTGTCCACGCACCGGCCCGCGGCAGTCCGTCCGCTGTCGATCAGCCTCCGGATGTCGCGTTACGTCACCGTAGACCGGTTCATACCCCCTGCCAAGGTCGTGACGATGGTCATCGAGGCGGGCGGCGGGTCGGCTATGCTGACGGGAAACCTTGCCCCTGTAGCTCAGTTGGCCAGAGCACTCGCCTTGTAAGCGAGGGGTCGCCGGTTCGAGCCCGGCCGGGGGCTCCACCTCTGATCGACGTATGTCATGCCTCAGTGTGAAGGTCCGCCTCGCCCGGCAGGCAGCGCGGCGAGCGATCCGATTTCGGCCACACGTACGGTAGGTCGGTGGGCAGATCACCGAAGAGCGGCCGGTAGAAGTCGGGATTCTTGCGCAGTAGTGACACCCGATGGCTCAGGTGCAGGTCTTCGCGGCCCAGCCACGGTGGGAGTTCCCCGGCGGCGGCCAGCTCCGGTTGGCTGCGCACCCGGGTTACCCCGCACGCCTTGGCGAGCTCGCCGGTCATGCTGAGCGCGCAGGTGTCCGCGCGTCCCGCCGCGCTCCACACCCCGCAGACCTCCAGCCCGTAGCGAACCAGCGCCTCCTCGTACCCGGTCCACATCCTCACCGCCGGGTGGTGCCGCCACCCGTACCCGGGGCGGATCAGGCCGCGCAGCACCTGCAACGCCTCGACGCGCTGCTTGCCGAGGCGCAGCGGGTCGAGCGACCGGGCGCTGCGGGTGAAATCGGCGTAGGGCAGGAACGTCTGCACACCCTGGGATACCCGAAACCGTGCCCGGTCATGCCCGGCCGCCGGGCGGGTACCGGTGTGGGCAGCGCCGTGATCCACGGGGCTGCGTATCAGCAAATCGGAAACCTACGATGCGAGGCATGGCGGAGCTGTGGCGCAGGCGCACTCGTCGGTCTGTGGTGAGCCGGCTCCGCGAAGCCAACCACCGGCCGCATTACGTGGTCTGCGGACAGGATGCGCTGGTGGTGCAGGTCGTCAAAGAACTGCTCAAGGAGGCGGTGCGGGTCACCGTCGTGGTGCCGGTACGCCGCCGGGCCGAGGGACCGGACGTACGGGCGATCAGTGGGATCCGGGTGCTCGTGGCCGACCGCCTGGACGAGGACACGTTCCGGGCGGCCGGACTGCGCGGGGCTGCCAGCCTCGCGTTGCTGCATCAGGACGACGTCGGCAACATCCACGCCGCCCTGTGCGCCCAGGAGATAGAGCCGAACATCCGCATCGTGATGCGGATGTTCAACATGAGCCTCGGCTACCGGGTGAAGCACCTGTTCCCCGACTGCCAGGTGATGTCCGACGCGGCCATGGCCGCGCCCGCCTTCGTCGCCGCCGCCCTCGGCGAGGTGGCCCCCACGTACTTCCGCCACGGCGGCCGGTCGCTGTTCGTGGCCCGCCGAGGCGACGTGCGGCCCGAGGCGGTGGTGTGCGGCCTGGCCGACCTGAGCGACCCGGAGAATCCCGCGCTGCTGCCGCCGGACGACAGCCGCGCCGACCTGGTGCTGGCGGAGGCCAACGGCAAGCACCCGGCCACTGATCTCCCGGCGCGGCGGCTGGCCCGCCTGCGCCGCCGGCAGCTCATGCGCCGACCGATCACCGTGGTGTTGCGTGCGCTCCGGTCGTTCGTCACCCGCAAGATCGGCATCGCCACGCTGGCCGTACTCGCGGTGGTGGCGATCGCCGGCTACCTGCTCTCCCACCTCGAGCCGTTCAGCTCCTGGCAGGCTGTCTACCTGGCGCTGATCACCACCTTCAGCGGGGCCGACCCGGAGCCGGACCGGCCCGTGGCCGGCCAGATCGTGCAGATCGTGCTCACCCTGTCCGGGCTGGCGCTGATCCCGCTGATCACCGCGGCGGTCGTGGACGGCATCGTCAACGCCCGACTCGTGCTCGACCGGGGCCGGCTGCAAGCCGATCGGGAAGGCCACATCGTGGTGATCGGCCTGGGCAACGTCGGTACCCGGGTCATCCGGCAGTTACACGATCTCGGGTTCGAGGTCGTGGCGATCGACAAGAACCCGGACGCGCGCGGGGCGGCTATCGCCGAGCAGCTCGACATCCCGTTCATCATCGGTGACGCGGCCCGGTCGGAAACCCTGCGCATGGCATCGGTCGGGAAGGCGCAGGCGCTGGTCGTGGTCACCACCGACGATGTGACCAACCTGGAGGCGGCCCTCAACGCCCGGGAGATGACCCCGGACCTGCATGTGGTACTCCGGTTGTACGACAACGACCTCGCCGAGCGGATCCAGCGTGTGTTCGGGATCGGGGTGAGCCGCAGCGTCTCGCACCTGGCCGCGCCGACGTTCGCCGCCGCCATGCTGGACCGCGAGGTGCTCGCGACCCTGCCGGTGGAGCGCGAGTTGCTGCTCGTCGCCGAGGTCACCGTCGCCGCGAACTCACCGCTGGTCGGGCAGCCGATCGTCAAGGTGAACCACCCTCATCTGGTACGGGTGATCGCGTACGCCGGAAGCCACGAGTCCCGCCCCGACTGGACACCGCGCCGACAGCAGCGGTTGGCCGCCGGCGACCGCCTGACCGTCGTCGCACCCAAGGTCGGCCTGAACTGGCTGCTCCGCCGGATCACACCGCCGTCGTCCAATCCAGATCGCGCGGGGTGAATCGGCCCTGATCGCGGGTCACCGCGTACCCACCCGGCCGATGCCTCTTCACCCGAGCGTTGCTATATCGACACTCGTCTCGCATATGCTCCGACTGTCCACAGTAAATCCGGAGGTCATGTGCGATGCACCGAAGCAGACCCGCCCGTGCCGCGAGAGCAGCGGGCGTCCTCATCCTCAGCGGGGCGCTCGCGTTAGCCAACGGCACCGCGGCGATCGCCGTGGAAGCCGGCGTGACGCCGTTCATCAGCGAGATCCACTACGACAACGAAGGCACCGACACCGGCGAGGCCATCGAGATCGAGGCACCGTCCGGGTTCGACCTGTCCGGGTGGCAGATCGTGCTCTACAACGGCGCGAACGGCCTGGCCTACCACACCCGCACGCTGGCCGGCGCGGTTCCCGCCGCCGGTGTGGTCGTCGCGGAATACCCGGAGAACGGGATCCAGAACGGCTCCCCCGACGGCATCGCACTCGTGTCACCGGCCGGCGAGGTCGTCGAGTTCCTCAGCTACGAAGGCACCTTCACCGCGCTTGGCGGCCCGGCCGACGGGCAGACCTCGACGGACATCGGCGTGCGGCAGACCGCGAGCACCCCGGTCGGCCACTCGCTGCAGAAGCTGGACGGCTCCTGGCTGTCACCCGCCCCGAACACGTTCGGCACCCGCAACGGCGGCGGCGCCGACCCCGACTGCACCTTCACCGTCACCCACACCATCGCCGAGGTGCAGGGCACCGGCACGACCACACCGGTCTCCGGCAGCACCGTCACCGTCGAAGGCGTGGTCACCGCGGACCACCGCAGCGGCGGATACAACGGCATCTACATCCAGAGCGCCGGCAGCGGCGGGGCCCGCCCGGTCACCGGCGGCACCGCCTCGGACGGCATCTTCGTCTACCTGACCAGCGACCCGACCAACCACCCCACCGTGGCCGTCGGTGACCGGGTTCGGGTCCAGGGCCAGGCCGGCGAATACCACGGCCTCACCCAGCTGAGCATCGCCGACCGCGCCGCCGTACAGGTCTGCGAGCAGAACGCGCCGCTGCCCGAGCCGGTGCCGCTCAGCCTGCCGCTCGACGACGCCGCCCGCGAGTCCGTCGAATCCATGCTGGTCGCCCCGGTCGGCGACTTCACCGTCTCCGAGGTCTACAACCTCAACCGGTACGGCGAGATCGTCCTCGCCGCCGGCACCAGCCCGGCGGCCATCCCCACCGATGTGGCCCGACCCGGCACGAATGAGGCCCGCGACCTCGCCGCCGCCAACAAGCTGAACCGGATCCTGCTCGACGACGGCAAGACCACCAACCTCTCCACCGCCGGGCTGCTGCCGCCGTACCTGTCCCCGGACAACCCGGTGCGGGTCGGCGACCGGGTCGAGGGCTTCGGCCCCACCGTCCTGTCGTACGGCTTCAACGAGTGGCGGCTGCAGCCGACCACCCCGGTCGACGCGGACACCCCGCCGGCCGGACGCACCACCTTCAAGGTCGCCAACCCGCGTACCCCCGCTCCGGGCGACGTCGGCGGCGACCTTCGACTGGCGAGCTTCAACGTGCTGAACTACTTCGTCCACTTCGGGGGCGCGGCACGCGGCGCCGCCAACGAGGAGGAACTCGCCCGGCAGGAGGCGAAGATCGTCTCCGCGATCACCGCGCTCGACGCCGATGTGGTGGCGCTGCAGGAGATCGAGAACTCGGTGCGATTCTCCCCGGACGACCCGCAGCGGGCGCTCAGGCGGCTCGTCGCCGCCCTCAACGCCGCCGACGGCGCCGGCACCTGGGACTACGTGCGCAGCCCGGCCGACCTGCCGAGCCCCGACCAGCAGGACGTCATCACCAACGCCATCATCTTCAAACCGGCGAAGGTGCAGCCGGCCGGCCCGTCCCGGTCGATCGACGACGAGACCGTCTGGTTCAACGCCCGCGAGCCGATCGCGCAGACCTTCACCGCCGGGCCGGCGACCTTCACCGTCGTCGCCAACCACTTCAAGTCGAAGGGCGGCACGGGCACCGGGGACAACGCGGACACCGGCGACGGGCAGGGCGCCTTCAACGGGGACCGGGTCCGGCAGGCCCAGTCGTTGGCCGCCTTCGTCGACCGCCTGCGCGCCGAAAGCGGCAGCGACGACGTTCTGCTGCTCGGCGACTTCAACTCCTACACCCGCGAAGACCCGGTGCAGGTCCTCTACGACGCCGACTTCGTGAACCTCAACACCACCGGCAAGGCCACCTACGTGTTCGGCGGCGAGTCCGGGTCGCTCGACCACGCCCTCGCCACACCGTCGCTGGCGTCCCGGGTCACCGCGGTCGACGTCTGGCAGATCAACGCGGTGGAGTCGTACGCGTTCCAGTACAACGGCCTGCCCGCCTTCTACGCGCCCGACCCGTACCGGGCCAGCGACCACAACCCGATCGTCGTGGGCGTCAGCACCGCCACCACCGCCACCACCGCGGCGGTCGACTTGCAGCTGCTCACCATCAACGACTTCCACGGGCGGCTCGAGTCGCCGACGAGCGTGGGCGGCCGGCCGGTCGGCGGTGCCGCGCAGCTCGCCGGCCTCGTCGACCGGTTGCGCGCGGAGAATCCGAACACCGCCTTCGTCTCCGCCGGGGACAACATCGGCGCGTCCACGTTCGTCTCCGCGATCGACGACGACAACCCGACGCTGGACGCGTTGAACGCGGTCGGCCTGCTGGTGTCGGCGGTCGGCAACCACGAATTCGACAAGGGGTACGCCGACCTCGCCGGACGGGTCAGCGACCGGGCCGCCTTCCCGTATCTCGGGGCGAACGTCTACCGCGGGGACGAGCGGGTGCTGCCCGCGTACCACGTGGCACCGATCGGCGGGGTCCGGGTCGGCTTCATCGGCGTGGTCACCGAGCAGACCGGCTCCCTGGTCAGTCCGGACGGCATCGCCGGGCTGACGTTCCGCGACCCGGTCGCCGAGGCCAACCTGGTGGCCGGGCAGCTCAAGGACGGCGACCCGGCGAACGGCGAGGCGGACGTGGTGGTGCTGCTCGCGCATGAAGGCGCGGCCACGGAGAACATCGACTCCGCGGAGGCGCTGGCAGCCGACCCGGTCTTCGGCCGGTACACGCGGGCCGACGCGACCATCGACGCCATTATCAGCGGACACACCCACCAGCCGTACGCGTTCCTGGTGCCGGTGCCGGGCACCGATCGGCTGCGTCCGGTGGTGCAGGCGGAGGACTACGGCAAGCGGATCGGCAAGGTCGGCCTGACCTTCGACCCGGCGACCGGCACCGTCACCGACGCCCGCGCCGAACTGGTCGACGTCGTGGACGCACCCGAGGATCCGACGGTGGCCGGGATCGTCGCGACGGCCAAAGCCCGCAGTGAGGAACTCGGCCGGCGGCCCATCGGTTCGATCACCGAGGACATTCTCCGGGCCTACACGGACGGGCACGAGGACCGGGGCAAGGAGTCGGCGCTGGGCAACTTCATCGCCGACGTGCAGCTCGCCGGCACCCGGGACCCCGGCCGGGGCGGGGCGCAGATCGCGTTCATGAACCCGGGCGGGCTGCGGGCCGACCTACGCTACGACCCCGACGGCGTGGTCACCTACGCGGAGGCCTTCGCGGTGCAGCCGTTCGCCAACGACGTGGTCACCAAGACCTTCACCGGCGCCCAGATCAAGCAGGTGCTGGAGGAGCAGTGGCAGCCGGCGGGAGCCTCCCGCCCGGTGCTGTGGCTCGGCGTCTCGAAGGGTTTCCACTACACGTACGACCCGCAGGCCCCGAAGGGGTCGCGGATCACATCCATGTCGCTGTCCGGCGAGCCGGTCGATCCGCAGGCGACCTACCGGGTGACGGTGAACTCGTTCCTCGCCGCCGGCGGCGACAACTTCACCACTCTGGCCGCCGGCACCGACGTGACGACGACCGGTGACAACGACCTCACCATGCTGGTGGCCTACTTCGCCGCGAACTCGCCGGTCACGCCGGACACCGAGCCCCGGTCGGCGATCCGCCCGCGATGCGACACGACGATCACCGGGCACCGCGTCGGGCGGGTGACCGCGTCCAACGGTACGACCTGCCTGATCGACGCCACCGTCATCGGTCCCGTCGTCGTGCGAGCCGGAGCGTCGCTGCTGGTCACCGGTGGGGGAGTCGTCGGTCCGGTCACCGCGACCGGCGCGACGCAGGTCACCTTGACGGAGACGGCCGTCATCGGCCCGGTCACGGTGACCGGCACCACCGGCCGGGTGGCGATCCGGGACTCGCAGGTCACCGGGCCGGTATCGATCAGCGAAGGCTCCGGCGGGCTGCGGGTCGACACCGTCGCCGTCCACGGCCCGCTCGAGGTGACCGACAACACCGGCACCGGGCCGGTGGTGGTCGCCGCGAACACGATCGCCGGTCCGCTGTCCTGCTCGGGGAACGACCCGGCACCGGAGAACGAGGGACGGCCGAACACGGTGCACGGCCCGGCCCGGGAGCAGTGCGCGTCGCTGTAGCGGCGCAACCGTCTGGTGCGCGGCCGAGTCCGGCCGCGCACCAGACGCACGGGCGGCGAATATACGATCCCGCCGTGCAGGCACAGGACAGTGTGGACTCCGCCTCGACCACGACCACGGCTGCCCGGGCGGCCGCCGCAGACGATCATCGCGTCGCCGATCGGCACCGTCCCGGTCGGCGGTGGCGGTTCGACGTGTACCTGCTGCTGGCGTCCGGTGTCCTGGTATGGGCGGTCGGGGTGGCCGTGCAGCACACCTGGACCGCCGATTTCCTGCTCCACGTCGGCACCGTCAAGGCGTTCGCCCGGGACCTGCTGAACCCGCCGGATCCGATGGTCGGGGCCGGGTCGGGCAGCCCCTACTACTCGCCGCTGATCATGCTGGTCGCGGTGCTCGTCCGACTCACCGGTCTGTCCCCGACGGCCGTGTTCGCCGGCGTCGCCGTGGCCAACACGGTGCTGCTGCTGTGGGCGTTCCGCCGGTTCGTCGCCTGGTTCACGACCTCGTCGCTCGCCGCCGCGGCGGCCTTGCTGGCGACTCTCTTCCTGTGGGGTGTCCGACCGCCGATGTGGAGCGGCTTCCTGTCCCTGCGCTCGCTCGCGGAGACCCTGCCCTACCCGAGCACCACCGCGTTCGCGCTGATGCTGCTGGCCTGGGACCGCCTGCTTCGCTACCGGGTACGGCGGGACACCGCGAGTCTGGTGGCCTTCGGGTCGCTCGCCGCGGCGATCACGTTGATCCACTCGTTCACCGCGGTCAACACCGCCATCGGCGGCCTGGCGCTCCTGGCCGCCTACGCGACGGGGTGGCGCCGGGCGGACCTACTCAAGATCACACTTGCCGGGGTCGGTGCGCTGGCGCTCGTACTGGCCTGGCCGTACTCCTCGATCTGGGACCTGGCGACCAGCGCGCCCGAGTTCGCGCAGATTCACCGCCTGCTCTGGGACAACCTGCTCGACCCGCGTGAGCTGTCCTGCGGTTACGCCATCGTCGCGCTGGTGCCGCTGCTGCTGCGCCTGCGCCGGGACCGCCGCGATCCACTGGTGATCATGTTCGGCCTGGCCGTCGCGGTGATCGCATTCGGGGCGGCGAGCGGGCAGTACCACCTGCTGCGGGTGATCCCCGTCGCGATGCTGCCGCTGCATGTGGCGTTCGGCGCGTTCGTCGCCGACGCCGACCTCGCCCGTCTCGCCTGGCGCCGCCTGGTCGCCGTCACGGCCGCCGTGGTGGTGCTCGCCGGGCTGGTGGTCGACGTCGCGCCGCTGTCCGGTTTCGTCGGGGCGGTGCCGCTGCAGTGGATCCCGGGCCCGCTGCAGTCGATGACCCGGACGGCCAGCCTCACCGGCCCCTCATCCCGGTACGACTTCGTCCGCGACTACGCGCCGGAAGGGTCGACCGTGTTCACCGACCACCGCACCGCCGACCGCCACCTCAACCGGCTCGGATACTTCACGGTCAACCCGGGCTGGCCCAACCCGTGGATCGGGGACGAGCCGGAGCGGGCACGGGACCGGGCCACCCTGTTGCGCGCCGAGACCGATCCGGCGACCCGAGGGGCCATCGCCGACCGGTACGACGCCGACTGCGTCCTGATCACCCGTACCGCAGCCGTCACGGGTCCGGAAGCGATCAGCGGATACCAGCGGGTTCGTACGGGGCCGGGAAGTGCCCTCTACTGCCGGTGAACGCCGGCGGGCCTTGGTCGGGACGGCGGCGACCGGTCGGTAGCGTGACGGTGTGCGGGAGACCAGGACGGTACGGCGAGTGCGGCTGCGGCCGGTCCGCCCGGCCGGGGCGTGGTTCGACGGGTTGCTGCTGCTCGCCACCGTCGCGCTGACCTTCGCACTGGCCGGCGGGCTGCTGCTCGACGTCGACCTCGCCGTGCGGGAGTGGGTGAACGCGCACCGCCCGCCCGCCGCGCATTGGATCGCTCAGGGCCTCAACTACCTCGGGCAGGGGGGCTGGGTGCTGCTACCAGTCGCGCTCGGGCTCGCGGCGGCGGTCGCCCGCCGCACCCGGTCGGTCCGGCCGTTCCTCGCGGTGGCGGGCACGCTGGTGCTGACCTACGGGGTGGTCGGCGTCTTGAAACTGTGGACGGATCGGGCCGCTCCGAGCTCCCCGCTGCCGCCCGAGCAGTCCGTGCTGCTCTTCAACGACACACTGCCGCCCGCCGAGTAC
>DASVCA010000211.1:0-43909 GCA_036381835.1 Micromonosporaceae bacterium
GGCGAAGTCGGGCACCAAAAAGCCCGCCTCATCGGGCGGGCTGTCGGGCAGACTTTCAACCTGCCCGGGGGGCGCGGCGTTTCGGGAACTTTGGAATCCCGATTCGGGCCGGGCCTTTTCGCGGTTTCCAAAGTCTCGGAAAGACCCGGCTGTTTCGGCGGTTTGGAAGTCCGGCGCCGGGGCTTCCGCGCGGCCGGCGTGGCGGAACAGGCTCAAGTCCCACGTCGCCTTCGGAGTGGCGCGCGAGCCGCCGATCACCTCGTCGGCCAAGCCGGCCTCCACGGCTTCCTCGGCGCTGAACCACGTCTCGCTCGACATGCGGGTGCGCCAGTCCTCCACGGTGCCGCCGGCGCGCTGGGAGTAGATGTCGGCGATGTTGTCCGAGCACTTGTCCAGCAGCGCGGCGCACTCGACCATGTCCTTCGAGTTGCCGACGCAGATCGCATGGGCTTCGTGGATCATCATCTGGGCGTTGCGGGCGATCTTCACCGAGTCGCCGGCCATGGCGATGAAGCTCGCGCTCGACGCGGCGATGCCGTCGATGACGACGTTCACCTGTCCACTGTGGGACTTGAGCGCGTTGTAGATCGCGATCGCGTCGAACACTTCCCCGCCGGGGGAGTTGATGTGCAGGTCCAGATCCCCGCGCTGCTTGCGCAGGTCGGCGACGAAGTCCGACGCCGTGACGCCGAACAGGCCGATCTCGTCGTAGAGGTAGACCTCGGTCGTAGAGGGGCCGCGGTTCTCGATGCGGTACCAGGACTCTGGCGGCTTGTATGCCACCGGGCGGGTTCGATTGGACCTCACGTCAGCCCTCCCGCCGCCCGGCGGATTCGCTCGGGAAGTTCGTCCACGGACTGAGCCCCTCCGTACTGGTCAAGCCACTTTTCGCGCTCGTCCGGGCCGAGGCCGAGACGGATCATCGCTGCGGAGAGCACTCGGGACACTTCGTGAGTCACCTACGCCTCCTGCACGATGACCGCGGTGCGGTTGAGGATGAGCAGTTGTGGCTCGTCATTGTGCGTCTCGATGTTGACCGCGTCGTACCCCCGCAGCGCGGCGAACCGGCCCAGGTCAGACGCCGCGTTCCGCGCGGCCGGGGAAGCGGACCTAGCGAACGCTTCCTGCTCTCGGCGCAGGTCGCCGATCTCGACCACGTTGGCGTCGGTACGCAGTCCGATTCGCAGTCGGGCCGCGGGCTGGAACTCGTCGAGGTAGGCCGAACTGGTGGCGACATATGTGCCGGCGCCGTAGGTTCCAGTCCCCGGATGCAGATCACCTGACCGGAACTCCTCGGCGTAACGCTGCGCGTTCGGACCGTCGATTCCACGGTGCGTCTCGGTGACCTCGCCCGCTCGGACGGCGCGGTCGAACTCCGCGCGACTCACGACCTCCGGTTTTCCAGTGAAGCCCTGAGCCTCCTGGATCGCGCCGAGGGATCGGTCCGCATAGGAGTAGCCACCCAGGTGCTCCATGCCGCGCGAGTTGATGTCTTCGTAGTCGGCCGACGCGGTGATGTCCTCGCCGTCGACCTTTCCGCCTCCGCCGCCCTTACGCCCGTGCGACTTCTGCGACGAATGGCCGGGGTGGTTGCGCACACGTTCCCGGCTCATCGCCAGGTGCGCGAGGAACCTAGGGGTTCGCGGGGTCAACCTGCTGTGGTCGGTAGACGGAGACGATGGTGCCCCGGCAACGGGTGCCGCCTTCGCAGTACCGGTAACCGCCATTGGGGTACACCTCCTGCACTCGCGCGGGGGTGTCCGGGTCATCGGTGTTGCCGAGCCACTTCCCGTCGACCTGCTGGCAGGGTCCGCAGGTGCGGCCGTCCATCTGCTCGCTCGCATACAGCGCCGCGACCGGACCGGACAGTGCGGTGTTGAGTCGGCCGGTGTTCTGCGCGCTCGTCAACGCTGCGCCGAGGTGACGCCGGACGAAGTCGTCCGACAGCGACTCCAGGTGTTCGCGGACCGACGCCGCCACCTCGTCGCCTGAGGTAGCCACCGACCACTGCCGCAGCGCTTCCCGCCCGGCGGCGTTCGTCAGGCCTTGGCCAAGGAGTGCGACCAGTGCCGCCGCGACTGAGGCGAACACCGACGTGTCGGACGCGACCGGATCGAGGCGCACGTTCTGCTCGCGCGCTTCGCGGGACATCTGCTGCGCCGCTTCCAGCGCCATGTCCGTCATCGCCGACACGAGCGCGTCCTGAGCGGCGCCCGTGTTGACCGTCAGTCGCGCGAGCGCGGCGATGTCATTTGACGTGATGGCTGAGCGGACCTGCTCCAGAATGCTGTCCCGCTGATCGCGGGTGATCGAGTCCCAGTCCCGCAGCAGAGCGTCGAGGCGACGCTCGAACTGTCGCTGCACCGCGTCCAGGTCGATGTCGCGCGGGTCGACGTTGCGGACCTCAGTCCCAGTAGTGGCGAAACCCCCGGCTGGGCCGGTCGTCATCGCGCGCCCGCACCTCCACGACGGTGCGCAGCAGCGCCGCCACCTGCTCGGTCGGCATGGCTTCCTGCGGTGGCGCTGGTTCCGTCTCGGCGATCGTCCAGTCAGGAGGCAGGCCGAGGTACGACAGCACGTCCGAGGTGATCTCGACGCCGGCTTCCTTCAGCGTCTTCAACGCGGCCGTCACCGAGTCGCGCTCGGCGTTGTTCTGCTCCCTGTCCTCGAGGACGGGGGAGATGTAGTCGAACTCCAGGTTGGTCGCACCGAAGAGCGGCAGGAAGTCGTTGTTGAGCATGTGCTTCCACCGCTTCAAGCGGGGGACCGTCAGCCTACGGGCGAACCACGCGGCCGAAGCTTCGGCGGTGGCACGGTTGACATCGTCGACCTCGCCGCCGGCGAACTTGGGAAAGCCGAACGCCTCGCGGATCTTCTCCTTCGAGACGTTCCGCAACTCGACGAACTGCATGTCCCGGACGGTGTAGTTGTTCGGGACCCACTTGCCCTGCTCAATCACCGCCACCCGGTGCGCGTTGGCGACTCCCTGGTGCTGCTCGCGCCAGCGGGTGGTGAGCTCGTCGAACTCCTCGTCCGTTAGCCGCTTCTCGACCTCGATGATCCCGCCCGGCTGAGCGGAGTTCCGGAAGAAGTTCCGATTCCACTCCGCGGCGAAGGTCGACGAGTCGAGGTCCATCAGCACCGACTGCACCGGCCCCATGCCCCGGTACGGGTCCAATGGGGACGGCATGCGCATGAACAGCACGTCCTCGACCGGCAGCGGCACCTGCGTGCCCTCGGGGGACGTGAACCAGTAGCCGACGATGAAGTCCGTCGGCGACGGCTGGGGGGCCATCAGGTCCGGACGCACCGGCCACAGCTCCAGCGGGACCCTGAACCGCGCGTCCCGGGAGATGACGCACCAGCCCTCGCCGGTGAGGTCGATGTGTTGCTGAACACTCTCCACGAGCTCCTGGCGGGTCATGAACTTGTTCGGCTGCTCCCACACCGCCAGCGCGGCGTGCGAGGTGACCTCGACCCGGTCGTTCGGGTTGGGCGCTTTCCGGTAGAGCTTCCACTCGACCTCGGCCACGGCCTGCGACGTGGTGCTGACGATGTTGAACAGCGTCCCGACCGCGCCGTACGCGCGCATCTGCGCCGCGGCGCCGTCCTTGCGCGACCACGGCAGCGTCAGCGCGCGCGGCGCGTACGAGACCGGGGTCTTGTTCAGGATCTTGCCGATCAGGGACAACTACTTCACCCAGTCGACCACGAAGAACGACAGTCCAGCCGCGATCAGCCCCAGCAGCGTCGACACGGTGAACAGTCCAGCCGTGATGCACGCCAGCCCGCACACCGTCATGGCGACGGGCCGCACCTTGTCCCACCCGCGCCCGATGGCAGCGCGAAGACTCTTCCGCCACGGCCGGGACCGCTCGAACAGCCGCGCCAGCACGCTCGTGGTCCGGGCGGTGGCGTACTCGTACGTTGTCATGAGTTCGCCTCCTCGTCCTCGGCGGCGAGCTCCTCGTCGAGTGCCCAGCGGTCGGTGACGGGGCTCAGTTCCTCATCCACCCGTCACCTCCACGTCCAGGAAGTGAATGCCGTCCACCACGCCGTGATCGTTGACGACGCGCATGCCCAAGCCCCGATCGAGAAGCACCTCGGCGTAGCCGCCGCCGTCTCCCTCGCCCTCGTAGCGGTCCATTCCCGTGATCTGGACTGCGCGGGTTCCCGCCGGGACATGAATGCGCAGTTCGGTGGGGTGGTTTTCCGAACTCCGGTGCTGGCTGCTCGCGTTGTGGCCGCGCGCGAACTCCTCGGCGATCTGGAACCTAGCCGAGGTCGACTGGAACGCGTGGTGCGTCCAGGTCTTGCCGACGTTGCTCCCGTTCGGGTCGAAGCCGGGTATGACGCGTCCGGGCTCCGAGGTGCCGCGATGCACCGCGACATCCCGGTCCAGCTTGCTCATCTCCATCAACCGGTCGATCCGCTCCACCTGCTGGCGAACCTCGGGCGTCGCGTTAGTCAGGTCGCCCTTGTCCCGGTAGAGCGTCCGGTTGGTCTCGATGTAACCGTCCCGCGCGTACCCGTGCTCGCCGTCGATCGCGTCTTGAACCTGCAATCGCTCGCGAGTCCCGATCCCGCCGCGTTGATCAGCGGTCCGGCGGAGCACCTGGTCATATGTGCCAGGCAGGGCGTCGATCGCACCCTGTCCAGTCGGAAGCGCGTCGAACTCCGCCTCGGTCAGCGATCCCTTACGCCCGTGCGACTTCTGCGACGAATGGCCGGGGTGGTTCAGGATCACAGACACGTCCCGGATTGGCAGCCAGGATCCGCTGACCATGATCCTGCCCACGCCACCTCCCTAAGTCAGGAAGCGGACCCGGGGGCGGACGGCGTTCAACAGCAGTCGGGAGAGAGCCTGGGACAGGGCGTCCACCTGGTCGTCATGCGTCGACAGCGGGAAGGACGCGGCCTCGTCGATCAGCTCACCCACCCACGGCGCCAGCTCCGGCGCGGGAAGGTAGACGTTCTTGGCCTCGACGAATGGCGAGATCGCGCTCGCGCGCGACTCCTTCGACCCCTCCGGCTGCACCGCGATCAGCCCCGACACCGTGCGGGACAGGGACGAGATGACCGCGGGGCCGTTCGCCTTGTCCTCGACGAGCTTGGCGTTGGACTGCGGCCACTTCGCGCTCAGCTGCCGGACCGCCATGCAGGTGTCGACGAAGCTCATTCGCCCGCGCACCTGATCCAGCAGATACGCGTCCCCACCCCGACGGCCCCACACCTGCCCGACGACGAAGTCCGCACTGTCGGTGTCCTTGAAGCTCATGTCCCACGACTGGATCACTTCGTCGAAGGTCAGCGTCAAACGTTCGCCGTTGTCGTCGATCCACTGCGGCGTCTCGTAGCGCTGCCACCACTCCCGCCGGAAGATCAGCCCTTCCCCCGGAGAGGGTCGCCCCTGGTACAGCGCGCTCCACACCCGACTGCCGCGCTCGGTGCGGATCCGCTCCCACTGCTCCGTCGTCCGACCCCGCGCCGAGAGCATGTACTCCCCCGGCTCCCGCCCCAGTGGATCGGTCTCCCCGTACTCCGGCCGGTGCTCGGCCTGGGCCGGGATGTTGAGCACCTTCCACCGGCCCGGCTCATCCCGGATCAACCGCCCCGCGAGGTCGTCCTCATGCCACCGCGTCATGATCAGCACCACGGGAGCACCCGGAGCAAGCCGGGTGGACGCGACGGACTCCCACCAGTCCCACACCGCGTCCCGGTAGGTCGGGGAGTCAGCCTCCTTCGGCCCCTTCACCGGGTCGTCGATGATCAGCAGATCAACCGGCCTACCGGTGAGGGCCCCGCCGACGCCGGCGCAGTACATCCCGCCCTCGTGCCCGTCGAGCTGCCACTCGTGCGCCGCCTTCGTGTCCGACCGCACCACGAGCCCCAGCTCCGGATGAGCCTGGATGTCGTTCCGAACCGCCCGACCCCACCGCCGCGCCACCCCGTGCTCATACGAGGCGTTGACGATCCGCATGTCCGGGTTTCGCACCAGGCACCACGTCGGGAACCTCCGGGATGCCCGCTGGCTCTTCCCCTCCTGCGGCGGCATGGAGATGATCAGCCGATCACACTTCCCGTCCGCCACCTCAACCAGCGCGGCGTCGATCAGATCCAGCGCCGGGGTCTGGACCGTCTTCGCGTCCAGGGACCGAGCCATCTTGCCGGGAGTGGACCAGGCGTTGCTCTTCGGGGTCCAGTGGGCGAGGAAGGCTTCCCAGGCCTGAGCGGAGATGTCCATGGACACCTCCTGCGGTCACGCCAGGTACAGATACCCGTTCGACCAGCCGTTGGCCACGAGGTCTTCCCCCAGCCGCTGATCCCCGAGATGCCGCCGGAGCGCGGCGAACGCGTCCCCAGCCGCCCCGGCCAACGTCAGGACGCCGTCTTCGAACTCGACAGTCCCGACGACCTTGTCCGATCCAACGGCACGCAGTTCCATCAGGACAACCTGTCACGTTCGCCAGTCGCTCGCGGCTCCAGTGCGTCGAGCCGCTCCATCACGCCGGCGTGCCAGTCGCTCCGGCCCAACTTGTCAAAGTCGGCCTTGAGCGAGTCAAGCCGACCACGGATCTTCCGCATGTCCCCAGGCGAGATGTCGATGCTGTCCGCCCAGTTGTCGCCGGCCGCGTTGCTGAAGTGCCGAGCGAACGGACTTCCCGTCCCGGCCGCGATGCTCCACCCGAACGCCAGCCCGTGGTCGATCGCAGTGACCCCACCGTCGTCGTCGACCATGAAGTTGGTGCTGTTCCGGTCATGGTTGCCGATCAGCACATCATGCAGACCCAACATCCGGCCCTGGTCGCTGTCGACCATCTCGTCCGGAAGAGGCCTTCTCCCGCCCTCGGCCCAGGTCTTCCCCGGGGCCACCTCCATGATGACCGAGTGCTCCCCAACGGCCACGACTGCCGGCGCGGGCACACCCAACGCTGCGGCCACCTTGGAGCCGAGTACCTCGGAGTCCGCTTGGTCCTTGGGTGCCCGGATGGCGTCACTAGGCGGGAAGTCCTTGCGGACAAGGCTCCCGCCTTCGTGCTCCTCGATCTTCACGCTGGCTGCAAAACCGCCGCCGAGCGGGGTAGAACTCTTCAACGCCGATTCCGCCGCGGCCTTGAGTGCGGCGGAATCGGCGTTATGGTCCGACTCCCAATCGCCACCCTTGCGCCCGTGACTCTTCTGACTGCTGTGTCCCGGATGGTTTACCACCACCGACAGTTCGGCGAGCGGCACCCAGCGTCCGGAGGCCATGACAGCGCCAGGCATGTCACCGCCTAGTTGATCTTGATCTCATGGGGAGTCGAGAGGGGTATATCTCCCACGCTCGCGATCTTTTGGAAGCTTCCGAAGACCCCGGCTGTTCTGGCGGTTTGAAACTAACGGCCGTCGATGGGAACTACACCATAATCAGCATTATGGTGCGGTGGTCTGGTGGTCTAGACCATGGGTTCATGGTTACCAGGGGTAGTACCAAGGGTAGCTCTGGGTGATCAGATTCTCTGCACCCCTGCGCTTGCTTCTGCCCCCGTGCCTGCACTGTCCTTCGAGGTGGCACCCTCGATCTCCAGCACGCCGCGGATCTCCCGCTTCAGCAGCTCCGGCACCCGCGCCTTCTGCTCCTGCGTCAGGCCTAGCTGTGCGAGTACCCGGGTGAAGACCTGGTGCATCTGCCCTGCCTGCGCTTCCGCCAGCTTGAGCTTGCGCTGGTCGATCCCGGCGTCCAGGTTCACCTTGGCCATGCGGTGGGCTCGCTCGATGGCGTTCACGAGCTTGTCCACCAGGGCGGCTGTGATCTTTCCGCTCTCTACCGCCAGCCTTGCCTCGGCCATGAGTACGTCGGCCGTGTGCAGGGCGTCTTCGAGGACTTCCCAGGGGTGGCGGCGGGCGCCGTTGGCGAGGGCCTCGGCGATGGCGATGCGCTGGGCGGCCGCGGCCTTCACTTGGGGGGCGCTGCCGCCGTGCTTCTGGCAGACCTTGGCGCCGCGGTTGGCCAGTCGCCTACAGCGCTGGCCGGACTGGGAGCTCGTGGCGCTGCACTGCTCGGAGCGGAGGGCTACGGTCACGGCGTCCTCCCGGATTTGGGGTTTCTGTCCGTAACGCGCGAGGGTTCGGGCTTCGGGGAGGGTGACTCGTAGTTCTCAATGGCTTGGTCACACTCGACCACGTTGATCAGAGGATCCTTGGGCGTGGCTCGGTTGTCAAGCTACGGATCCTCGGCCGTTCAGCTACTCCGACTACGGTCCTTCGGCTGGGTCCCTGCTCTCATGGTGGCGTCCACGTCGGAGGCGAGGTAGAGGACCGGCTTGCGGCCGTCCTCCGTCCGGGTCCAGCGGTCGCGGTGGGCGTACCAGTAGATCGTCGCCAAGGGTCGGCGCCAAGTGGCCGCTGTCTCATGAGCGGTGACGTAGCGTCCCGCTGTGCCTTCGGGGTGTAGTGCCCTGCCCAGGGCGCGCCAGGTGTCGGCGGTCCAGGTGTGGGTCTCGTCGAGGTCGCAGGCCAGGGCCGAGGGGAGAAGGTAGTCCGTGTCCCTTAGGGTGGCGATGATCGTCCCCTCGCAGCCTTCGACCACACACGCCGCCACCGGGAACCGCCTCGCGCCGGAGGGGTAGGCGGTTCTCCAGCTCAGTCCGTGGGCCAGGTCGTGGAGTTCAGCGGCCGCGTCGCTTGCTGCCGGGTGAGCGCTCAGCCAGACCGAGTGGGTGGCCACGAAGGCGGCGATCTGGTGGACGTAGTCCTCGGGTGTGCTGATCCCGCGCTCTTCGGCGATCAGGAGAGCCCAGGAGACGAGGACGTGGCGGATGGTCGAGCGGCACTCCACGGCCCGGTCGTTCAGCTCGGTGCCGTGGTCCTTGGTTCCACTCGTCCGCTCGCCGGGTCGGCCGCCGGCGGTGAGCACGAGTTCGAGGTCCGCGTAGAGGACGGCCGCGGTCTTCGCGTCCTCGGCGAGACGGCGGGTGCAGATCTCACAGAGGTTGCAGCCGGCGGCGCTCTGGCGGGGTAGGCAGCCGCGGCAGTCGTCGTTCTCGCAGGCCTCGGTGTGCCGGCCGAGTATCCGGCACCGGGAGTTGGCACACAGGATCACCACTCACACTCCGGCAGCCAAGGTCCCTCGTCTTCGGACTCGAACCGGGCGCACGGCCGCTCGCCGCACACCCCGTCGTAGATCGCCGGGCAGTGCCGGGTCTCGGCCTTCCGGCATGGGTGCACCGGATCGAACTCGCCGTGGTACGGCGGCTCGATCTTCACTGGGGAGTCCATGTTCACGCGTCCACCTCGCCCATTCGCCAGCGCATACCGGCACCGGTTGGGGTCTTGTCGTCGACCCAGCGCTTATCGGACGTAAGGCCGAACGCGGGTGCGGTCGGTGCCGGTACGTACCGGGGTTCCGAGTGGGCACGCATAGTGATCCACTCGCCGGAAGCGGTGAGGCATTCGACGCGATTGCCCGGCCCCACCCTCGGTGGGTCGCCCTCGAACGCGACGTTGATCGGTCTCACTGCGTCACCTCCGGCTCTCCCGGTACCGCGTCGAGAGCGTCGACCGCAAGGTCCTCGGCAACCTCTGCCGCGTCCCGGCGGCCCCCGGCCTGGATAACCACGTCGGCCGTCGGGGGCTGGTCGGCGGTGAGGATCGTCAGAACCTCGCGCCGAGCGGCGACGACCTGCCGTGCTGCGTCGATGACGGCCTGCTCTGCCTCGGTACGAGCCCGGACGGTCTGGGCTTCGGCGAGCAGGTTGGATGCGGCGACGCTGAGTCGCATGAGCCGGTCCGCCGCTTCTCGCAGTAGCTCGTCGTGCTCTTCGCCGCCCTCAGTGCCCTGCGCCCGCGCCAACAGCGCGGCGTAGGTGATCCCGTCCGGCACGGACTCGACCACTGGCATGCCCTTGCGCCGTTGGCCGGATTCCCACCGGGCGAGTTCGGCGCGTAGGCGCTCTACCTCAGCCCGCGCTTGGCGCAGTGTGAGATCGCCGGCAGGTTGGTCGCTCACGGCTCGGCGCGGCCAGTACACGACGCCGGGCACACCGTCGACCACCTCGTCGTGGTCACCGTCGTGGCCAGCGGACAGTCCGCAGCGGACGATACGCACACCGGGCTCCTGCCGGCGGCCGGTGTCGGCGTAGTAGTCGCTTCGGCATTTGGGTTGGTCGCTCACGGTGTAGCCCCCTCGGGCTGGTCACACGGCCCGCTGTGGGCGTAGTGCAGCCGGCAGTCGGTGTTCGAGCACGGCCCCTTGAGTTCGAGCAGTTCGCGCTCGCGCTCGGCGAGAACGGCTTTCGCCGCGTCGAACCGGTACCGCGGCACGGTGTCGTCGTCGTTGCGGACCTCGATGCGTTCGGACTTGATCACGGTGTGTCCTCCTGGGTGGGCTCGGGACGCTCTGCGACGGCGAAGTCGCGAAGCCACTCGGGTGCGTCGTTGAGCGAGTAGTAGCTGTTCCCGACGCGAACACCGGCTGGGCTGGGTGCGCCGCCCTTGACCACGACGTAGCCGCTGATGTTCACGTGCTGGATCTCGCCGTTGACCCAGACGATCGCTATGGCGTCCGGGGCGAAGGTCCGCTTGCCGTAGAGCTTCTGGACGGGCTCGACGCCGGTGACGCTGTACCGGCGCTCGACGGTCACGGTTGACGATCTCTCCAGGGGGGTGATCTTCACGTCGGTTCCTCTCGGGCTCGGGTCACGCGGCGGGGTGGATGCGGTTGATCCGCGGCAAGGGGCAGCGCTTGCAGTTGCCGTTGGCGTCTTCGGCGAATGGGTGCGGTGGTGGTAGTTCGGGGGGCGCGGCTGGCTCTGGCGAAGCCGAGCCGCGCTTCCCCCGACCCCCCTTCGTAGAAGGAGGGGGGTCGGGACGGGGGTTCAAGCGAACGTCTGGCGGTTGCTTACCGTTTGCTTGAGCACTTGCCAGGGGTTTGCTTCCCTTCGATAGCCCGCCCTTCCTACCTGCCTCGGCGCGCTGCTTCTGCAACGCCCGCACCTGCTCGGCGGTCGGGTTGTAGTCCGTCCAGTCGTGGAACTGGTAGCCGCCCCGGATTCGCCTCCACAACCCGGCGGTGACCAGCTTCTCGGCCAGCATCTCCGAGCCCGGGAGCAGCCGCGGCAACGCCTGATCTGGCACGAACCCGTCCAGCAGGTTCGCGCTCGACCAAGCGCCAGCGACCACCCACAGGCCCAGGGCCGCCGGCTCTGTCGCCAGCACCTTGGGATGGGAGTGGAATCGGTCGTCCACCCGGAACCACGTCATGCGGCCCGGCCAGTGAGTCCGTCTCGGTCGACCGGCATGCCGGTCTCGAAGTTGCGTAGATCGTTTCCGGTCAACTCGACAGCGTCCCGGGCGTATCCCGGGACCCACTTTCCGTCTTCCTCGCGCCGGTATCGGCGCACCCGAGCAGAGTCGAAGGGCGGATCACTCTCGACAAGGAACACGCCCGAGTCCTGGTTCAGCACCTCCTCGACGACGAGCACGTCCAGCGCCGCGGCGAGCATCGGCAGGATGTTGGTCTGGCTCTTGCGCAACGAACCGCCCACCGGCTTGTGCTCGACGATGCGCATGATCCCGGTCGCAAGCTTGTAGATGACGCCGTCCACGTCGGCCCAGAAGAAGTCCTGCGGGTACGTGTCATGGATGTGCTGCCCGTACGCACTGGATGACTCGCCGTTGCCGCGGTTGATCTGGTGGATGAGCGGATGTCCACAGCTGGGGCAGTCGGTTCGACCGCACGCCATCACGCCACCACCGTTCCGGTCGCGCTGTCCGGGTCCAGGTCGGCACCGACGAACCGCCGGCCGAGCTTGAGCGCAGTCCGGCCGAACGATCCGGATCCGGCGAACGGGTCGACCACGAGCGCGCCGATCTCAGTCAGCGACTCGATCAGGTACTCGACTTCGGCAGCACCCTGCGCCCACTCGTGCGCGTCCTTGTCCGGCCGGGTACCCCGCACCTTGTCCGCGACGTAGTGGCGTCCTTCGCGATGACCACGGACGTACCAGACGATCGGCTTCCATTCGACGAACACCCACTTGCCGGGTAGCTGCTGTCCGCCGGCCGAGTGGTCGAGCGAGAGCGTCCACCAGTACCGCAGGTGCTTGTCGAACGTGTCCAGCACGCCGGGCAGGATTGACTGTCCCGTGTAGCAGATCAGCGAACCCCCGGGCTTGAGCTTGGCTGCGGCGAACTCGGCCAAGCGGGCGTACGACGGCAGCGCGGCGTCCCCGTACGGCGGGTCGGTCAGGATCAGGTCCACCGACCCGTCTTCCAGGTCGGCCAGCACTGCGGCGAAGTCACCGGCGCGGACCTCGGGGCCGTCTAGCGTCATCGACCCAGCGGCGCGGGCGGCGCGGCGCTCCTCTTCCCACTGCTGGCGTCGCTGCTCACGCTTCCGGGACTTGATCTCGTTCGCGCGCCGGACGATCTCTTTCTCGTCGTCAGCCGCGATAACGTCCCGCTGCTCATCCGGATCAACACTGGCGATCGCCGCGGCCGTGGAGACGGCTATCTCGCCCGCGTCAACTGCCGCGACCAGTTCGGGCACTCCACTGTCTTGGACTCTGCGTGCATCTCGAACGCTGCGCTCGCTCACGTTGAGCAGGTCCGCTGCTGCTGGCTGGGAGACCGGCAAATTTGCCGCTCTGTCGGCGCGCTGGCCGTGCTTCAAGGTGGACAACCGAGCGGCGACCATCGCGCGCTGGGACTCCGTCAGGTGTCGTCGGTGCAGGTTGAGTGAGACGACGAATGCGACGAGCGTCGAGTTGTCGCCCTCGTATGTCCGTGTGTGCGGCTCGATCGTGAGCTGGAGACACGCGAGCCAGCGGTTCCGGCCGTCGATGACTCGGCCATCGCGGTGGAGCCAGATCGGTTCGCGGAGCCCGTTCTCTCGGATGTCGTCGGTCAGGTCGAGAAGCTCGCGATCCGACATCATCGGGAAGATGTCGGCAACCGGGTGGAAGGGCTGCTCGCCGGCCAGTCTCAGGGTAGCGTCAGTCAAAGCCGCACTCCTTGCTGGATAAGGGGCTGACGGTCAGGTCCGGCGGTGGTTCGCGCCGCCGTCGGACCGTCTACATCATACCCGAACGGCTGTTCGCTTCTCGCGTGGATCGGTTGCGACGCAAGGGTTTTCACGCTTCCCCCAGCTTCCGCGCGTCGACCAGCTTGGCTTCATCCGGCACTTCCGGCAGTTCATGCACACGGTTGGACTTCGGCATCCCGCAGGTGCACGGCCGCCGGTCGCGGTGATCTGGCGCCACCGACGCGTCAGGTACGTAGACGTGGCTCATCGCGGCGGCATCCGGTGACCCCAGTGCCACCCACCGCAGTGCGGGCACCGGTAGACGTTGAGCCGGGACGGACGCGCACCGCACCGGTGGACGTACGACCACATGGCGGCGACGGCGAGCTTGCGGGTGTCGTGGCGGGACTTGCCGTCGCACATGCGCCCCTTCGTCTTGGTGCTCATGCCGCACGTCCGAACCGCTCGGCCACGAGTGCGTCGACGGCCGGCAGATCAACCCACCGGGTCAGGTGCTTCCACGGCACGTCGGTCGGAATCGCAGCCGCCATGACGAACAGCAGCTGCCACCGCTCATCCGGTGTGGTCGTGGCCTGCAACCATCGGCCGTTGGCGATCGGGTCGTAGTCGCGGACCCGGCACGCCATCTCCTGCGCCAGCCACTCCAGCCGCGCCAGTTCGTCAGCGTCCATCGCGGCACCTCGCACACGATCGGCGAAGGACGTACGTGTCCCGGTCCCGGTTACCGCTGTGATCGAGATATCGGGCACCCCCGTAGATCACTCCCCGGCGCCGGTCCGGCGGTGTCGCCTCCCCTTCCGCCGCGCACTGCTGCCACACCGTGCAGTGGGTGAAGCAGGTGTGCTGCGCCAGCGCGATCGCGTCCCGGTCGGACGAGCACCACATGTCCGGGCTCTCGGTACACAGTCCGCGAACACGCCAGTCCCCGCCGCGGTCGAGGGTGAGTCCGTAGGCGGATCGCGACATGCGGCTCATGGCACACGCTCCAACCCCACCCGACACCCCAGCACCCTGGCCATGGCCGAGATGGTGGACAGGTTCCCCCGGTTCAACCCGCGCTCGATCAGACTCACCGTGGCCGGACTGATCCCGGCACGCTGTGCGAGCACCGCCTTGGACATGCCGACCGACTCGCGCAACTGCACCAGTTCGGCCACGACGGGTTCGAGGCGCGTCATCGCGTCACCCGCCAGATCGAGATCACGGCCACGACGCCCAGGATCAGCAGCGCCAGAACGTCCCAACCGGTCGTCATGTCGTCTCCTTCGCGAACTCGGCGCACCCGCAACCGCGCGCAGCGCACTCGGCGCGGCCGCCGATCTGTGCAGCACTTCGTGGCGGCCGGTGCATCAAGGCCATGTGCCCGCACTCACACCGGTTCGGTGACAGGCTCATCGACGGGGCGAGTGCTGCCGTGTCGATCTGGCGGATCTTCCTCGGCCGCTCGGCCCGGCGCTGCTGGGCGGTCTTGTGGGGTGGCTTCACGACTCACCACCCGGCGCGTCCGAGTAGCCGAAGTCGGCCGTCAGGTACACCCACTTCGCTTCCCGGTGCGGCACCCCGTCCTCGTCGACGTGCACCACCAGCAGCGGAACACCGAGAGGATCGGCGGACTGTGCCACCAGCCAGCCCTTCATGTACGCCTCAGCCCGGTTGGCTTCGATGAAGTCATGGCACGGGCAGCAGAGCCAGACGAGATTCTGCGGCGAGTTCACGTCCGGCCTCTGCGTCCCACCCATCGCTCTTGGCCGACGGTGGTGCAGGACGTGCGGCCGGCGTTCGTGCAGCGTCTCGCCGCACCGGATGCAGTAGCCGTCCCGCCACATCACCTTGGCGCGGGTGTCATCATCCGGTCCGGTGTAGCGGGGGCGGCGGCTGGTGGACGAGCGGACGAAGGACATCACGCCACCGCCGAGCCGGAACGGCATCCGTACGGCGAGCAGCCATCCGGATCTCCCGCTTCCAGGAAGTCGTCAATGTCCGTCTGCCACGACAGCCGCTCTGCCCGGGTGGTGCGGTCGATCGGAGCGAGAGCGAGCGGCACCCGTGACCGGTGAAGAAACGCCTCGCCGTTCAGCGGTAGGCCGCGGGCGCCGCCCTTACGGATGCGCTCGTCGAAGTCGAGTGCATCCGCCCACTCGTCGGGGTGGTTGTCCCGCAGGTCCCGCCACTGGGCGTTGCCGTGGTACGGGCAGCCGATGCACGCTGACTTGGCCACCTGTCCCCAGCCCCGGGACTCCAGCCATCGCTCACACGCTCGGCGATCCATGCCCAGCTCGATCAGCGGGTGTCGGGAGCGCAGGTACAGGGGTGCGTTGTTGCTGACCCGGCCGATCTCGTCGGCGCTGAACCCCACCCACTCCTCGGCCACCCGGCCACGCGGCACCCGCTTGAAGTCGGGCGGCTCGGCGCCGAGCAGTTCGCGGATCTTCCGCCGGATCGGGGCCAGCCTGTACTCCGAGGTGCACTGCCGCCGGAC
Organism: Micromonosporaceae bacterium; assembly: GCA_036381835.1. Lineage (GTDB taxonomy): Bacteria > Actinomycetota > Actinomycetes > Mycobacteriales > Micromonosporaceae > DASULK01. The sequence goes on from DASVCA010000211.1 coordinate 15,504, forward strand.
CATGCCCTCCGACCCGTCCGGGTTGCGAACGAAGTACGGGACTGACGCGTACCGGTGCTCGGGGTCTATGGCGTCGCGCCGCAGGTTGCCCTTCGACACTCGGTACAGCGGGACGCCGGCCGCGCCAAGGACGCGCTCCAGCCGGTCAAGGTGGTCGTACACCCGCCGCGGTTCCCAGCCCGTGTCCGCGAAGATCGCCCCGTCCAGCTTGTCGAGCGCCCCCTCGCAGGCCATCAGGGCAAGCGTCGTGGACTGAACCCCGGCGCCGAGACTGAGCAGTCGCATCACGCCTCCCTGCGCATCTCGTACAGCCGCTCAGCCAGGGTCTTCCGCTCCCGGTAGTCCGCCAGGACCGTCACTCGCTTGTCCCGCCACGCGGTGTCGTGCTCGCGGTAGTCGCAGTGCCAGCAGACGTGCACGATCTCGATGCCGCCGTTGGACTCGTGCTGGCCCATCTCTTGGACCATGCGTTTGCCGTCCCATGGGCACCGGCGGGGCGAGTCCTCGATGATCCCGTGGGTCATCACGACGACGCCTCCTCGGCGGCCTTGTCCATCTCGGCCTTGCGCTTGCTGCCGAGCCTCGACAAGTGGTCGTACGAAGGCGGGCTCAACTCGCGCGCGCGCTTCGCGGCCAACAGCTTCCGGCCGATGTCCTTCAGATCGTCCAGCGTCTTCGCGTCGGTGATCTCGGCCGACCACGCGGTCACGAGCACGTCCTGTTCCACCGGATCCCACTCCGGCCGGGCCGCGCGCTCGTACGACATCGAGTCCGGCTCCGGATCGTCGGTCGGAATGCACAGCGCTTGCAGCAGCGCGATCCGGTAGGCGACGCTCATCGCCTTCGGTGCACCCTTGTCGCCGAAGTCCATGGACTCACCCGGGACGGTGCACTCCAGGAAGTCCCCGGCCGGGCCGTAGAACCGGTAGGTCACCGAGACGGTGCACTCCCGGGACGGCTTGCCGGTCGAGGTCTGGACGTCCCGGTACTGCGCGGTCGACGCGTAGGGAAGGGCGATCACCCGGTGCTTCCGAAGGGCTGGGCCGACGGCGTTCACCACGGCGTCGATGCCGCGGAACACGTACCCCTGCTGGGTGTTCCGGTCGGCCTTGCGGACCGACTGAACGTCCTCCATGACCGCGGACAGCGCCTCGACGATGGTCGGCTTGTCGCTCACGGCGCCGCCTCCCTCAACTCCTGACGAGCACGCCGCCATGGGCACGCTGTGTCGTTGCACAGGTAGTCGTACGGCTCGTCGGGGTCGTCGTAATCCCGGTCAAAGTCTCGACCGCAATCGCACTCGTACGGCGCGCCTCCGCAGCAATCGCAGCGGGAGCAGTCACATGAGCCGATGCCGTCGCCGGCGCCGTTGTGCCGATCTGGAAGGCCGCATCGCTGACACCTCACGGCGCCGCCTCCCTGTCCGCGTCACACAACCCACCACCCGTGTAGTCCCCACACACCGAGCAGCAGCACGAGTCGCAAGGGATCACCACCTCGCCGAGCTCGTCCTCACCCACGTCGACCTTGCGGGTGTCCTTGCACCGCGCGCACCCACCAGGCCCGGTGAGTCGCGGCATCGGCGCGAGTGCGATCAGGTCCCGGGTCATGGCTTCCACCTGCACCCGTAGCGCGTCCCGTTCGTCCACGGCGTGCTGCAGGTGCTCCATCAGTCGGGTCACCTGTGCGTCCTGCTGCCGGTTCAGCGCCGACAGTCGGGCGTTGGTGGCGTTGGCGTAGGTCAGGTCCGAGTTCAGCGCTTCCACCCGGCGCAGCAGTTCGGTGCAGTCGGGACACCGGTCCTCGGCGAAGACTTCGAGTAGGGCCATCAGTCCACCGCCTCGTACGTCGCGTCGAAGATCTCGGGCTTGCACGGGTAGAACTCGCCCGCGACGCCGCGAATGATCCAGTCGTCGAGGTTGGCGGTCATGTCCCCTTCGAGCGTCGGGATCACGATCTCGTCGATCTCGTCGTCGTGCGGCTCGTGGGCCAAGCCCATGAACGCGAACACCTCGAAGCAGTTGGCGCCGGTCCACTGGACCGCCTCGACCTCGACGGGCTTCTTCCGGAACTTCACGCCCCCACCCCCACCAGTTCGCGCGTCTCCACGACCACCGCGTCCCAGTCGAACGTCACGTCCACGTCCAGCACCGGGTACGGGCCGAGAGAGTCGAAGATCGGCGTCGTCTCGTCCGGCCGCACCGCCACGTGTTCGCCGGTGCGGTGCTCGCGCCGGACCAGGGTCATCTCGATCCGTCGCGCTCCGATCGGGTAGCCGTGGACGCCGTCCGGGATCATCGGCTCGGTCCGCTCCGGGTCCAGTTCGACCACGACGGGCATGGCTGCGACGGGGCCGCTGAGCCGCAGTCGGGAAGCGGGCTGCTCGCCGGTGTGGTGCAGCAGTGGGGACGCTTGCGGCGGGCACTTCGCGCACTCGTCGTCCCACTCGTCGGGTTCGCCGTGCAGGACGCCGATGAACGTGGTCACCGTGGCGTCGTCCTTGAGTCCGTAGTCGGTGTCCGGCTTGGGCTTGCGGTTGCGCCACGCGCGGTACCGCTCGACCGCGCGGCGGACGTAGCCGCCGTCCACCAGGTCCGACCAGATCTGCCGCACCGTCAACGCGATGCCGACAGCGGACATCAGGATGCCCGTCTCTACGGCTGGCTGGGTCCACTCGTCGGGGAAGGTCATGACGCACCGTCCAAGATGGCGCGGCCGGCGTCAGTGGGATACCAGAGCCGCGTCTCGTAGAAGCTGCGGCCAGGCCCGCGCCGGGCCACCAGCCCGGCGCGATACAGCTCCATGACGGCGGCCGTCACGGTCTTGCCGTGAACGCCCTGGTGCGCGCTTCGGTCACCCCTTCCACCCCAGCCCGGGTAGAACACGATCTGGCTGTCGGCAACGGCCCGCAGCAGCGCCAGCCGTGCGGGCGTCATTCGAAGTTCACCCATCAGTAGCTCCTCACTCGGGCAGACAGCAGCGGGGACGCGGTAGGGCGGACCACCGTCGTCGGGCATGCACACCACGGGCAGCCAGCGGACAGTTCGGCTCGACGCTGAGCGGGGCTGAGACGCCACGTCGTCTCACGCTGTGTCCACAGCAGCAGGTGGCCGTGGGGGTCGAGGCACATCACGACGCCACCGCCATCCGGTAGATCCAGACCTCATCGGTGCCGTTGAGTGATCCCATCCAGCGGCCGGGCTGGCCGGCCAACTCGTTGCCGATCTGGACGCCGTGGTCCCAGCGGGCCACCTGCTTCGCGGCGCGCAGAGTCGTCACCACGGCGTAGGGGACCTGGCCCTCGCCGCGTTCGCCGACGGCGACGATGTAGACGTTCACGACGCACCGACCTGACCGAAGTCGGGCCAGCGCTCGTCCATGCCGCGCTCGACCCAGTCCGGTACGTGGTGTCCGGCTTCCCGATGGTCACGGATGTGCTCGACCATCAGCGAGAAGTGCCGGGTGCCGTAGTCGCTGCCGCCGAACCGGTCAGCCAATGGGCAGAAGCAGCAGCGAACTTCTCCGACTACATCGGCGTAGATGTACACATCGGACCCGTCTTCGCCGAACCGTACGAAGCTCACGACTCACCGTCCGGCTTCGGCTCCGGTACCGGGATGGGCTCGGGGTACCAGCTCATGACGCACCACCCTTGGCGGGACGGGTCGCGAGTCGCCCGATCCAGGTGAAGAGGGCCGGCACCCAGGCGATCGCGGCGAACCGCCAGTCCCCAACGTCGATCGCGTACCACGTCCAGGTCGCGACCATCAGAAGCGCGGCGACGGCCAGCACGCAGCCAGCCGGAACTCCGGCCACACCGACCTGCTTGAGCGCAGCCCGGTGTGCCCGCCGGTACTCGGGGTTGACCTGCGTCAGCGCCATCGTCAACGCGCCAGTCAGGAGGCTGAGGCCCAGCAGGATCCAGACGATCACGCCCGCGCCCCCGCCACCGTGTGGAACACGGACTCGATCTCGGACGACTCGACGTAGATGAAGTGCGACCCGCCCCACGACACGTACGGCCCGTAGATGTCCCGACCGGCCACGGCCAACATGCGTCCCTGCGGCTCACGGGATGTCGGGGCACCGCGAGCGATGCGGTAGCCGTAGGACTCGGTGACGGAGTACGGCAGCGAGTCGGGCGTCAGTAGGGCTGCGGCGAGAGCGGCGGTCACGACTCACCGTCCAGAACTCGCAGGACGTTCTCGGCGCATGCCCGGTAGCCGCGCTGCCAGTCCGTGACGTCATCGCCCGCGACGACGACCGCGCCGCGAACGTCGCCGAGCTTGGCGCGCAACTCGGCGACCATGGCCGCGTACATCAGGGCTGCATCCCGCATGCCGCTGCCGTCTTCCGTCGTCTGCGGTACCTTGTCCTCTGTCACCGCTGTCCAATCTGTTCGGTGGCCGCGCCCCGGTTCGTGTCCGCGAAGCCGGGGCAATGTCTTGGTGTAGGCCGGGCGTCAGTCCGCGGCGCCCGGCCCTCTCACACCGCTGTCAGTGCGCATCCGTCGCGGCACTCTTGCGGGAGTTGAGGGTGGGGCGGTGGCCCTTTCCGGCAGGAGCGCTCTCCGTTGCTCCCGCGACCGCCGCCCCACGTTGGCCGGACCGTGGCTGGCCCCACGTCCGGAGTTCATTCCTTCCACCAGGAAGGGAGCTTCTTGCCGCCGCGGCCGGCGTTGATGATGTCCACCGCCGCCGCGGCGACGCAGTGGTTCCGGGCGTTGCCGGTCTGCTTGCGCAGCGTCTCCGCGCGTCCCAGCAGCCCGTTCACTCCACCGTGGACGCCGGACAGCCGCTCCACAGCGCGCTTGTCCTCCAGCTCGCCGTTGTAGCGCTGGCAGAGCAGCCCGATCCCGTCGATGACCGGGGCCTCAAGGCCGGGGTCACCGTATGCGTCGCGGATGATCCGAAGCGTCCGGCCAAGGGTCACTCCGTCGGCGCGGCGGTAGATGCGCATCAGCGTCCCGACTGCACCGATCGCCCCGTCGCCCTTGTCACGGGTGACCCGAAGACCCTGGGCGCGGACGATGCGGTCCACGTCGGACTCCTCCGGCCGGCCCGCCTGGACGCTTACGCGGAACTTGGCCAGCGCGACCACGGCGAGGGTGTCGTTCAGCTTGAGGAACGCCTCGGCTTCCTCGGACTCCGACATGCCCTCGTAGGTCCAGCACTGGATCTGCTGGTTCTCCCACTGGCCGTCGCCGAACCAGCGGCGCAGGGCCTCGATGCGGTGCTGGCCGTCGATGACGTAGAAGTGCTCGCCCCGCATGTTGACCGTTGGGGTACCGAACTGCTCGGGGTCGAAGTCGGACGCGAGCTTGTCGACGCGTGCTTCGTTGATCTCGCGCTGGGCGAGGGGGTTGACGCGAACCTTCGACAGGGGAACCCAGCGGAGACGTGCCTGCCGTTCCACCTTCCCTGTAGGCTTGCCACTCACTGGGCCTTCTCCTTCATCTTCTTGACTAGCCGGTTGAGCACCCGGATGGATTCGGTGAGGGAGGCGGCCCAGTCGCGTACCTCGGCGACGTTGAGTCCGTCGAGGTCGTCGAGGATGAGCCGGACTCCCATGGCCATGCCGTCGAGACCGTGGACGGTTTCGGCAATGACCCGGTTGGGATCGAGGCGACGGGCACTGCGCCCCATCGCCGCGTCTGCGGGGATCTCCAGCCCCATCGCGCGGACCATCGTCCGCACGGCCTCTCCGCTACGGCCGAGGCGATCGGCGATCTGCTTCGAGGTGTGTCCTTCCGCCGCCATGCGGCGGATGACCTCTCGACGCCGGAGCGTGGCCCAGGTCGTCCGGTCAGACGGGTCGGGGACGACCATCTCGTCCTCGTCCGCCATGGCGGCGTCCCGGGCCTCCGCAGCCTCTTTCTTGGCGCGGACCTTCCGTATGACGTTCGCTCGCGAGAGGTTGCCGTCCGAGCGCCCCTCGGCGATCGCGGCCTCGAACTGGTCGTCGGAAACGCCGTCGGTCATGGCGTAGGTGTCTGACTGCTCCTGGCCGCCGATGAAGAACTGCGACGTGGACCTTTTCTCGACTGGAAAAGCTCGCTCGCCATTGCGCGCGATCTCGCCGGCCTCCTGGCCCCTCCGGATCGCGAGCCCGATGCCCCGCTCCGCCCGCCGCACGATCTCGGCGGCAGACAGCTGCGCGTCCTTGCCGAGCTGCTTCGACATGGTGTAGACGCGAATCGCCTCGGCCTGGCACTTCATCTCGACGATCTGGTCAATGCCCCCGTGCTCCAGCGCATGGGCGAGCCACGTCTTAGCCCGCTCGCACGCCTGGATCACGTAGGCGCCCGGGTCGGCGGCCTGCTCGATCTCGATGGCGTAGTCGGGAATCGCCAGGTCAGTTCTCATCGCTCACCGCCCCACGTCGCAGGCCACCCCGTCCCCTCATCCCCACAGCGGGGACGGGGTGGCCGCTGGGCCCGGGAGCCGCCGAGCTCGACCGGGCAGATCCGAGCGCCGGGGAAGAAGCGCGCTCGGACGTAGGACCGGACGCGTGGCTGGTTTCGCGTCCGGGGATCATCGGGACACCACCGCGGCGAGTGCCGGGAGCGACACGAGCAGCAGCAGGATCAGCGCGCAGCCGCCGGACTTCCCGCCACCGCCGCTACGCCGGGAGACGTTGACCTTCCGGGGGCGGGGGGTGCGGACGTGGGGGCGGCGGGTGCCACGGGCGGCCATCAGGCTGCGCCCGACTTGGTGGACTCGCCGGCCACGATCGAGGCGATGTAGTCGCGGTTGAAGCGCTTGACGCCGAGCACGTCGACGAACTCCAGTCGGCCCTCACGGCACCAGCGGTGGATCGTCTCGTCAGTGAGCCGAAGCGCTTCGGCGACTTCCGCCACCGTCAGAAGCTCGGGAAGCCGTGTCATGGACGGAACGGTAGACCCGCGCACCGAACCGTGTCAAGGACGGGTTACCGTCCGTTCGTCTTGCGCCGCGTGTCATTGTCGGTAGTCTGTGTCACATGACCACCGAAGCGATCAAGTCAGAGCAGCAGTGGATCCCCACTACGGACACGTTCGCTGCCCGACTGGCGCTGGTGCGCCACCGGATGGGCTGGAACATCAAGGAGGCCGCGCGGGAGTGCGGTGTCGGCGCCGCGACCTGGCGCGACTGGGAGACAGCCGGCGCGATGCCACGCAACCTGGTCACGATCGCCATGACGATCGCCACCCGCACCGGCTGCGACTACCTGTGGCTCGTCCACGGGCCCGGTAGGGGAGGGGCGGCCACTAGTCAGAGTTATTCAACGGTCCGCGTCGTCGCCAGGGTCAAGCCCCCTGTCGAACGTCCCGTCGAACGGCCTCCCCACCTGCGCAACCCCGCCCGATCGGTCCGCCAGACCCGTCCGCTGGTCGGTGTGGGGCTCCGTCCACACACACCTGTCGCCGTGTAGTCGGCCGATCACGGAACGGATGGCGGACGGTGGCGGCTCTGGCGCAAGTGCAGTATCACGAGATGGGAAGCCAACTTCTGGACCTGCACCTGGACCACCTGATGGCCAGCGGCAAGTCCGACAAGACGATCGAGGTCCGAAGGTCCGTCCTCCGGCGCCTCCACGACCGACTCCCGTTCGGCCTGGCCTATGCGGCCACCGAACAGATCCTCGCCTGGTTCGCCGACCTCCGCGCCCACGGCCGGTCCCGGTGGACCCTGTCGATCTACCAGTACCACGTCACCAGCTTCTACCGGTGGGCGACGGGTGCCGGGTTTCTCGACGGAGACCCCGCCCGAGGCATCGACCGGATCACCGCGCCGCGTTGCGTTCCCGACCCGGTCACCGATGAGGAGCTGGCGGCGGCCCTCCTCCTACCCGACCCGTGGCGGTCGGTCGTCGCGCTCGCCGCGTACGCCGGGATGCGGTGCTCCGAGGTCGCGGCCTGCCACCGCAACCACATCACGGCTGAGAGGATCATGATCCCGCACGGCAAGGGCGACAAGCCCGGCTCCGTCCCCACCCACCCGTACCTGTGGGAATTGCTGGAACCGAGATCCGGGCTGATCGTCACCAACCGCGAGGGTGAGCCGGTCAGCGGCAACTGGGTGTCCCGCCGTACCCGCGCGAAGTTGGCCAAGGCCGGGCTGAAGGGCGTCCACCCGCACCGGTTCCGACACTGGTACGGCACCACCATCCAGGCCTCGACCGGCGACATCCGGGTCACCCAGGAGTTGATGCGCCACTCCAGCATCTCCTCAACCATGGGCTACACGCTCGTCACCGGAGCAGCCCGCACCGCGGCCGTCTCCGCACTGCCCGTTCCGGATACGGCGGCACCGGCCAGGTAGAAGCTGGCCGGTGCCATGCACAGAATGAAGCAAGGACCCGCCCCAGTAAACGCACCGGGGGCGGGTCCTTGCCCTTACTCGCTTTGCTGGTCAGGCTCCTCGTCGGGCACGAACACGCCGATACCCTGCTGGCCACGCAGTTCCTCGCGGACGATCATCATCGACACCGCGTGTCGAACGGTCGAAGCAGCCAAGGTCTGGCTGCGGAACTTGGCCCGGTAGAACTCGACCAACTCCCGGGTCGACGGCAACTTCTCGCCCGGCTGCCACTCGCCGGACTCGATGCGCGCGAGGAGGTCTGCGCGGATCCGCGCATGGTACGGCTCGGCCATGACGATGCTCCCTGCTAGACCAGCCGATCCCATCACGATCACCTCCTCGGGTTCAAGCGCCTGGCGCGCACTGTTGACTTTACCGGCAATGCGCGTAAGGATGACTGACGTTCCCCTGCTAGACACTCGGGAACAGCCGGCCGAACCTCCACGGGTCGACCGGACCCCCCGGCCGGGCGCGGATGCCAACCTCACAGACGGCCCGACGCGCCCGGCCACCCCGGCCCGGCCCCTGCACCGGGCCGGAACCCCTCTCCCGTGTGTCCCACCTGGGGTGGCGCGCTTGCCCCACGGCCGCGCTGCTCCGGGTGGGCTCCAAGGAGGACGAGATGAGACTCCGTCGCCGCCCCACCCTCGTCGACCGGCTCGCCGCTCGCGTCGTCGGGCTCCGCGGGGACCTCGTCGACCAGGTGGCCGGGGCCATCGCGGCCGAAGAGGCGCGCTGGACCTGGGCCGAGATCGAACGGCTACGGCGTGCCTAAGATCATCGCGGCACTCATGGTCGCCGGCACCCTGCTCATGGGCTTCGGCGTCGTCGCCGAGATCGCCGAGGCGCCGGAACCGCGCACCACCAGTACGCGCTCACCGCTGCTGGCTGAGGACTGGCTGCTCGACTGGGCCATCCGGATCCGGCGGGAGATCCCACCGGGATGATGCGTCGGGGCGGAGAGTGGTCGACCAGCACCCGCCAGTCTCCGCCCCGGCCTCAGCAGCCGAGTTCCTGCATGCGCTCGTCGACAGCGGCCATGTAGGACAGGTTGATCTCTGCCGCGTCGGTGTCGTGGCGACGGAGCGCGCTGCTCTGCAATCCGCTGTACATGTCGAACCGGCCTTGGAGTATCTGGCAGTCGGTGAGTGAGTCGATGCTGTCGTACTCCGACTCTGCGCCGGGTCGGCCGCCGAAGTCCAGGTCGATGCCGGTGTACGCGGCGATGAAGCAGCCGATCAGCAGGAAGCCTAGGAGTACGCCGAGGATGGCTCGGCCCCAGTGGGTGGGCGTCTTGGGTTCCTGTCCGACCGTCATACCGGACAGGGTGGCAGATCCTGTCACGTACCCCGATCGGATGATCGGCTGGGGTCCAGCGCCTCGGCACCGAATGGGTGCGGCCGCGGTCGTTGAGGCAGCTTGGCGCCGGGCTCGCGCACGTACCAGCGGATGAACTCGCGGAGGAGGGCCGAGCGGTCCTCGGTGAGCGCGCCGAGGCGCTGCCACAGCTCCTCGTCGAGTCGCAGGGTGATGTTGGGTCGCCCACGTCGCGCCATGGGAAGTGACTATACACTCGGCCTTGCATGTGACTAGTCACTGTGCTACCATGGAGGTACAACAGAAGAGCGGGACACCACTCAGGGGCAGGTCAGCCGAGGCAGTCGCCCTGAGGTCGTGAACCAGCCCGACTCGACACCGAACAGCAAGACATCAGCCCCAGGCAGACGACACCGCACACGCGACCGGCGCCGGGGCCACGGACCGCGAGACGCAGCAGCGCGCAGGCGCTTGACCACCGGCCAGTAAGTCGGGGCTGCCACCAGGTGCGACTCCTGGCAGGTCCACTCCCGCCGCCACCAAGAGCGGCCAGTCGGATGGAGACCGACATGCTCAAGCTCGACACCGCCGCCGTCCTGACCGACCTTAACGGCGAGCCCGTCATCCGGATCAACCCCTGCGGCGACGCCACGCTGGTCGTCGAGGGCGAGGTCGTGGACCCGATCGAGGCCCGCGAGTTCTGGATCAGCAACGGCGGCGACGAGTGGGAGTTCGACCAGGCCGAGGCCTACGTCGACTCGCTCCGCTGAACCTGACAGTTCCGGTCCCGCCGGTCTCGTACCGGCGGGAGCCGTGGCCGTCAGGCCCCAAGCTTCACCGCTCTGGAGTCGAGCGCACCCGCGCTCCTCGGGCGGCCAACCCCACTACCCCAGGAGGGGAACATGCAGAACGTCGTCGAGCAGACTCCCGGTCAGCGTTTCGCTACCGAGTACGGCTCCAAGGCCGTCGAGGAGATGCTCAAGACCATCGGCCTTACCAAGCGCCTCGCGCTCGGCATCGTCGTCGCCGTCATGGCGGTCAGCTTCCAGCACCAGCGGCACTACCTGCTCCACATCGGCATGGACCAGTTCGGCGCCGCGATCATCCCGCTCGTGATCGACGCCCTCACGCTCCTGTGCGTGAAGGTCCTCTCGACTACCGGGATGCATCGCACCGCCAAGAGCATCGCCCTGATGTTCCTGGTGCTGCCGATCGCGGCGAGCGGCTACATCAACTTCGTTGGGTCGCCGAACGTCGCGGTCGGGGTCGTCTACCTGATCGCGGTCGCGTGCATCGCGGTCGCCGAGACGATCAAGGCGTTCATCAAGCCGGACTTCGTGTCGATCCTCGCCGAGGAGGACCGGGTCCAGCCGGCCAAGCAGGTCGGTCGTACCGCTGGGAAGAAGTGCGCCGAGGGGTGCACCTGCGGGAAGCACAACCGCAAGCCCAAGCCGCGCAAGCGCACGCCGCGCGCGCCGAAGGCCGCTCCCGTATCGCCTGGCCGCGTGCCGGTCGACGAGCTGAACGCCGACATGGCGAAGGCGTAACCCGGGCACCTGTCGGACCGAGCGGTCCGGCTGAACGCTCGGTAGCGTCGAGGGTGGTGCAGGGATCTCAGCCGGATCCCTGCACCGCTCCGTCCCTACCGGACGAGAGAGGAGGCCACGCCGTGGCCAGCACCAAGGATCTGACCGCCGCCGAGGTGAGCGCCCTGCTCACCTCGGCTGGCGTCGACCTGTCGGAGTTGACCATCACCGACGACCCTGCGGTCTGGACCGACATCGAGACTGGCGTGAGCGGCACCTCGGTGCGGATCATCGGTCCGGCTGCGGCGAGGCGGATGGCCGGCCACAGTGCTGTATAACGCGAGGCTCGCGAACGCGCCGTACCCGGATCGCGACGAGTGGACCCGCTGAACGCCCCCATGGAGTCGCAGGACGACTGAAATGCAAGCAAACGCCCGCCCACTTGAGATCTCACGGTGAGATCTCAAGTGGGCGGGCGTTTGTCGTTTCGGGGCCGGCTCAGTTGGCGTCAGGTGACGAGTACCTGATCTCAACTGATCTGCTGCTACGGGAGTTGGCGCGTCAGGGTCACGCGCCAACAGAACGGGCGCTTCCGTTGGCGCGTCAGCCACGCTCGCGGAACTCGTACGGCGCGGCCGCCGGGGTGTTGGGGACGCTGTACACGCCCAGCGCGCCGAGGACGGCGAGGGCGATCGTGACCCACTCGGCCGCGGTCACGGCGTCATCGGACAGTGCGGCGGTGATCGCCACCCCAGCCGCCACCACGGCGGCGACGATGCTCTTGGCGTACTTCATGGTGCTCCTCCGTACTCTCGTGTGGTGAAGCTGCCGGACTGGATCCCGCCCGCGTGCGCCGACGGCCACGAACTCGGGCCGGGGAAGATCAATTACTCGTACACTGAGTGCCCCGGCTGTCCGGCCTCAGACCGTCGGGGATGCCACCAGCAGGTGAAGTGCCGGATCAACGGATGCCACGCTGAGCCAGCCATGCCGCCGGGGTGTGCCAAAGCTGCTCAAGCAGCCTGCAACAGCTCATCGGAACAACGCGATCACGATCCCGGCGAGGGCGATCAACAAGGACAGTGACGGCAGCGGCCAGCGTGCGCGCTCCAGTGCGCGCAGGCGCTGCTCGTGGTCTCGATCCACGTCTTCGGACGCCTTCTGCTGCTCGATGAGCACGTCGACCCGGCCGGTCAGCCGGACCACAGCCTCGTAGATCTCGCGGGCAGTGATGACCACGCCCACGCCGGGGTCCATCACTCGGCGAGCCGCCGGGCCTGCTCGTCAGCGTTCGCCTTCGCGAGCACCGCGGCAACGGACGGGTTCTGCAGCGCCGCCTCGACCGCGAGCTGCAGGGCGGCCGGATCCACCGGCGGCCGAGCAGCGATGGCGTCGACCTTGGCGCCGAGCACATCGACCATCGCCGACAGCTTCCCCACCCGCTCGTTGGCGTAATGGGACTCGTACCACGCCCGCTCCAGCGCGTACCGTGCCTCCACCGTCGGGTTCGTCGCGGCGTCCGAGTTGAACGGCTGGTTGCGCACGCCGGTCTTCGGATCGTTCGGGTCCCACTTCCACACGTCCTGAGCGCTCACGTCGTCCTCCTGGATGATCGCCATGAACTCGTCCCACGGGAAGTTCGGTCCCGGGTCGGTGTGGGTCGTTCCCCCGTAGGCCAGCCGAAGATCGTTGTGGGACGTGATCCCCTTGCGCCGCGCCTTCAGGTCGTCGACGCTGCAGCGCTTCAGTGGGATGCCGTACTTCTCGGCGTCGGCGCGGATGTACGGCGCGGCCTGGCGGAACATGGCCACACCAAAGTCGTCCAACCACTGCTCGCGCGTCTGCCGGGCGAAGCCGGCGAACTCCCAGTTGATCCCCCGGTAGTTGCCTGCCGTGTTCCCTACCGTGTACGCCACGTCCCCGAGTCGGACGCACTGGATCACGCTGTTGTTGTCGGCGCAGTAGTGCGACGACACCACCCGGCCGTCCGGCATGGTGCGGAAGTATTCGGCCGTGTTCTCGGCCCGGTCGGAATGCTCGCCGGCTTCCATGTCGTGGACGACGATCCACAGCGGTTCCCCGTTGGGTCGGCCGCGCGCGTAGTACCTGGCTTGGACGAAACGTAACTCGGGGTGGTCCGGGCTCTGCGCCATGCGAACCTCCTACTCGGTGGCGATGGTGCCGCTCCCGTTGCTGATGTTGGTGGTGAACCCGTCGAAGTCGTTGTCCTCACAGCGGTTCGCAGTCCCGGGGCCCGCTGCGGCGATGATGCCCGTCGACCCACCCGAGCCGCGGCGGAGCATGTTGCCCATGAGCGCCGAGCCAGTCACCCCGACGCCGAGCTTGGCGGCTCCGGCCGCGCCGCCGCGGACCCCGTTGACCGCGACGAGCACGTCCTCGGAACCCTCACCGTCCTCGGTGCCGACCCAGATGCCGTAGTTCGTGGCGGTGTCGTTGACCACGTTGCCCCCGACCACCACACCGCGCGATGCGGACACGTTGACGGCGTTCGACCCGGCGTTGCGGATCACGTTGCCCTCGACCACGCCGCCGCGGCAGTGCTGCACGATGATCGAGGCGCCCGCGGTGCCGCGGATCGTGTTGCCGCGCACCGCGAAGTCCCGCCAGGCGTACGGACGGATGCCGAACCTCAGCGAGCCGTCGACGTCGCAGTCGATGACCCGGATGCCGTCGTGATACACGTTCGCCGCCCGGACGTGGTCTCCAGCGATCGCGCCGAACGGGCCGAGTGCGACGCTCGGCCCCATCCGGCAGCCGACGATCGACACTCGCCGGCACGGGGTCGCGTCCCAGGTGCCGATGTCGGTGGTCGCCGTCGAGTATGGAGCGCCGATCTGCACGGACTCCGAGTAGTCGCGGTTGCCGGTGTTGTGGAAGCCCTCGAACCTACAGCGCTCGACCACGGCGCCGTCCACAGCAGACAGCTCGATCGCGTGCGCGCCGGCGACGTTGCGGATGGTGGCGTCCATCACGGTGATGTCGCGGGCGTGGCAGAAATTCATCGCGTTGACGACGGTGCCCGGCGCGGCCAGCTGGCCCTGGGCGTCCCACGTTCCGCCGAGGATCGTGATGTCGTGCGGACCGTCGTAGCCAGCGAATGAGTCGCCGTCGCGGAACGCGCGCAGGAGCCGGTGCTGGCCCTCGGCCACGAACTGTGCCCCGTACGCGCGCACGGTCGTCTCGGAGTGGACCACCAGCGGGGCGGCCAGGGAGTAGAGCGCCGGCGGGAACTCGACAATCGCGCACGGGTCGAACTCGGCCGCGTCCAGCGCGGCCTGCGGGGACGCGTAGTCCCCGACGTCGTAGTGCATCAGCCCTCCTCGTACGCGCCGGAGATGGCGATGATGCGGCCGGCCGTCAGGTCGGCGCCGGTGAGGTTCGTGGCCGTGCCGGAGCGCAGCCGGTCGATCGTCGAGCCGGATCCGGAGGTGAGTGTCAAAGCGTGGAACCCGGACAGGCCGGCGTTCTCGATGGCAGCTGCGAATACCCAGCGGACGGTGCGGTCGATGTCCGTCGGGGCGGTGATGCTGACGACGCCTGCGCCCGAGCCGGCATTGCCGACCACCAGCGTGAGCGAAAACGCGATCATCCCGGCGCTTGTCGGGCCTATCCTTCGCCACCGTCCGGTGATGCTGGAGAACGTCGCGGTGCCGCCGTTGGTCACGACTGGCGTGTACGAAGCCCAATCAGTGGCGCCGATGGCGTCGTTGAGCTCGCTTGCGCGCAGCTTCTCCAGCGCGGCCCACGGATACGGCATCTCTCACACCCCCAACTGGAAGGCGTCGTGCGGATGCAGCGTGATCTCCGCCTCGGCCGCGTGGGACTTGCTGATCGTGTTGACCGACCGCGTGACGGTCCACGACCGGGTCATCCCCTGAAGAACAATGACGCCCCCCCGGGATATGGCCGACGCCCCGCCGGTGACCGAGAATGATCCGCTCGCGATATCAGCGGCAGTTGACTGGAGGACGTAGTCCCACACGATTCCCTGGTCGTCACCCGTTGTGGAGTCGGGTTCGCCGATCTCCAGTGCGCCGGAGATCTGCGCGACCGAGGTCCAGTCGTCAGCCTTCCAGCCGAGGTACAGCCCAAGGCAGTTGTCGTAGGTCACTGTTGCCGCCGGGTAGGCGATGTTCTGGGCGCTGCCGTTCAGTTGCGCGACGGACTCCCGCACCACCATGGACACGTCGCGGAACGCGGCGCACTGCGCTGAGGTGGTAGCACCACTCACCCCGTCAGCGAACGTCACCGTCGGCGTGGACTCGGACGACGAGGCGTACTTGGCGAACACGGCCACGTTGGCCGAGGCGCCGAACGCGTCGATCCGCGTGAACCCGGACGGCGTCACGGGAATCCCGGCGCCGGAGTTGCGGATCGCCGCGAAGATCAGCAGCAGATCCCCTTCGGCCAATCCAGCGGGCAGGGCGGGGGTGAGGGCGGCGTTGTCGTCGTGGTCCACTACCCCGGCAGCGACGAACGACGGGGTGGTGGCCGATGCGGCAGTGAGGCTCACGTCCTCGCCGGACACCCGCAGCAGAACGGGGAATGAGTCCGGATGGAGTGCGGTGGTGATCGAGTCGGGGACGCAGTTGGGCCGCCACGTCGTATCGTCCGTGTCCACCGCGATGAGCAGTTCCATCTCGTCGGCGTCAAGGTGGCCCACATACTCGGTGTCGTCGGCTGGGTCGTCCTCGGCGAGCAGGCCGATGCGGAACGGCGCGGCTGGGGACAGGTTCAGCTTCGCCGTCCACTCGGTCTGAGAGATCCGCTCGGTGTACCCCTCCAGGAACGTCTCGATCGTGTCCGGCGGGTACTGCGACGGCGGGTTGGTGATGTCCACCCGGGAGTTGAGCGTGCACGCCAACCAGTCCTCAGCGAGAGCCGGTGAGCGGCGCAGGTTGATCCCCGCCACGGGGTAGCGCATCCCCTCGGCCGTCCCGAGAGCCACCCGGTACCCAGCGAGGTCGAGCAGGAAGTCGTCTGAGTCGACGTTCACCGACACCGACTCGGCGTACCGCCCCTCACGGTCGATCGAGGTCTGATCGATGAACCGCGCCGTAGATCCGTTCGGCCGCGAAACCTCAACGTCGTTGCGCAACTCGATGTTGTCGAGGGTGGGCTCGAAGTCGGGCGAAAGGTGGTCTGAGGACACGTCGAGAGTGAGGACCGTGTCGGCGTTGTCGCGCTCGTCCCGAGCCGGGAACCACAGCACCCCCGTCTCGCCCGCATCCACCCCCACGTCGGAGAGCAGGTTCCCCTCGGCGACCTCGCACTCGCGCAGCAGGTCGTACAGCGAGAGGGATCCTTGCGGGCCCATCGTCGGCTCAAGTACCGCACCGACCGACGTGGTGAAGGGGATCGACTCCTCCACGCACAGCCGGGCGAACCGTTCCCACGTCCAATCACCCGAGTGCCCGTGCAGGACCGCCTGAATGATGGGCGGGCCGCCGGACGCGTCTATGTCCGGATCGGCAAGGGCGGCGAAGTGGCCGTAGGTGGTGCCCGTCGTGCCGGTGCTCACGGGAACGTCGAGTTGCTTGATCCGGCCGATTGTCCGGGACGCCAGCGTGCCCGTGATGCCGGTGGCGGTGGTCGGATCAGCGATCCACGCCGCATAGTCCACGTCCGACCCGTCTTGCGTGACGGTCAGCGACAGAGCCATGGGGTGGCCGAATACATCCGCCGGAGTCATGGTGACTGACGTGGTGAGGATCTGTGCGCCGTCCGAGTCGTAGGCGCGCAGGGTTAAGTCGTTGGTCGACGGCAGCCACCACAGATCCCACCGCCGCGCCGTGCCGGAGCAGGACATCGAGAACAGGACGGTGTTCGCGGCCGGTTCGGACGGCATGTTCATCACGCACAGCCCGGTCCACTGCCCAGTTGCGGTGTGAGCGCGCACGCGCCCCCGCACGCGGGATGCAGCCGTGACGACGGCGAGCGGGTCGGAGCCGACGAACGACGAGTCCGACGCGAACGTCATCTCCGAAGGTCCGGTAGTGCCGCCGGGGATGGCGTTGGCGGCGTTGACGGTGTCCTCGCCGTCTTCCGTCGGCCAGTAGTCAATGGGGCCCGCGGCTACGATCGCGCGGTACCCAGCGGACCGTAGCCGCTCGCCCTGCTGCAAGCGGTGCAAGCGTCCGTGTGCCACCACGTCTACGACCGACATCCGGGCCGAGGCGTCCCACCGCAGCCGAGCAGACGACAGGAACGCCGTCGCCCGGTGGTGGTCGCTCAGCCCGAACCCGGTGAGCCGGACCCGGAACGGAAGCCCCCGGATCAACTTGCCGTAGTACGTCCCGTTGGGGTGGGTCCACTCGCCGTCGAGGTTCTTGAGCGTGAACACCACCTGCGTCGGTGTGGCGGTAGATCTGGCGTTCGGCCGACCAGCAGTGATCTCCACACCGGCAACTTCGAGCACCTTGGGCGAGACATCGGTCCACGACATGTCCGCCGTAGCCCCGTCCGGATCGGCGTCGAACGCCGCCTCGACGACGATCCCAATGTCCCCAACCTCGCCCCCGTAGGGCGTGAAGTACGGACGCAGGCCGATGCACTGCGCCACGCCCGCCGTCTGCGACTGGCTGGCCGTGTGAGTCAGCTCCACTGTGCTGGTGAAGGTCAGCGTCGAGAGGAAGTCGATGACCTCGCCGGTGATGTCGGTACCCGAGCCAGCGTTGGTCGAGGTGTCGAGTCGTTCCGAGATCGCCGGTTCGAAGTAGTCATTCGCTGCGGCGGCTGCCCACGTCGTGGCCGAGCCTGAGGCGGTCCGGGTCGCCGCGGTGGCGGACACCGCAGCGCCGTTCTGGACCGGCCGGCCGAAGGGGTCCAGGATCGTCGACGAGGTGAGCGTCAGGTCGGTGTCGAACCCAGAGAACGGGTCAGCGATCGGGTTGTCCGGATCGACTCCTGTGTAGGCACCGACCCAGCCCCAGTTCCGCTGCGACGACCCGAGCGTCCACGTCCAGTTCGCACCCTCGCCGTCGGCGAGCTTGCGGTAGGACTTGAGCGTGACGTTGTTGCCCGCGTCCACCGTGGATGTGACCAGAGTCCATCCAGCCGGCGCCGTCACAGTTGGTGCACCGGTGCACGCGACGAACGCGATCAGATGATCCCGGCCAGGGTTGTCGCCGGTGTCCACGATCGACGCCGGCCTCGACACCGTCACCGAGGTGCCGGCGGTGGCATTGATCACTGACTGCGCCGAGCGGAAGGCGACCGCGCTCAACTCAGCGCCCTCTGCACCGAGTTCGGGCCGGTCCCACCGACGTTGCGGATCTCGATCCGCAACGCTTCCATCAGCATCCGCACGAGGCCGCGCTCAAGCCCGGGCGGGAGGGACAGCGCCAACTCGGTCGGTCCCCATCCGCCGCCGCCGCGCATCATCTCCCGCGAGGTGCCGTTGGGGATCACCGTTGAGCCGTACGGGAGGTCGACGATCTCCGGCCCACCCTCGCCGACCAGGGTCATGCCGCCGCGGTTGCCGCCGGACGCTGCGCCGGAGATGCCGCCGTGACGCTTCTGCTTGGCCTCCAGGACACCGGACGGGTACTGGTACTGGACCCTTACCTTCGCGTTGTAGGTACCCTCGATGTCCTCCAGCCCGTCCTTGACGTGCGCGAGTTCCTTCGCGTACTTCCGAGCCTCTTCGCGGGCGAAGCCCATCCGTTCCAGTTGACGCTGGAAGTCCTTCACCACGCCGTCGGTGGACCTGCCGTGGGCCCGGTAGGCCTTCAGTTGGTCCTCGTACTTGCGCGTCAGGTCGCGGACCATGTCGCGGTTGTCTCGTGCCGCCTGGGTGTTCCCCGTCAGACTCCCGGCACCCTTGACGTGCTCGTCCCGCTGCTGCTTCAACTGCTCCCTGAGCCGGGAGATCGCGTCCGCTACGGCGTCGTCAGCTTCCTCAACCTCAAACGCCTTGTCGATGTAGTTGTCGACTTCCTCCTGGAGCTCCTCGATCTCCTGCTTGGCGTCGGAGGTCTTCTTCTCCATGACGGTCATGCCGTCGGCGATCAACTCGCCGGCGCTCTGCGCGTCGGGTGCCTGGTTAACCCACTGGTCGATGAGCCCGCCCTTGCCGAACACCACCTCGAAGGTGGAGGCGGTCTCCTTCTGCTCCTCCGAGATCAGCCCGAGCTTGACGAGGAACTTGTCCAGCCCATCATTGGCTGGCTCGATCTGCTCGCCCAGCTTGGCCGCGGCGAAGGCCGCACCGAGGAGTCCGACCACTCGGGTGAGCGACGAGATCCCGCCCGCGGTCGACTCGGAGATGATGCCCATCTCCTGCAGCGATGCGGTGGTGGCGGCGATGCGCGGCACCACGATCAGCGCGGCGGCGCCGAGCCCCACGATCGCCGTAGTGGTGAGGACAATCGGCTGCGGCAGGCTAGCGAACGTCTCGGCCAACTCGCCGGACACCTTCGCCGCCTTCGCCATGATCGGCATAAACGCTGTGCCGATCTTCGCCTGAGCGTCCTCCATCTGCGCGGCGGCGATCCGTTGCGCGTTGGCCAGTCCGTCCGAGGTGTCGGTGAAGTCACCGGCCGTGGACGCGGTCTGATCGTAAATGATGTTGAGCCGCGCGAGCGCCTTCTCCTGCGCGGTCAGTTCGGCAGTCGCCGTCTTGCCGGAGTCCGCGAGCGCACGAGCGTCGACGGCCGCGGCCGACAACTGAACGCCGAACCGCTCCAGCGGATCCGCCTCGCCGCGCAGGCCGGCCTGGATCGCCCCGAGCACCTGGACCACATCGGTGTCGAAGACGGACCCCATGTCCGCGGCCCGCTGGGTGAGCTTGATGACCTGTTCGGAGACCTCACTCAGCGACATTCCGCTGTTCTTCAGCATGGCAGCCAGGGGGACCGCCATCTGATTGAACGCGCGCTGACTCAGGCCGAAGGACGCGGCGTTCTGCTCGCCCCACTCCTCAATCACTCCGGCCGACGCGCCGAAGGTCTTGCTCACTGCGTTGATGGACTCGTCGAGACTGCTCGCGGCCTTCACGGTGGACTGGATCATCTGGACCGCGCGCTGCGCGATGCCCTGCATCGCCTCGGCGGCGAGGATGCCGCCGGCCACCTCGCCCATGCGGGCCAGGGTGCCACGGAGCTTGCCGGCCTTCTTCTCCGCCGAGTCGAATGCCTGACCCGCCGACCCCTGGCCGCCTTCCACCGACTTGGCCAGCTCGCGCGCCTTGCGGGCGGCAGCATCAAAGCCGGGTCCGGTCTCATCGACCGACCGGACCCGGATCTCAACGACGTTGCCGCCCGGAGAGGTCACAGCCCCTCCTTCAGTCCAGTTCGACCGGCAGCGTCGCCTCGATGTCCTCGGCCGAGGTGGTGCCCGCGACGGCGTCCATCCACGCGAGAATGACGCGGGCGACGAACTTCGGGTCCAGTGACAGCACGCCCTTCACCGTCGCCGGTACCTTCTTGCCTGGGGAGCGTTCCAGGTTCCAGCCCACGAGCGCGTCGGCGAAGGTCTCGAACAGTTGCCGCAGCTTCGCCACGTCCTCTGGAGCCGGAGGGAAGTCCCGCAGGACGCCCGCCATCTCCGAGATGCGCAGCCAGTCCTCTGTGCTCGCCGAGCGGGTGGTGACCTCCAACCCTTCCAGCGAGCCGTCGAAGACCAGCTTGTACGTCTCCTCCTGGAGAACGAAGCCCATCAGGTCGTCCAGGTTGGCACGGCGCCGTTGGCCAGCACGCCCGGCGCGGTGCCGGTCAGCGAGCCGTCCTGCCCGCGCGAGAGCGAGTAGTCGGTGAACAGGAGCGTCGCGGTCGGCGTGGTGCCGAGGATCTGACCGCTCACGTTGAGGGTGAACTCCCGTGGCACCGAAGTGGACGGCACGGTCTTGAACACGTTGTGCACGTCGGCCGACGAGTTGTCGTCGTTGAACACGAAGTTCAGCGTCAGGCTCATGTCGGCGAGCAGGAGCAGCCGCTCCATCGCGCTCTTGTCGATGCCGGTCACGTCCTGCACGCCGCGGGGCGTGGCGAACTGGAGGTTCGTCACGTCGTTGCGGATGTCCCGCAGGGTGCCGCCGCTGTCGTCGATCGACAGGCCGGTCCACGCGAGGCCGCTCTGCTTGGCCATGCTGTCTCCCTACTGTCCGAGCGCCCTCGCGAGGCGATCCTGATGTGTTCCGAAGTCGTCCACCCACGAGTCGCCCGACGAGTGGCGGTACTTGTCCCCGCGCGGGTTGCCGCGCCAGTCACCGCCGCGGACGACGAAGATCTCCGGTCGGTCGAGGGGGACCTTGTGAGTGGTGAAGCACTTCTGTCCGGCCTCGAAGGTGAAGGCCGTCAGCCCGAGCTCGGTGCGGCGCTCGGTGTACCTGCGGCCGGACAGCTTGCGGATGTAGTGCGCCTGCTTCTGGCCGAGGCCGGTCGTCTCGTCCACCGAGGTCTGCCAGCCGCGTCGGTAGGCCAGACACCCCGCCTCGTCGCACGTCCCGTCGCGGTAGTGCGTCGCCAGCGGCGACAGGATCTGATACGTCTTGTAGGCGTGCACTGGCAGGTTCGGCGTGATCCTCGTCAGGGGGCGCATCAGAACTCCGGCGCAGCGAGGTTGCGGACGACGGTGACCTGGAAGCTGAGCGCACTGAACCCGGCGCTCGTCACCGTCACCACCCGCAGGTAGCGCTCGACCGTCAGGTTGGTCGCGGTGGCGATGCGCTGGAACGTCGGACCGGCGGTGATTTGGGTGAACCCGCCGCCTGTCACATCGGCGTACGTGTCGGCGTCGTCGTCGGACGACTCCTGGAGCTTGATCGTCGCGTCCGTGCCGGTGAATGCGGTGACCTGAAGGTATGCCTGCAGGCCGAAGCTTGTTCCGGCCGCGAAGTCGACTGCCGCGCCGTTGGTCGCCTCGGTATCGCTGCGCACCCCGGCTGTGACCTGGGTGCCCCACTCAACTCCATACCCGTTGGCCAGCGCCTGGATCGTGAAGGACAGCGACCCGTCCTCGCCACGGGTGCCGTCGTAGTTGACCTGCTTCGCCAGGCACACCGCCGACGGCTTGCCGATGGTGGTGCTTCGCAGGTACGACACCAGCGTGTTGGCAGTGGGGAGCGCCGCGTGAACGGGATGGGAAGCCCCGGCCGCGTCGTTGAACCACGAGTCGTACGCGATCTCGCCGTCCCGCACTCCACCGATGCGCTCGAAGGCGCTCTTGTCGATGCCGGTCACGACCAGCGCAGCCGGGCCGCCGCCGATGCGGGAGATGCTGCCGATGTCGCCGCTCAGGTTGTACCCGCCGACCAGGAGACCGTCGCCAAGGCCCGACTGCTTAGCCACCCAAGCCTCCTACGGCGCCTGTGTCCACACGTCGTTGACGATGAGCGGGATGGTGATGTCGGAGGTGCGGTAGGTGGCGCTGTCGATCTTGAGATAGCCACCCTGCGCGCTGAGCGGCGTACCCGCCTGGCCCAGCAGGTCGACATCCCGAACAGTCCCGCCAAGTTGGAAGTCGCTGGAGTACGCGCCGCACAGTCGGTCGGTCGCATCGAGAACCAGGGGATCGATGTCGTCCTGCGGCTCCGTGAGCATGTTCAGCCAGACCCGGGCGACCCACGTCACGACCACCGTCGTACTGGCGAGTCCGGACTGGCGGGGGTGCGGGCGGGCGCCGGCCCAGTGCAGCGAGAACGCCAGACCGTTGCCGGGTGCGTTCTTCGGCTCATGCCCAGCTACCACGTCGAAGATGCCGAGCGACTGGGCGTGGGCGACGAGCGCGGCGTGTTGGGCTTTAGTGTCCATTCATCCGCCTCAGGAACGGCGGCATGACGTGCTGCACCAGGCCCATCACCTTCGGGATCACGGCCTGGGTGGCGCGCCGGAACGAGTGGTAGCCCTTGAACCGGCTCACCTGGTTGCGTGAGGACACGCCTTCGAGCCACGGGCCGTACACGATGCCGCGGTCGTGGATGACCTGCTCTTCGCCGCGGCGCTCGTTGGTGACCTGTACCTCGTAGTAAGGGGTTGGCCGGCGGAACGAGGCGTCCATGATCTGCCGCGCTTCGGCGAACGCCTGCCACGAGACCTCGTACTCGATGGCCTCGCGGAGATCCTGGACAGCCTGAGTGGCCCGGCCGTCGAACATGGCGCCGGTGATGTGGACCGTGAGCATCAGACGGCCCGGATCCTGGCCTTGCGCCCGTACGTCGTCCGGATCTGCTCCCGCAGATCACTCAGTCCCCGACCCGACGCCTCGCGGGTGTTATCACCCGACCCGACCTCGCGGGCGTAGCCGGAGGTCTCCTGCAGGTAGGTGTTGACCGACTCGGCAACGCAGAGGGTCCGGACGGGCGCGACGTGCTTGACGATCGCGGCCGACGTGGAGTGCGTCGCGGCCGTTGTCCCGAGGGCACCGCGCTCAACCGTCAGGGTGCGGGGGGCGTAGATGCTCGCGCTGCCGGCGTGGGTCGCGAGCACCGAGCCGTCCCACGCCCGCTTCACGGTCAGCACCAAGCCGGCCCGGTCGACGACGAGCATGCGCTCGGAGTCGATGAGGATGGTCTCGCCGACGACGGGCGCCCCGGAACTGCCGGAGACGGTGATGGACACGTCCGCCGGCGATGCCGTGAGGGAGTCCCCGGCGTCGATGTCCACGCCGGTGTCGAGCATGGACCTTCCGGTGACGGTCATCCGCTCGGAGTCGATTCGGATGATGTCCCCGACGCCGATGGCCGAGGAGTCGGACACGTCCACATCCGTCTCGCCGGAGGTCAGATCCTCGCCGAGCGATCCGGTGGAGAGCGGAACCTCGGGCCAATGGGCCACGCCGAGGATGGCGATGTCCCGCTGGTGGGTCGAGCCACCGCCGAACGACGCCGACGAGTCGAGGTCGATCTCGATGTGGCTATAGGGGGGTCCGTCGTCCGGGCGGAGGAAGTAGTCCGTCGCCGCGATGACCACTCCACCGGAGGTGATGGTCGTGACCGACACCAAGGGGTGCTGGTCCAGCCACACCCGCCAGGAGCGGGCGTACTGGAAGTTCGGCCAGTCCTTGTAGATCGTCGTGCTCAGCGGGTAGAACTTCCGGTGCGTCAGGCCCTCAATGAAGCGCGACGACTGCTCGATGATCCGGTCGATCTGCGCGTCCGACCGGGCGGTGAGCTTGGCGTCCAGTGCGGCCTTCACGTCCTCACGCGAGCAGTAGAAGACGCCCACCGTGACCTCCTACTCAGGCCAGCAGTAGCCGTCGAACTTGCAATGCAGCTTTCCGTCCCGACCGGAGGTCAGCGGCTCGCCGTCGTTCGGACACGCGAGAGGCGGCCGGCTGCGCTCCGCTCGGAGTTCGTCGGCCGCCTCTTTGGCGATGGAGAGCAGCTGCTCCCAGGACATCAGATCTCGTCTCGCGCCTTGTCGTCGTCGACCAGGCGGGCCACGAGGTCAGCCTTGTTGCCGTACTTCGGCAGGCCGCGGGACTCGCACGCGTCCCGCAGGTCGGCGAGCAGCCACGTCTCGTAGACGCTCACCGGCGCGGACTCGTCCGCGTCCTCATCGTCGCCACTCGACTCGTCATCCGCGGCCGCCTCCGGCGCCGGTGCCTCCGGCGCCTCCGGCGCGGGAGGGGCGGGCGCTTCGGTGGTGGCTCCCTCGTGGGACGGGCCACCGTGGACACTGATCTTCGGCATCGAGCCCTCCGGGTAGTAGTCGCAGTTTCCGCACTGTGGACAGTGCTCCAGCCCGACGGCGAACAGCGTCGTGCAGTGGGCGCACCTGTTCAGCATGGCTACGCGATACCCATCATGGGCGCGGTGTACCCGTAGAGCGTCGTCACCTCGGCCGCGGACAAGGCCTTACCTGTGATGAACGGCAGCGCGATCCGTCCGTGGAACTCCGCGACCGGAGTGGCGGTGACACCGGAGCACCCGATGGTCAGCGGGGCGTCGGTGTTCTCCATGGCCACGTACGCGTCGGTCTCAGTCGTGGAGCCGTCGTTGACGGCCTGGGCGTCCACGTACAGGTTGACGACGGGAGCGGTCTCGCCGCCGTCGTAGGTGGCCACCACGAACACCAGTTGGCCGGCCGTCATTGCCGCTGTCGAGACAGCGATCTCAGTGGAGGACGCGGAGGCGTCGTGCAACTCCAGCGACAGCAGGCCGCTGGAGTCGATGAAGAAGCGCCACTCCTCCTTATTGCCGGCCGAGTCGTACTTGCCCATGATGACGTTCGTCGAGATGGCGTTGGGCCGGATCCACGCGCCCACGCTGAACGGGGTGTCCGCGGTCCCGTTGCCGAACGAGTAGTTGTTGTGATCCACGCCGGCTAGGTGCTGATTGCCGGCCGGGTTGAAGTGGTACGAGTACAGCCCGGACGGCAGCCGCAGCGGAGCGAACTCCGACTGGAGCGTCACGGCGCCGCCCTCGTCGGACGACGTGAGATCGCCGACGCCGATCCCGGAGACGAGTGACCCCTCGGACTCCCAGAACGGCCACAGCGACGTGGTCGTGGCGCCGAGGGTCGACAGGATGTCGTTCAGTCGCCCCTCGGTGCCACGGTTGTAGGTCGTCATCAGGCCGACGCGACCAGGGTCGCGCCGTCGGTGAGCGGTACCCAGGTGCAGTACCAGGAGATCACGCCGTCGACCGTTCCGGAGCCGGTGGCCACGCACTCGACCTCGCCGGTCGGGACAACGAGGTTGGTGTACGCGTTCCCGGCGCCCTTGACGATGTCGGGGGTGTTCACCGTGTCGTCCACGTCGAACTGGAACATCAGGATCGTCCCGGCCGCCGTGTCGGTCGAGCCGAGGTCGGTGGCCTGGCAGATCGCCACCGTGTCGCCGGTCGTCGGGTCGATCTGGAGCTGCACCGTGTTGGCGCCGGCCATCGTGGTGGTGCACTTGCCCCACAGCGCGGTGATGAGTACCTCGCCGCCGGCGACGGTGAAGAGCTGCGCGGTGCCGTTGTGGGTCAGGGTCCCGGTCGACTTCTCGACCGGGCCGTTGCCCAGCAGCAGCTTGCGCAGCTCGATGCCTTCGATGAAGTTGGCCATTGCTCACGCCCCCCGGGCCGGCAGGTTCTCCGGCTTGCGCTGGACCTTCAGGTCCCGCAGGATCGCGGTGACCGTGCCGGTCGAGGTCGAGGTGAGCTTGACGTAGTCGAAGCCGGCCGACAGCTGCTCCACGTCTACCTCGATCACGACGGCGTCCTGCGCCGACGAGGTGACCTCGGCGGCGTTGGCCGCCTGGGTGAGCTTGGTCCAGGTGTCCGCGCCGGTCCCGGTGGCCTGCACGTAGGACTTGGTGATGACGGACAGGTTCTGCTCCGTGCCACCCGACGCGGCGGTGGCCTCCTGGAGCGTCCAGGTGTCACCGGCGGCGAGGATGCCGAGGAACGTCACCCCGCCGCAGTCCTTGAGGTTGATGAACACACCGTCCGCGACGGGCACGATGTCGAACAGCCTTCCGAGGGCGTCCATTGGTGTACTGCCTCTCCGCGGGGGGTTGATTGCCCGCTGGTGATTGGCCCCGGCAGGGGGTTGATTGCCTGCCGGGGCTGTGCTGGATGGTTACGCGCGCTCGGCGAGCGTGACGATCGGGGACAGGGTGTCGCCGTTGTTCTTCGGCGTGATCGCCGACTGGATCCACGGCCGGCCGTCGACCCGCTCGATGATCCGGTAGGCGGTCTGGTCGTTCTGGAACTTGAAGTGCGGACTCGACATGGCGCTCATGACCTGCCGGTCGCCGAGCAGGTAGAAGCCGAAGTCGACGAAGGAGATGTCCTTGGCGTCGCCCAGCTTCGGCACCTTCTCCGTCACGATGACGGGCCGGCCGAGGATGGTGGCGGGCGGGCCGGCGGCGCCGTTGTTGAGCCAGATCGCCGAACCGCCGGTACCCACCGACAGGCTCATCGTGGCCAGCTCCGGGAAGGCGTTCGGCGGCACCAGCCACACGGCCCGCATGAGCGACGAGGGCAGCATCCGCGAGTACATCTTCACGAGGTTCTGCCAGACGATCGTGTCGGCCGGCTGGCCGGACTCCTTGGCCACGCTCACCGCGGCGGAGCCGTTGAGGAAGCCGAGCGGCTCGCCGACGCCGGTGCCGTTGAGGAACGCGTCGTCCTCGTAGAAGCCGATGGCCTCGGGGAAGAGGTCGTCGAGGAACGCCTGGAAGGAACCCACCGAGTCCGAGATCAGCTCGTTGGGGACCTCCGTGTAGGCGGTGAGCTTCTTGGCGTCCAGCACGACCCGGCCGAAGCTGGCCTGGCTCGCGGTGAGCGCGGCGCCCTCCTCGGTCCAGTAGCCGACGATGCCGCCGTACACACTGGACGCGTTGCTCGTCGAGTCGATCGCCGGGAACGGCACCCGCAAGGTCTCCATGGGGATCACCCGCGCGCGGGGGCGGACGATGGCCGTCTCCAGCGACACCCGCAACAGCTCACTGCGCAGGGTCTCCGGGATCAGGAATCCGCCTTCGCTGGGGACGGTGCTGCTGAACGCGTTGCGGATCCGGTTGAGCTTGGCCTGCACGTCGGCGGTGCGGTTGGTGTTGTGCCAGATCGTCTGGAAGTAGTCGGCGGCGGCCGTCGGACCTTGGAAGTCCTTGTCCAGTGCCGCACCCATGGCGCGCGGGTTGAACAGGTTGCGCTGCCGGCGGGCGTCGCCCTCACTGACGACCTGGGTGACCCGGGCTTCGGGCGAGAGGTTGAGGCGCTCGACCTCGCCGTTCTCCCGCAGGAAGTCGGCCAGGGTGGCCTGGACCTGCTCCTGCACCTGGAGCTTGATGTCCATGTCGCGCTTGCCCACGACGCGGACGTAGTTGGTGATGACCTCGTCGAACTGGCCATCCTTGATGGCCTGCTGGATCCTCTTCTGGTCGGAGAGGAGTTCCTCCAGCTCGGCCTGGTTGGTGGGGACGGCCGTGACCGTCGCGGTCGTGCTCACAGTGCTGCCTCCCTCAAGGCACGCCGGACAGCCGGCAGATAGGTGACGACCGGCTCTTCGATGACCGGTTCAGCGGTGGCGGGCGGATCTGGGGCCGGCATGTCGTTCATGCCGATCTCGACGGCAGCCCGGAACCGGGCGAGGTCGATGCGCACCTCGTGCAGTGCGCGGATGGTGTCGGCGAAGTCGGGCACCAAAAAGCCCGCCTCATCGGGCGGGCTGTCGGGCAGACTTTCAACCTGCCCGGGGGGCGCGGCGTTTCGGGAACTTTGGAATCCCGATTCGGGCCGGGCCTTTTCGCGGTTTCCAAAGTCTCGGAA
>DASVCA010000212.1:0-17469 GCA_036381835.1 Micromonosporaceae bacterium
AGCGATCCGGCTACCCAGCAGGCGGTGCTGCCTTCCGCCAAATTCACCGACCGCACGCTCGCAGAAGTCCGCAAGCGCGGCTGGGCGCAGAGCGTCGCCGAACGCGAGCCGGGTGTGGCCAGCGTCTCGGCGCCGATCCGGGACCGGACCGGCCGGGTGATCGCGGCGATCAGCATCTCCGGGCCGATCGAGCGCCTGGGCCGTCGACCGGGTGAGCGGCATGCGATCGCGGTGGTCCGCGCCGGACAGCGGCTCAGCGGCCTGTGAGCCGACCAGGCGCATGGCAGCGGTCGGTCCGGGCGGACAGAAAAGCGTGTGGCCCGCGTCTGCTGACGCGGGCCACACGCGGCAAGTAGTCCCGAGGGGATTCGAACCCCCGTTACCGCCTTGAGAGGGCGGCGTCCTAGGCCGCTAGACGACGGGACCCCAGGTGCCTCGTGGCACCGGTGCTGAACTCTACCAGAGTCCGACTCCGGTGCACATCCCGGGCATCGGTAGCTGGGGTACCAGGACTCGAACCTAGACTAACTGAGCCAGAATCAGTCGGGCTGCCAATTACCCCATACCCCACCGGTGCTCGGTGGCACCCACGTAGAACTTTAGCGGACGGCCGGGACGACGCCAAATCGGATCCCGACCCCGGTCTCGTCCGCGGCCGATTCAGGTCAGCGCGACCACCGGATTCGTCAACTCGCCGATGCCTTCGACACGCACCGTGACCATGTCCCCTTCGGTGAGGCGACCGACACCCGCGGGCGTGCCGGTGAGGATCACATCCCCGGGCAGCAGCGTCATCACGTGTGAGATGTACGACACCAACGCCGGAACGTCGAAGATCATCTCCTTCGTCCGCCCCAGCTGGCGTACCTCCATCTCCTGCCCGGCGCGCCCCACCTCGCAACGCACCTCCAGGTCCCCGACATCCAACCCGGTGACCATCCACGGACCGAGCGGGCAGAAGGAGTCGAAGCCCTTGGCACGAGTCCACTGACCGTCGGAACGCTGCAGATCCCGTGCGGTCACGTCGTTGGCACAGGTGTATCCGAAGATCGCCCGCTGGGCCGCCGCCCGATCCGCCCGACGCGCCCCGGGCGATCCGATCACCACCGCGAGTTCCGCCTCGTGCTCCACCTGCCGCGACTGCGGCGGCAGCCGGATGGCGTCGTACGGGCCGATCACCGAGGTGGACGGTTTGAGGAACAGCAACGGCTCCTTGGGCACCTCCGCCCCGTGCTCGGCCGCGTGCTCGGCGTAGTTCCGCCCGACGCACACCACCTTGCTCGGCAGGATCGGCGACAGCAACCGCACGTCGGCCAGCGCCCAGCGTTGCTGAGTGAACCGGATCCGACCGAACGGGTGCCCCTCGATCTCCGCGACCGTCAGGGCCTCCGGGCCGGCACCCGGCTCCCCCTCGACCACGCCGAACGACATTCCCTTGTCATGAGCGAAACGAGCGATGCGCACCCGGCAAATGTAGCCCCAGCACCGCACCCTACCGGCCTCCCCGGACGAGGTTCGGCAGTTCCGCCGACTGCCCTCCCCGCCGTCGCGGACCGCCCTAACGTCAGACCTGGGAGGTCTGGGCACTCATGTCTGCAGCAACACGACGCCGCGCGGCCGCGATCCTGTTGCCGCTGACGATCACCGGGGCGGTCGCCGCAACGCCGGCGGGCGCGACCCTGGTCAAGGCACCGGCGGGAGTCAGCGTCGCGGTATCCAGCGAGGGCCGCAACCCGGTCTACCGGATCGAGGTGCGCAACGAGACCGACATCGAGATCGCCACCACGGTACGGCAGGGGCTGCCCCGCGACGCGGCGATCGAATCGGTGAGCGACGGGGGGAAGGCGGAGCCCGCCGAGCCCAACCGCACCGAAGTAGCCTGGCAGCTGCGTCTGCCGCCGCGCTCGTCGAAGAGCCTGCACACCGCCCTCAGCGCCGCACCGCACGTTCCGCTGGCCGCTCCTGCCTGCGCGTACACCTCGGACGACACGCGCGCCTACGACTGCGCCACCGCCGTGTGGGGGCAGGACCGCGGGACGCCGTGGTGGCAGCGACCGGCGGTGCTCGTCGGATCGCTCGTGACGCTGCTCGCTGTGGTGGGCGCCGTCACCGTGGGTCGACGGCGGTTCGGTGGGAGAACGTCGCGCCCGTTCGCCCGGACAGCGCACCGACTCGCCGCGATCAGGTCGGTGCCGCGACGACTGGTGGCTCGGCCCGACGGTCGCCCGCCCGCCACCTGGAAGGTGGTCGGCACCGCCGCGCTGCTCTTCGTCACCACCACGGCCGGGCTCGTCTTGGCGGCGGGCGGCGCGGTGACCTCCCTCTCACCCAACACCCAGTCGACCACCGGCGCCTGGGTGGGCGCCGCCGCCACGGGGCGAATGGGCACCCCGATGCGGGACTCCGCATTCGAGTTCACCGTCTACCGGCTGGCCTGCGCGCCCGATGAGCAGGGCGGCCGGCGGCGATGCGTAGCCGACATCGGACTGCGCAACGTCTCCGACAAGAGTCAACCGTGGTACGCCGGGATGCAGCGCCTCTATCTGGCCGGCGGCGAGTGGGTCGTCGCGGATGACGCCGCCACCCGGGCGGCCAACGGCAATCAGGACATCTTCGCCCACCCGATCCCGGCCGGCGGGCGCCTGCTCGCGCCGCTGGTGTTCAACGTCCCCGCCGAGGCCGACCCGGCGAGGATCGAGTTGCGCAGCGCGGTCTTCTCCGCGGGTGTCGCCGTCGTCCCGTAGGCGTCGGGCGACGGTGGTATCGGCTCGGGGCCGGGGCACGCCGGGCGCCGACGGCCGCGCACTAACCTGGACCGGTGACCCGGGTCGTTCTCGATGAGCGGACTTGGCGCGCGCGTGCGCGGGCGCACGCGGCGCGGGTCGACGCGTGGCTCGGCCCGCATCTACAGCGCCGTCGCGCCGGGATCAGACACCCGGTCGAGGACTTCCTGTTCACCTACTACTCGTACCGGCCCGCACAGTTGCGCCGCTGGCACCCGGGCCCCGCCGTGACGCTGGCGGGCGCGGATCCGGCCGAGTTCGGCCCCGGATACCGGGTCGTAGCCGACGGACTCACCCTCGACACCGAGGCGGTACGGGCGAAGCGGAGCGAGTCCATCGCCTGGATCCGTGCCCTGCTGGCCCGCACCGCCGAGCGGCCCGCTCAGTTCGGCTGCTTCGGGCTGCACGAGTGGGCGATGGTCTACCGCCAGACCCAGGACGAGGTACGGCACAACGCCTGGCCGCTGCGGTTGGGGCCGGCGGGCACGTCCCGGGTGATCGAGCAGAGCAGGATCCGCTGCAGCCACTTCGACGCGTACCGTTTCTTCACCCCGGCGGCCCGGCCGCTCAACGTGCTCACCCCCACCCGGCAGACCCAGCTCGACCTCGAGCAGCCCGGGTGCCTGCACGCCAACATGGATCTCTACAAGTGGGCGTACAAGCTCTCACCGCTGATCCCCAGCGAGCTGGTGGCGGACGCGTTCGAGCTGGCCCGGGACATCCGCACCCTGGACATGCGGGCCAGCCCGTACGACCTGACCCCGCTGGGCTATCAGCCGGTACGGGTGGAGACGTCGGAGGGCCGCGCGGAGTTCGCCGCCGCGCAGCGGGCGCTGGCCGAGCGGGCCGCGCCGCTGCGGGCACGCCTGATCGAGGCGATCGACGCGATCTGACCCGTCACACGCAGTTGCCCCGGCGCGGCGCGCCGGGGCAACGGACGGTCGGTCGGTCGGGTCAGGCGGCTGCCTGGCTGAAGACCGGGAGGTAGCCGAGCGCCTGGCCGTTGGTGTTCGGGTGGTAGGACACCGAGATGTTGGCCCAGTTCAGTGCGTGCAGCCACTTGTCGCCGCTGCAGATCTCGTGTCCGGTGAAGATCTGACGAACATCGGCGAAGACGAACCCGTGCTGCTGCGCCACACTCTTGGTGATGTCGTCGATGAGGTTGATCCCCTCGTTGATCTTGGCGCGGGAGGTCTCGCTCAACCCGATGCAGAAGGTGCCGAGCTTGTAGAAGACCGGGTAGCCGAGGACCACCACGCGGGCGTTGGGAGCGCGCTGGCGGATGCCGGAGTAGACCGGGTTCAACAGGCCGGGCAGCTCGTTGCGGGCCCGCTCCATCGCGTCGTTGACGGCGTTGACGCACGACGTGGTGCCGAAGATCACGCAGGTGGTCATGATGTCGGCGAAGCCCATGTCGTTGCCGCCGACGCTGATGCTGACCAGGGTGGTCTGGGAGCTGAGAGCGGAGAGCTGGGTGTTGAGGACGGTCGTCGTGGTGGCACCCGAGCAGGCGACCGAGACGTACGAGGCCGGATTGTTGGCGGCGGCCCACAGCTCCGGGTAGGCGTGGGTCGTACGCCGACAGTCCCCACTCGACGAGATCTCGGTGCCGGCGCCGACGCCGGAGGAGTACGAGTCGCCGAGGGCGACGTAGTTGACGCCGGCTGCCTGGGCCGGCACCGCCATGACCAGGGTGGCGGTGGTGACCGCGACGAGGCTCGCGATCCAGGAGGCGATGCGTTTCTTCAGCACGAACACTCCAAGACTCGGGGGTTTTCGGGGGTTGCCGTTATGCATAGCATCACGTCGATGCCCAACGGAAGCGCCCGGCGCGAAACTTTTTCATTATTTTTTGTAATTTTCTCGATACGTTCCGTCGCCGGCCGCGAGTGCCCGGTGTCGCGTCTCGACCGACACCGGGCACCTCATGACGAGCGGTCGGCGGTCAGGTGGTGCGCAGGGTCAGAGTGGACGGCGGGCGGGACGCCTCGTCGGCCCCCGCCAGGCGCCACAACACGGTGCCGGTGGCGTCGTCGACGACCGCCACCCGGACCGACTCCGGGGCGAACCGGCGCAACGGGACGGCGAAGACGACGGTGGCGGGACGGCCCTGATAGCGCGCGGCGTGACAGACCATCCGCCACTCGCCCTCGTCCCAGTGCTCACGCACGTCGGAACTGAGCAATGCGGACACCCGCCGGTACGCGCCACTGCGCTGCAGTTGCTGCACCGTGGCGAGCAACGGCACCCCGAAACCGCCCCGCAGCGGATGGGTTAGCCGGACCCGCAGTTGACGCAACGGCACCAGCCAGAACCGGTCGAGTTCAGCGGACAGCGCGACGATGAGCAGCGCCTCCGCGGTCAGCAGCGCCACGGCGGCCAGGGGCCGCTGCGTCAACGCCGCCCACCAGGAGTCGCCGGCCCCTGCGGCGAGCAGGCTGGCACCGAACAGCGCCCCGGCACGCAGCAGGGCGCGCACGGTCACCGGTGCCCGCTGGGCGCTCAGACAGCCGCAGGAGGATTCCGGTGCCGCGACGCGCGCATAGCCGAGGTAGGCGAGGAACCCGATCGTCAGGCCGGCCGCGGCCAGCGCCTCCGGAACCGACACCGGCGGGAGCACCAGCAGCGCGCCGACCACGAGCTCCAGGCCGCCGACGAGCCGGTACGCGGGCAGTGCCCGGCGCTGCCCGAGCAGCGGCACGAGTGCCGACCGGCGGGCGGCCGCCGCCGCATGCCGGCCGACCAGCTTCACCCGCGCGGACCAGAGCAGCACCACGCCGACGAGCACGGGTTGCAGCGCGGCGAACAACTCGATCATGGCGTCCTCCTCGGGCGGTCGTCCGGGCGGTGTCCGCTCGGACGACCGCGGCGTCAGGCAGCGGCGTAGACGGTGGCGATGTCGATCTCGTTGGTGTCCGGATGCCAGGCACCGAGCACCTGCACGTGTCTGCCGACCCGCAGCATCGATACGTCCGAGACCGCCGGAGTGCCGTTGTAGACGGCGGCGGTGGTGCCGGGTACGACGTGCGCCACGATCCGGCGGCCCTTGTGCTCCAGGTGCAGCACGTTGCGGCCGATGGCGGCGATGTGCGCGTGGAGGTTGACGATGTTCACCCAGACCGCGTCTGCGGCCAGGGTGCCGTCGGGAAGCCGCACTCCCCGGGCGTACAGGCCGTCGCCTTTGGCCACCCGGTCGAATGTGGTCGGGCGCAGCTTCCAGATGCTGGTGCCGTCGGTGACCTGGATCCGGTGGAAAGTGCCGTCCGAGCCGGCGACCAGCAGCAGCGCCCCGGTGATCGAGGTGATCCGGCCCTCCGCGAAGTTCGGGTCCGGCATGCCGGGTTCGACCGCCACCGGCTCGGCCGCGAAGGCGGCTTCCGGCGCGACCGATCCGAGCGCGGTCGCGCCGACCAGACCGGCGCCGCCGAGTACGGCAGCGGTGAGGAGCCGCCGGCGGTTCATCGTGTCGCCCATGTTCCCCGCCCCTTCACGTGGTCACCATGCAGGGGCGCAGGCCCGTGGACAGGCTGGCGATGGCGCTGTACGCGGCCGGGGTCAGGTCGATGACCCGGTTGGTGCCGCAGGTCGAGCCGCAGCAGGTGCGCTCGCCGCAGAACAGGTCGGTCTGCGGTCCGCAGTCCGCGATGCGAGTGCCGACCCGGGCCCCGTTGCACCGGTTGGTGGTGTAGTGCAGGAAGCCGCAGGTGCGACGCGCCACGTTGACCCCGCAGCGGTCAGGTCGGGTGATCGATTGACGTCCTCCCCGGTCTGAAGGTCGGGGATTCCTGCCGTGCCGCTTATGCGGTACCTCGGTGGGTTCCTGTTTCGCCGGGCCGCGCTACCGCAAGCGGTGGTCTTACCAGCCCTCCACAGGCGTTTAGCCTGTCCGCCCGCCCGGCGGCCAGGATGTTCTTCGCCGCGTTCACGTCCCGGTCGTGGACCGCCCCGCACGGGCACGCCCATCCCCGGACCTTCAGCGGCATGGACTCGCGCGGTGCCCCGCACACCGAGCACAGCTTGCTGGAGGGGAACCAGCGGTCGATCCTGCCGAAGGTCCGCCCGTACCGGGCGGCCTTGTACTCCAGCATCGCCACGAACTGAGACCAGCCCGCGTCGTGCACGCTCTTGGCCACTGGCGTGCGTGCCAGGCTCTTCACGGCAAGGTCCTCCACGTAGACCGCTTGGTTCTCGCGGATCAACGTGGTGGAGAGCTTGTGCGCGAAGTCCCGGCGCGCATCGGTCACCTCGGCGTGCGCCTTGGCGAGCCTGGCCCGGGCCTTGGCGCGGTTCGCGCTGCCCTTCTGCTTGCGGGACAGGGCCTTCTGCGCCTTACGCAAGCGGCGTTCGGTTCGACGCAGGAAGCGCGGGCTGTCGATCTTCCGCCCGTCCGCGTCCTTGATCACCGTGACCGAGGACGGTTCGGCGGGCAACTTCCGTGACCAGCGGACGGGAACGTTCCCGATCTTCGGCAGTCGCAGCTTCCCGCCGGCCGAGATGGAGAACCGGGCGTTGCGGGTGAAGCGGACCGCCTGCCGGTTGTCCTTGCGGGACCGCAAGCGCGGTGGGGCGACTTTCGGTCCTTTCCGCTCGCCGGTGATCGAGGAGAAGAAGTTCCGGTAGGCGGTGTTCAGGTCCGCGAGCGCCTGCTGTAACACCACGGCGGACACCTCGCCCAGCCAGGCGCGTTCCGGGGTCTTCTTCGCCTCGGTGATGACCCGCTTGGACAGCTCGGCGTCGGAGATGTACGGCAGTCCTGCCGCGTGGGCGTCCTGCCGCATGCGCAGCCCGTCGTTGTACACCACCCGCGCGCACCCGAACGTCCGCGCCAGCGTGGCACGCTGACCGGCGGTCGGGTAGAGGCGGAAGTTGTATCTGAGCCGCACACCATGACCATACCATTGGTTTATGGCCGAATATGGAGACATCAGAACCGGCAGGCATTGCGTTTTCGTCCTGCACGCTCACTTGGTTTTCGTGACCAAGTTCCGGCATCCGGTGTTCAACGGGGCACACCTGGAGCGCATGGAGCAGATCATGCGGGACGTGTGCGCCGACTTCGAGTGCGAGCTGGCCGAGTTCAACGGCGCGGCCAACCATGTGCATCTGCTGGTGAATCACCCGCCCAAGGTGGCCATCTCCAGGCTGGTCAACAGCCTCAAGGGCGTATCATCACGGCGGATGCGAAAGGAGTTCCCCGAGCTGGCCCGCCACTACTACCGGGCAAACAAGCTGTGGTCCGGCTCCTACTTCGCCGGAAGCGTGGGAGGCGCGCCGATCAGCGTCCTGACCCAGTACATCGAACAGCAAAACCACCCCGTCTGACCCGCCAAGACACCGACCCGCCCCAGCGGCGCATCGGCTTTCCCCGCCCCGCAACCCGGGACGGGTCCGCTTCACCCCCGGCCTGAAAGCCGGAGCACTGCGGACGAACCAGGTAGCAGGCGTCCGATGCGTTGGGCCAGGCGTGCTGATAGTTGCCGGAGTTGCAGGTGCCGCAGGCGCCGTGCCCGGTCGAGCCGCACGGGCCCCAGGCGTTGCCACAGCAGAACCAGGAAACCTCGCCGTATAAGGCGACCATGGGTGCCTCCCTCCACCGCGTATAGAACGTGATAGATATAGACACCCATTGTTAATAGAAATCTGCCGCCGTCAATAGATGAACGAAGATTTCTGTCCAGCCGGGCTGGTCAGTCCAGGTCGGCCTTGCGCAGCCGCTTGAGCTGCCCGCGACGCTTCTTCTCCCGCATCCGCCGCTCCTTCGCCGCCCGCGTCGGCCTCGTCCGGCGCCGCGGCGCCGGCGGTGGGGCCAGCGCCTCCCGCAACAGCGCCGCCAACCGCGCCCGGGCCGCCTCCCGGTTCGCCAACTGCGCCCGATGCTCGCGGGCGACCACCGTCAACACCCCGTCCACCAGGCGGCCGGCGAGCCGCTCGCGTAACCGGACCCGCTGCTCCTCCGACAGCGCCGCCGAGTTCTCCACATCGAAAGAAAGCTCGACCCGGGTGTCCGCGGTGTTCACACTCTGCCCACCGGGACCCGAGGAACGGGAGAACCGCTCCCGCAACTCCCCCGCCGGGATCACCACCCGGTCGTCGACCCGCAACCCGTCAACCATGACAACGAAGCTAGCCGCGGGGTCAGCCACCCTGCCGGATGATCCCGTCGGCCACCTGCCGGGCCTGCTCGATCGGAATGGCGAACCCGATCCCGATCGAACCCCCGTTCCCGTCGATCGTGGCGATCGCGGTGTTCACCCCGACGACCTCACCGTCCACGTTCACCAACGGCCCCCCGGAGTTGCCCGGGTTGATGGAGGCATCCGTCTGCACCGCGCCGCGGCGGATCTGCCCCAACCGGACCTGCCGGTTGAGGGCGCTGACGATCCCCGCAGTCACCGTCCCGTGCAGGCCAAGCGGCGACCCGACCGCCAGCACCCGCTCCCCGACCTGCGTCGACCCCGGCTCGGCCAGCGGCAGCGGACGCAAACCGGCCGCCTCCGGCACCCGCAGCACGGCGATGTCACTACCCGGGTCCCGGCCGACCACCTCCGCGGCGAACCGTCGGCCGTCCGGAGTCTCGACGAGCACCTGCACATCCCGGCCACCGCCCTTGACTATGTGATCGTTGGTGATGATGTGCTGCTCGGCGTCGATCGCGAACCCCGAGCCGTTGACCGTCCGGCCCGCCGAGGAGACCGACACGGCGACCACCCCGGGAACGGTCTGCGCGGCCGCACCGACCAGATCCGGCGGCACGGCCGCCGCAGGCGACGGGGACGCCGTGGCGTCCGCCGTCGACCACATCGACTCGGCGACATAGCCGCCCGCCAGCGCACCGGACGCCGCCGAGACCGCCACCACGGACACCGCGGCCAGGGCAGCCCGCCGCCAGCGGGCCTGCCGGCTGCGAACCGCCTCCTCCTGGCGGGCGCGATCAGGCTCGTACAGCTCGGGGGAGGTGAACCACGGGCCGCGCGGCTCACCCAGACCGGAAGGCGTCGTCGTCATTCGCTCCTCCTCCGCTGATCGCAGCCCACGGTCATGGCAGGCGGGAGAACCACAGCATCGAACCGGCGGCGGCGGCCAACGCGAACAGCAGACCGACCCCGATGAACCGGGCCGACACGTCCTGGCGTTCCGCCCGATAGCCCACCGACGTGCCGATGTCCTCGTAGACGGCCCGCAACTCGGTGCCCGAGGACGCCTCGTAGTAGGCCCCGCCGGTCAGCTCCGCAACCGCGTGCAGCGTCTGCCCGTCCACCGGCACCTGAACCGAGCGCCCGCCCCGCTCGAACGTCCCGGATGCCGTGCCGAACGAGATCGTGTGCACCTGAACCTCGGCCTCTGAAGCCTGGGAAGCCGCCTCGGCCGGCTCGACCCCCGAAGTGTTCGCCCCGTCGGAGAGCAGCACGATACGCGCCGGCGGAGGATCGGTCTCGGCCTCCGCGTCCAGCGCCTTGATCGCCCCCAGCGAAGCGGCGATGGCCTCCCCGATCGCGGTACCCGGCACACCCGTCGCACCTTCCGACAATCGGTCGATGCCGTTGCGCAACGCCTCCCGGTCCGTACCGGGTGGGACGACGACGGAGGCGCTGCCGGCGAACGCCACCAGCCCCACGTTGAACTCATCCGGCAGCACGTCCACGAAGCGCTGCGCCGCCGACTTCGCCGCCGCCAGCCGGTTCGGCCGTACGTCGTCGGCCAACATCGAAGTGGACACGTCCACGGCCACCATGACGGTGGCCCGCTCCCGAGGCACCAGCACCTCCGCCGACGGTCGGGCGAAGCCGACCACCAGCAGCGCCATCATCACCAGAAACAGCCCCGCCGGCACATGACGCCGCCACGCCGGCCGCTGCGGTGCGACCCGGTCGAGCAGCCGCAGGTTGGTGAACCGCACGGCGTAGCGGCTGCGCCGGCGCTGCACGGCCACGTAGACGACGACGAGCGCCGCCACCCCCAGCAGCAGCCAGAGCCGCTGCGGCGACTCCCAGGTCACACCGCACCTCCTCGCGCCACGGCAAGCGGGGCGTGGGCGGCCGCGGCCAGCCGCCGCTGGGCGCGCACGTGACGTACGATGTCGGCCACCCAATCCCGGTCGGTGGCCAACGGCAGGTGGATCGCGCCGGCGCGGCGCAGCGCCGCCCGGACCTGCCGGCGCTGCTCGGCGGCGGCTGCCGCGTACCGCTCCCGCAACGCGCGACTGCCGGTCGACACCTCGCGCCGCACACCACTCTCGGGATCGATCAACGTGATAAGCCCGACATCGGGCAACGCCAGCTCACGCGGATCGATGATCTCCACGGCCAGAACCTGGTGCCGGGCCACCAGTCTGCGCAACGGGGACTCCCAGTCGGGTTCCGCGACGGCCGACCGGTCGCCCGATCCGCCGTCCGCGCCGCCGTCATCGGGCAGGCCGTCGAGAAAGTCGGAGACGACCACGGCCAGTCCCCGCCTCGGCGCACCCCGGTGCAGGGCGTCGACGGCCTCCGCCAGAGCCGGGGCAGGCGACCCGGCGACACCGCGCGGTGCCGCGAGCAGCGCACGCAACACACCGAGCAGGTGCGTCCGGCCGGTTCGAGCGGGAAACCGACGTACGCCGGTCGCACCGAGCAGATGGGCGCCCAGCCGGTTCCCGGCGCCCGCGGTGAGGAACCCGACCGCCGCCGCGGCCGCGACCGCCAGCTCGCGTTTCTCCATCTCAGCAGTGCCGAAATCCATGCTCGGGGTGGCGTCGACCAGTAGCCACGTGGACAACTCCCGGTCCGCGTCCACCTCACGCACGTGCGGGACGGTGGTGCGCGCGGTGACCGCCCAGTCCATCCGGCGCACCTCGTCCTCGCCGGGCCGGTACTCCCGGCTGCCGGCCAACTCGCTGCCCGATCCGGGCAGCAGACCCAGATGCTGCCCGTGCAGCAGCCCGTCGAGCCGCCGGGTGACGGTCAGCTCGAGCCGGCGCAGCCGCTCGTCCGGCCGCATCGCGGCGACCTCGTACGACGGTTGCTCCGCTGCGCACCGGCGACCGCGTCTGTTCATGCCGCCGCCAGGTCGGCCGGTTGTTCGGCGGGGTTCGGCACGATCCGCGGTGGCGGCACCGCCTCGATAAGACGGCGCACCACCCAGTCCGCGGTCACCCCCTCCGCGACCGCGTCGAAGGAGAGCACCAGTCGGTGGGAGAGCACGTCGGGCGCGAGGTCCCGGACGTCCTCGGGCAGCACGTACTCCCGGCCACGCAGCAACGCCAGCCCCCGCGCCGCGGCCACCAGGCCCAGGGTGGCGCGCGGGCTCGCCCCGTACGCCAGCAGCCGCCGCAGCTCGGGCATCTCGAACCGGGCGGGGTCCCGGGTGGCGACGACCAGCCGGACCACGTACTCGGCGATCGCGTGGTGGACGAACACCCGCGACGCCTGATCCTGCAATGCGCGCAGCCGTTGCGGGCTGAGCACCTGCCGCGCCCGGGGCGGATCGGTGCTCATCCGATAGAGGATGGCCAGCTCGTCGGCGTCGCTCGGATAGCCGACGGTGACCCTCATCAGGAACCGGTCCCGCTGCGCCTCCGGGAGCTGGTAGACGCCTTCGGACTCGATCGGGTTCTGAGTGGCCAGCACCAGGAACGGATCGGGCACCCGGTGGGTTCGCCCACCGATCGACACCTGGCGTTCGGCCATCACCTCCAGCAGCGCCGACTGCACCTTCGCCGGAGCCCGGTTGATCTCGTCGGCGAGCACCAGGTTGGCCATCACCGGGCCTAGTTCGACGTCGAAGCTCTCCTGGGAAGCCCGGTAGATGCGGGTGCCGACGATGTCGGACGGGACCAGGTCCGGGGTGAACTGGATCCGGGAGAATGTGCCGCCCACGGCGGCGGCCAACGTCTGGGCGGCCAGGGTCTTGGCCACGCCGGGCACACCCTCCAGGAGGCAGTGGCCGTCGGCGAGCAGGGCGGTGAGCAGTCGCTCGACCAGGTGCTCCTGGCCGACGATGACGCGCCTGACCTCGATCAGCGTCTTTTCCAGATCGGCACCGGCGGTCGCCGCCTCGTCAGTTGTGGGCATCGTGGCCGAAGTGTCCGGTACGTCCGTCACGCCCGGCCCGTTTCCCGCCGGTAGGGGCGGCAAACCCGCCGACGCGGAAAACTTCGGCAAGCCGGGGCCAGACGTGGCTAGCCCGTCGGGGGGCGCCGTCGAACAACCCACGACGGTGGATTATGTGCGGTTATGACGATCGCTCTCGCTGACGGGACGGCACCCGCCAGACCGGCCCCGTCCCGTACGTCACTGACCGTGCTGTGCTGGGTAGCCGCCCTGCCGGGGCTGGTCTGGGCGGTGGTCCGGATCTTCGGCCTGGAACGCGGCCCGCTGGTGCAGTTGCTCGCCTTCACGCCGTACGTGGCCGCGTGGAGCCTGGCTCCGCTGGTGCTGGCGCTCGCGTTACAGCGCTGGTGGCCGGCGGGCGTCGCGGCGGTGGCCGCACTAACCCTGATCAGCGTGGTCGCCCCGCGGGCGCTGGCCGACGGCGGCAACGGCAGTGCGGACGGTCCGACGGTCCGGGTGCTGACCGCCAATCTGCTCGCCGGGACCGCCGATCCGGCGGCGCTGGTGGCGCTGGTCCGCGAACAGCGCGTCGATCTACTCGCCCTGCAGGAGTTCACCCCGGAGGCCGAGGCGGCACTGGACCGGCTCGGGCTGGCTGAACTGCTGCCGCACCGGCAAACCAACCCGGAGGTCGGCACCACCGGGTCCGCGCTGTACTCCCGGTTTCCGCTGACCGACGGCGGGACCCGGCGAAACGAGGGCGGATTCAGCCAGGCCTACGCGACGGTGCAGGTTCCGGGAGCCCCACCGGTGCTGGTCGAGTCGGCCCACCCGATGTCGCCGTACGCGCTGGACGTGCTCGACTATTGGTGGACCGACCTGGCCGCTCAGCCGCCGGCCACCCCCGACGGGCCGCTGCGCATCCTGGCCGGCGATTTCAACGCCACCCTCGATCACGCGCCGCTGCGGGCGCTGCTGGATACCGGCTACGTTGACGCCGCCGACGCGACCGGGGCCGGGCTAGCCGGCACCTGGGGCCCGTACGACGGCGACCCGATCCCGCCGGTCACCATCGACCACGTCCTGGTGGACCGGCGCATCGGCGTACGGGCCGTGTCGGTGCACCCGCTGCCCGGCAGCGACCACCGTCCCGTCCTCGCCGAACTCACCCTGCCCAGCGACCTACGGAAATAGCTCATCTTTTCGATCGAGGCTTCGCGAAGCCCGGGGTCGCTCAGGTTTCGAGGACCCTCCGCCATGTCTCCGAGCTTTGGCTAGCCGTTGGGAGCCAGGCCCGTGGTTGCCATTCCCGGCGGCGCGCCCGAACCCCGTCCTGCCATGGGAATCACCAGTTACGGTCAGCCCAGATCAACTGCCGGAAACGAAACACCGTTCCCCGATAGAAATCCCGTGCTATGCCGAACAATCCGGGATGCCAACTCTCATCAATCAGGCGCAACAGCCCTGGAATATCAATCACACTGTCATCGAGCAGCGTCTCATCGGGCAACTCAGTCCCAGCTGCAGCAGGGTTCGGCTCCAGCGTCAGATGCTCGGCCTGTGGCGGGCGATGATGCTGACGCCGTACCTGATGCGTCGTAACAAGTTCCAGACCCTGCCCCGGTAAACTGTTCGGCTGCTCGCAGTTGACGGTTTCACAGGGTAGCCCGCAGGCTGCGTCCGCTGATGCAACAGACCACGGCGGAGTTTGCCCGGCTGGTCTGCAGCCAGTGAAACGATCGGGCCGATTTTCTGATCGGTGGTGAAATGACTGCTCCGAGTCGAAGGCAGGTTCGTGATGCTCGCGTCTCGCTGATCGACGAGCCGTCCAGGGTTGAGGAGATCGCGAGCTGGGCCCTCGAGTGGCTGCTAAATGATGACGTTGATATCGAGGATGAGGTGGTTTGGGATGCGCTGGATACCCTTGCGGGAGCGGATATTCAGACGGCTCCGAATGTTTACCTTCACGGGCTAGAGGACTTTATAGCTTGGCTTACTGATTTCGATCGCCAGATCGGTGACCGCTGACTGAGGTAGCTGTCCGATTGAACGTCGCCTTCCGCGTACGGTTACTCCGATCGTCGTACGTGTAGGTACGAGTCACACAACCAGCCGTGATAGCATATGACGGGTTGGGTCGGTTGACGGAGACCCGGCATGACACTGAATTCGGCAGCGCCATCTTCCCGCTTTCGATATTCCACACCATAAAACGTTTCCACTGCGGCGCTATCCCAGCTCAAGCGAGGTTGCGATTCCGGCAATGAGCCCTGAACAAAGACCAACTCATTCACATCTCGGAAGACGAGATGCAGAACTTTCCCGTCGACATCTCTGACGAAGTGCAGGCAGAGGTCAACAAGCGGCGCGCAGGTGATAGTCACCTCCACCAAAGAGAAATCATTGTGTAGATCCATCGGGACACCTTGAACCACGACTTCCGTGATTTCTATGTCCCTCTCCCACGGCTCCAATCCGTCAAACTTGACCCATTGCTCACTCATGCGGGCACCTCAATCTGGGAGCACAACGATCACGCGCAGCAACCCCGATCTCCCCATCCAAGCACCATGGGCATCTGTACCGAGTGACGACTATCAAAAGCTCACCCAATGTCAGGCGACATCAACGAGCTGCTCGATTTCCTCCGGAAATACCAGATGCAGATCTTCAGTCCCCGGCAACCGTACAAGATACCCCACCGGTTGCGATAGAGGGCTATCAAAGTAAAGACCGCAGGCTTCCACTCTCGCGCCAGTAATGTTTGAACGATTGCCACGCAGTCGAGCAGACTCCCTGATTCGAACAAGCGTCCCATCAGGAATGACTGGGCGGTAACGCGGACCGGCTCGACCGGGGTCGCACTCGCCTGTCGACTCCAAAAATTCAATGGGAAGGTGCCACGAAGACAGGTCCTCGAGGTCAACTACCGTGTACGCCGGATCAACCTCCGAATCATCAATGGCGTCGCAGTCGATCACGATTCCCCTCCTTCCCACTTGACTGTCTCCGATAAACAGCCCACTCTCCGAATTTGGCGGATTTTTGAACACTACAATTTCCCCGTATCGAAATGGGAGTTCCGCATGCCAGTCAACGGGCTCAGCAACCCACCCCGTTCCGATACTCGATCCCAACAGACCCTCCCTTACCAGGACTTGTGGGTGATACGACCCTTCCAGCTAACGTTAAGATACCTGGCATAGCCACCAAAGAACTTCCGAGGATTCTTCAACTGCACATCCCACTCCCACTCTTCACCTTTGGTCCGACTCGGCCCTTTGGCCCAAACATTTCCCTTCCGGTCCACGTACCCCGTTTTGCCGTTAAGTCGACCGTGCGGGAGCGGGCAGCCGCACTTCCAGTCCTTGGGCGGAACATACCGGATCTTCCCACGTGTCGGCAGCTTCGCTGCCTTCAACGCGCTCTTGCAGGACGCGTTGTGAACAACAACATCCATTCCGTCGGCTGCGACGACATAGGTGTGGGTGTCGCCGACGTTGAGGTTGTAGACGGTCTGTTCCGGCAGCCAGCCGCGATCGTGGACCCGTCGAACTGTAGCCCTTTCGCCTTG
Organism: Micromonosporaceae bacterium; assembly: GCA_036381835.1. Taxonomy (GTDB): domain Bacteria; phylum Actinomycetota; class Actinomycetes; order Mycobacteriales; family Micromonosporaceae; genus DASULK01. The sequence goes on from DASVCA010000212.1 coordinate 16,386, forward strand.
GCTACCGATCACGATATCGCCGGCCGCAACCTTTACGGCATCTATCCAGCCCTTGCCATCGATCCAGATCGGGTGTTCTGCGGTAGCGGTGAGTTCACCGCCGCGGCGAGAATCGAGGTCAACGCCGACGATATGCCGGGTACCCTGGCCGACGAAGACAGCCAAGACAGGCCGTGCATATCTTTCTCCGGTGTCGGGGTCTACCGCGGTGACCCAGTCCCCAACCGCCACAGTATTTATAGGCTGATAGGTGCCGTCTGCCATGAGGACTGGCGTCTCGGGTGCGAACGAGTTGCACCGTTTTGCGGCTCGTGCCGCCTTGGCTGGGCGGCTGGCTTTGCGGGCTTTAGCTGCGGCGCGTACGGCTCCGACGGCTAGGCGGGCGCCCTTGACTGCGGCGCCGGCGCCGACGACGGCTGCCGCGGCTCCGGCCACCGCCCAGGCGGCTTCTTTCCAGTTGCCGGTGGCGGCGTATGAGACGGCGGAGACAACACCCGCGATGGTGCCGATCGGGCCCGGGATCATTGAGGCGTACGAAGCAACCTTGGCGACCTTGGACAGCCCCTTTTTGATGCTGCCCCAGCCCCACTTGCCGTCCAGGTCAGTGCAGTTGACCGGGTCGCCGGCGCAGTAGTCGTAGGCGGTGGCGTTACCACCCTCGACCGGGTCGACCTGCAGAAACCGACCCAACGCCGGGGAGTAGAGGCGGACCCCCATCAGGATGACGTCACCCAGCGCCTCACCCGAACGCTGCTTACCACCCAACCAGCCATACCGCTGGTCGGCCTGGCCGGCCACCGGCACACCGAACTCGTCAAAGTCGAAAAACTCCGGCTCGGTCAGTCCCGGGTCGATCGTCGCCGCCACGTCGCCGTGCAGGTTGACCAACTGCAACCGGACATCCCCCGTCGCCGACGTGGTCGCCGCCAGGTCACCGTCCGGGCCGGACACATTCCGGGTGATACTGCCCAGCGTCGTGTCCTCGACAACCCACCGCACCTCATCGGAGTCATCCCCGTAGTGGTTCAACTTCGACGTCGCGTTGACCCACTCCCCGTCCACCAACGTCTCGGTGGTGAACGCC